>JAWOLC010000136.1:0-7002 GCA_033853925.1 Candidatus Eiseniibacteriota bacterium
CGTCCCGCGGCAGGGCCCGAGGCGCGGGCACGACGCGCTCGGCGTGGACCGCGGGCGCGCCGGCCGGGGCGACGGCGGGGGCCGTCGCGGGGGTGTGGCTCAGGTTGCAGATCGCGCAGGCGTGCGCCGGGTCGTCGCGCGCGTGGTCGTGCACTCCGGCCACGACGAACCCGAACAGCACCGCGAGCGCCGCCAACAGGGCGGCACCCCTTCGCAGGGGCCCGCCAGCCGGGCTGTGAGCGAGCATGGGGTGGGCAGTCATCTGCGTCGTTACGATGCCGATGAGGCGGCTTCGGGTCAAGCCCACCGCGCCGTCGATGTCAATGGCGTGTGAACCCCGCCGGGCGCGCCTGGCGGGCCGCGACGTCTGCGCCTTCCGCTACGCCTTCCGCGCCCGCACCTTGACCGACACGACCGAGGCGAACGCCTCCCGCTCCCAGCCTCCCTCGGGCAGGGCGTCGAGTCCCACCGTGTAGCCGCGCTCTTCCACGACCTCGACCTGGGCGAACCCCGCGGCCCGGATCATGTCCAGGTAGTCGTCCTTCAGCGCCGCTCCCGCCACGCAGCCGACGTACAGCTCGATGTTCTTCTGCAGCGCGGGCGACAGCGTCCGGGTGAGCACCAGGTCGCTGATCAGCAGCCGGCCGCCGCGCTTCAGCACGCGCAGCGCCTCGCGGAAGACCTGCGGCTTGTCGGGCGAGAGGTTCACGACGCAGTTCGAGATGATGCAGTCCACGCTCGCGTCCGCGACCGGCAGGTGCTCGATCTCGCCCAGGCGGAACTCGACGTTCGTGTAGCCGCCCTTCGCCGCGTTGGCGCGCGCCTTCTCGATCATGGCCGGCGTCATGTCCACCCCGATCGCGCGCCCCGTCGGGCCCGCGTCGCGCGCGGCGAGGAAGCAGTCCACGCCGGCGCCGGAGCCCAGGTCGAGCACCGTCTCGCCGGCCTTCACTTCGGCGTGGGCGAGGGGATTCCCGCAGCCCAGGCCCAGATCGGCACCCTCGGGCAGGGCGGCCTTCTGCTCCTCGGTGTAGCCGAGGCCGAGCAGGGTATCGCCGCCGCAGCCCGGCGAGGCGCAGCCGCAGCCGCTCCGCTTGCCCTCGGCGATCTCGCCGTACTTCTCCCGCACCACGCCGCGGATGTCCTGCGTCTCGCTCATGATCTCTCTCCCTTCGTGGCCGCCACCGGCTCGCGCCGGTCACAGCTCGTGGATCAGCGCCTTCGCGCGCTCCAGCATCCTCGGATCGAGGCAGTAGCAGACCCGTGGGCCGTCCACCGTGCCACGCACGAGCCCCGCCTCCTTGAGCACCTTCAGGTGCTGGGAGACGGTCGCCTGCGCCAGCGGCAGGTCCAGGACGATCTGCCCGCACACGCACTCCCCGCGCCGGGCGAGCAGGCGCACGATCCGCACGCGCGCCGGATGGGCGAGCGCGCGCGCCAGCCGGGCCAGCTCGACGTCGCTGGCGGCGTGGGGGCGCCTCGTGCGTCGGTCCGGCCTCGGGGGCTGCCTTCGATCGTTCATCGTAGATTTACGATAGCAGAGGAGGACGGCGCGCGCAAGGGGCCCGATGGGGCCCGCGCCGGGGCGGCCGAAGCCCCGCCCGGAGCCGGCTCCGCGCGGGTTCCAGCGGGGCGTGGACGGGCGGGCCAGGGCTCCCGGAGGGCGGGACCGGCGCCGGGGGCCTACTTCATCCTCACCGTGCAGGCGAGGAGCGCGTCCCGCAGGTGGACCTTCCAGTAGCCCCAGCCGTGCGTGCCCGGGAACTCGCGGTACGTGTGGGGCACGCCCAGCTCGGTCAGGGTGCGGTCGAGCCGGCGGTTGTCCTCCAGCTCGTCGTCGCTGGCGCCGCAGTCGAAGTAGATCACCTGCTGGCGCAGGCTCGGGACGATCTTGGCGGCGTACAGCGTGGGGCTGTTCTGGGCGCGGATGCGGTCGGCGGTGGTGTCGTCGCTCCACACCGCCTTCATGCCCACGTCCTTGCCCAGCACGTACTCGCCGCTCAGGCCCCCGCAGGCGTTGAACACGCTCGGGTGCTGGAAAGCGATGTTGAGCGCGGCGCTCGCGCCCTCGGAGAGCCCGATCAGGGCGCGGTGCAGCGAGTCGGGGATCGTGCGGTAGTGGTGGTCGGCCCACTCCACGAGATCCTTCCAGACGAAGTCCTCCATGTTGGCCCGGCCGTCGTAGGAGTTGAGCCAGCCCTGGCGCCCGAGCAGGCCGATGCCGTTGCCGTTGGGCATGACGGCGATCATCTGCGGGATCGCCCCGCGGGCGCTCAGCGAGTCGAGGGTCTGCGCCGCGCGGCCGTGGCCCACCCAGTTGCCGTCGCCCCCCGGCCAGCCGTGGAGCAGGTAGACGACCGGATAGCGGCGCTTCGCCGCCTCGGGACGGTCGTAGCCCGGGGGCAGGTAGACCCGCACGCTGCGCGACACCTCGTGCATCGAGGGCGAGGGCAGGGTGGTCATGACGACGCTGCCGGCATCGTCCGCCGCGACCGCGCGGGAGGCGGCGCACGCCGACGCGAGAGCGATCGCCAGAGCGAGGACCGCGGATCTCATGGCCGCAGAGTAGCGCAGACGGCGCCGATCCGGGAAGAGGGGAGTTGCGCAGGCTGGGCCCGCGCCTGCCCCGCGGAGTAGTATGGCCCGGATTCCGCGAGGGGCGGTCGTTCCTCGAGCGGACGGGAGAGCGCCATGAGCGGCACCCCGGTCCTCGTTCTCGGCATCGCCGGCAGCCTGCGCCGCGCCTCGTACAACCGGGGCCTCGTGCGCGCGGCCGCCGCGGTCGCGCCGCCCGGGACTCTCGTGGAGCCGTTCGATCTCGCGCCCATCCCCCTCTACGACGAGGACCTGCGCCAGCGCGGCGAGCCCGAGCCGGTGCGGCGCCTCAAGGAGCGGATCGCCGCCGCGGACGCCGTGCTCTTCGCCACGCCCGAGTACAACTACTCCATTGCCGGCGTCCTCAAGAACGCGATCGACTGGGCCTCCCGCCCGCCCGCGACGACGCCGCTCCTCGGGAAGCCCGTGGCCGTCATGGGCGCGAGCAGCGGCGGCTTCGGCACGACGCGCGCCCAGCTCGCGCTCCGCCAGGTGTTCGTCTACGTCGGCTCGCTCTGTCTGCCGAAGCCCGAGCTGATGGTGTCGAAGGCCGCCGAGAAGTTCGACGCCGACGGCAATCTCACCGATCCCTCGACCCGCGAGGGCGTCCGGGCGCTGCTCACCGCCCTGGTGGACTGGTCCTGGCGCCTGAAGGGAGACGCCCCGCCGCCTCGCTGAGGCCTCGCCCGCGACCGGCCCGGGTCGCCGCGTCGCCCCAGCCACCGGAGAACGACACGATGGATGCCAGCAACCACCGGCTCGTGGACTACCGCGCGCACGAGGGCGTGGCGGTCATCGAGTTGCGCAACCCGCCCATGAACTGCTTCACCTTCGAGATGATGCACGAGCTGGACGAGGCGATCCTGCGGGCCCGCTTCGACGACGAGGTGCACGTGCTCGTGCTGCGGGGCGCGGGCGACGCGGTGTTCTGCGCGGGCGGCGACATCCGCGTGCTGCACGCGGTCACGCCGACCTTCCGCTACGCCTTCCTCCTGCACGCCGCCGAGACGCTCGACCGCCTCGAGCAGACGCCCAAGCTCGTGATCGCCGCCCTGAACGGGCACACGGTGGGCGGAGGGCTCGAGATCGCCCTGGCCGCCGATCTGCGCGTGGCGCGCCAGGGGGCGGGCAAGATCGGCCTGCCCGAGGTGAAGCTCGGCCTCATGCCCGGCATCGGCGGCACGCGGCGCCTCGCGCGTCTCGTGGGCCCGAGCCGGGCGATCGCGCTGATGGCGGGCGGCGAGCTGGTGAGCTTCGAGGAGGCGCAGCGCCTGGGGCTGGTGAACGAGGTCTGGGAGGCGGCGAGCGGCGACGAGTTCCGGGAGAAGGTGCGGCGCTATGCCGCCGGCTTCTGCCCACCCGCCAAGGCCGCGCTCGCGGTGGGGCACATCAAGCGCGTCGTGCACTCGGGGGCCGAGCTGCCTGCGGGGGCGGCGCAGGCGCTGGAGCGCGAGCTGGAGCGCCTGCTCTTCGCGACCGAGGACGCCAAGGAAGGCCTCGGCGCCTACGTGGCCAAGCGGAAGGCGAAGTTCACGGGGCGCTGAGGGCCTCCGGGCCCTCCACGCCCGCGACGGGCAGGAGAGCCGAGCCGAGAGGGCTCGAGAGGAGGAAAGACTCCATGACCCGTCCCGCCCGCTGGCTGCTGCTGGCGAGCCTCGGCGTCGCCCTCGCCTCGTGCGCCCTGCGGCCCACACGCCCCATGGCCGGGCGCATGTCCCTCACCATGCCGGACGGGCGGACGGTGGCCGGTCTGTATCGGGTGCGGTGGGGCTACCCCGCCGACGCGGGGAGGCTCGAGGTGCCGTTGCTGTGGCAGAGCTGTCCGCCTCTCAGCTTCGCCGGGGCCGTGAGGGTGTGCGGCCGTGACACGATCGCTCTTCCCTTCGCCATCCAGGGTGTGAGCTTCGCCGAACCCGTCGAGGAGAAGCCGTTCGCCAACCCTTCGCGGATCACGCGAACCCTCACCTTCGAGACGACCTGCCAGGGACATCCGGAATACGCGGTCGCCCTGGTGATCACCGAGTCGAAGTACCGCGTATCCTTCGGTCGGGGCACGGATCTCGGGTTCAGGGCGACGGGGCACAACGTGACCACGTCCACCCGGGCGAAGCGCTCGTTCTGGATCGGATTGAAGAAGCGCCAGGGCGAAGGGGACTGGGTCCTGCTCGGCGGCGATGCGGGCACCTTGTAGGGTGGGTTGGCGCCGCTGCCGAGCCGCCGAGGCGCGCGGCCCGGGCCGGCGGTCCCCGCGCTATTGCCGGAAGTACGCCAGCAGCCCCCCCGGGCTCTGCACCTTGAGCAGCGCGCGGGCGATGCGCGGCAGGGCCAGGGGATCGGGATAGACGAGGTAGCGGTCCTCGAACTCCGGCGCGAACTTCTTCTTCCAGCGGAAGAGGCCCTTGAAGTCGTAGAAGCGCGCCAGCCGCTCCATGAGGAACTCGCGCGCCCGATCCTCCGACGCGGCCGCCCCCGGGGCGAGGCCGGGACCGGTCCGGCCGTCGCGGGGCGCGGGAGCCGCCGGGTGGCCGGCGCCGCTGGCCTCGGCCCGCTCGGCCGCTGCGGCCCCCTCGAGAGGCGCGCCGGCCCGCTTCTCGCTCGTCGCCCCGCGTTCGGCCGCCGCCCTCTCCGCGGCCGGGCACTCGGGCCGGCCGCTCTCGTCCACCTTGGCGAGCGCCGAGAGCGAGAGCGAGAGCATCGCGTCGCCGCGCGCGCGCGCCCTCTCGACGGTCTTCACCACCAGGAACTCCATCGTGCCCGTGGCCGCGTCGCCGCGTCGGCGCATCAGGTCCAGCGCCCAGCCGCTGCGCGCCCAGATCGGCGTCCAGGTCACGAAGCCCTCGACGCGCCCGGTCTGCGGCGTCCAGGCCACGGACAGCCAGACGTCCCTCAGGCGCGTGGGCTCGAAGCGGCCCATGCAGAAGCCCTTCTCGCCGCCGGGATGCGCGCGCACCCACTCGGCCGAGATGGTCCGGAGCTGCTCCAGGAGGCCCTCGGGGGCCTCGGCCGGCTCGAAGGCGTTCTCGCCCGGGACGAACTGCAGCGCCGCGAGCCCGCCGCGCTCCAGCTTGCTGACGGCGCGTCGCACGTTGCCGACCGCGGAGCCCTCGAGGGAGAAGCGGTCGGTCCACAGCACCGGGTCCTCGCCGATGTGCACGGCGCGCCAGCCCAGCGCTCGGTACCAGCGCAGGCGCTCGGGGCGCGCCTGGTAGAAGGCGAACTGCCAGTCGTGCTCGCGGCAGTGCTCGGCGAAGGCCGTGAGCAGCGGCGGAATCTCCTCGGGCGGGCCGATCGGGTCGCCGATCGCCAGCAGGGTGTCGGACTCGAAGCGGTAGGCGATGACCGCGCGGCCGTTGGCGCTGAAGAAGTAGTCCGAGTCGTCGGCCAGGGCGAAGGCCGCCACCGTGCTGTCGCCGTGCCGGCGCGCCAGCTCCGCGACGCGCTCGCGCTCGGCCCGCTGCCGGCCGCGATGCACCGCGGGCTGGAGCGCCGCGAGCGCGAGGCCGACGACGGTGGCGAAGCTCAGGAGCTGGAGCGAATCGAGGAACCAGCGCGTGAACCCGTGCTGGCGCTGGGCGGCGCTGAGGCGCAGGGTCTCCGCGCCCACGCCGAACACCTGGTAGAGCACCTCGGCGATCGCGCGCAGGGACGCGCCCGGGTGCCCCGGCACGAAGTGCGCCTCGAGGATCCAGCAGCCGATCCAGGCATAGAGGGCGAGGGCGAGGATGAAGGCGAAGGCGCTCGAGCGCAGGTCGCGGAAGCTCAGGCCGCGGCTCTTCACGCGAAAGGCCTCGCCCGTCACGCCGAGCACGAACATGAGCGCCACCGCGACCGTGGCCTCCTCGAAATCGAAGGCCTTGAGCACGTTCACGGGCACGGAGACCGCGCAGAGCAGGAGCGCGCCGACGAACGCCCGGCGCTTGCCCTTGCGCAGGCCCCAGGCCGTGACGAGGAGCAGCGCCCCGGCCAGCAGCGTGAACGTGCGGCTCGTGTCCAGCAGGTCGGTCGGCACCAGGTGGCGGATGGCCTGGATGCGCTCCGGGGGATGCGAGAGGAGCGCGGAGAGCAGGTCGATGACGCCCATCGCCGCCACGGCCAGGGCCAGCAGGATGCGCGTGAGGTGCTTGTTCATCCGGGCGGGACGTTAGCACACCCCGCGCGCCGGGCCCCGCGGGAGAATTCCTCGCGCGCCCTGCGGGGCCGGGGTCCGGCGGGCCGCCGAGGGACCCCGGCCGGCACGTGCCCGCCCGGCCCGCGTGCCGGCTATACTGAGCGAGCCGCGGCACGCGTCCGAGGCATCCTTCCGCCGGCCGAGGAGTCCAGCCTGACCATCGTCCTTCGCAGCTTCTGGATCGCCCTGCTGCTCGTGGCGACGCCCGCGCCGGCCCGGGCGCGTGGCGCCGAGCCTGC
>JAWOLC010000137.1:0-6876 GCA_033853925.1 Candidatus Eiseniibacteriota bacterium
CGCCCTTGGAGTCGGCGCTTGCTCGCCCGTTTACGTCCTGCACGCGGGCATGGCCGAGGCGAAGATCCTCTCGCGCCGCCGCCCGATCACCACCGTGATCGCCGACCCGGGCACGCCGGAGGGGATCCGCCGCAAGCTGCGGCTCGTGCTGGACGCGCGCGGCTATGCCGCGCGCGTGCTCGCGCTGCGCGCCGGGGAGAGCTACACGACCTACTCGTGGGTGGACCACGACACCCTGCTGCTGGTCCTTCAGGCGGCGCCAAAGCTGGCGTTCCGGGAGTACACCTGGTGGTTCCCGATCGTGGGACGCGTACCCTACAAGGGTTACTTCGACTTCGACAAGGCCCGAGACGCAGCCCGCGCCCTGGAGCGGCAGGGCTACGACGCCTACGTCCGGCCGAGCAGCGCCTTCAGCACGCTGGGCTGGTTCAACGACCCGCTGCTCAACACGGTCCTCCGCGCCGACGAGGTCGACCTCGCCAACACGGTCATCCACGAGCTGACGCACAACACGCTCTACGTCCCGAGCCGGATCTCCTTCAACGAGAGCCTGGCCAACTTCGTGGGCGGCCATGGGGCCATCGACTTCTTCTGCTCGCTCGAGAGCGAGACCTCGCGCCACTGCGACCTCGCCCGGCGACGCTGGCACGACGACCTCCTCTTCGGCCGCTTCCTCTCCGACCTCATCGCCCGACTGCAGGCGGTCTACGCCCGCACCGACCTCCCCGCCACCACCCGCCTGGCCCTGCGTGACTCCGTCTTCCAGGACGCCCGCCGCCGCTGGGACGCCCAGGTCGAGCCCGCCCTGGTCAGCGACCAGTACCACGGCTTCGGCCGCCGGGCCACGCTCAACAACGCCGCGCTCATCGCCCGCCGCATCTACTACGACCGGCTCGATCTCTTCGAGGCCGCCTACGAGCGAACGGGAGGCGAGCTCAGGACCTTCGTTCGGCTCGTGATCGCTGCGGTGAAGAACGAGAAGGACCCGTACGCGGGGATCGCCAGGTTGGCGGCGCAGGGGCCACCGGCGGGTACGCCCGGTCGATAGCGGACGCCCGGAAGCCCGGAGGACACCCCGAAGCCGGAGGACACCCCCTCCTGCTCCTGCTCCTGCTCCTGCCAGGTCGTGCCGTTGAACGCCCCGGGCGCAGCGCGGTATAATCCAGGTTTCATCGACCAACATCCCACGGGCGCCATGAACCAGCAGGACAACGACTACCGGCCCTCCGCCGTGGAGGAGAAGTGGCAGGCGATCTGGGCGGAGCGGGGCACCAACACGTTCACGGACGAAGAGCTGCGCCGCGCCGAGCGGCCGTTCTACAACCTCATGATGTTCCCCTACCCCTCCGCCGAGGGGCTGCACGTGGGGAACATCTACGCCTTCACCGGCGCCGACATCTTCGGCCGCTGGCACCGCCTGCTGGGCGACACGGTGTTCGAGCCGATCGGCTTCGACGCCTTCGGCATCCACTCCGAGAACTTCGCGCTCAAGATCGGCACCCATCCCATGGAGCTGATCCCGCGCAACATCAAGAACTTCACGCGCCAGCTCAAGCGCGTCGGCCTGATGTACGACTGGAATCACACGGTCGACACCACCGATCCGCGCTACTACCGCTGGACGCAATGGGTCTTCCTCAGGCTCTACGAGGCGGGACTGGCGGAGAAGCGGGAGGCCCCGGTCAACTGGTGCCCATCCTGCCACACGGTGCTGGCCAACGAGCAGGTGATCGCCGGCGCCTGCGAGCGGTGCGGCAGCACGGTCGAGCAGCGCTTTCTCTCGCAGTGGTTCTTCAAGATCACCGACTACGCGAAGCGGCTCCTCGAGAACCTCTCCTGGATCGACTGGTCGGAGACGACCAAGCGCGCCCAGGAGAACTGGATCGGCAAGAGCGAGGGCGCGGAGGTGCACTTCCCCATCGCCCGGCCGAAGGTGGCCGACGATCGGCACGCGCGCGCCCAGCTGCACGCGGAGAAGCCGGTGATCCGCGTCTTCACGACGCGCCCCGACACGATCTTCGGCGCCACCTTCATGGTCCTCGCCCCCGAGCATCCGCTCGTGGACGTGCTGACGACGGCGGAGCAGAGGGTGGCCGTCGAGGAGTACCGGCGCGCCGTCGCCTCCATGGACCTGGTCTCGCGCAAGATCGAGAAGGAGAAGACCGGCGTCTTCACCGGCGGCTACGCCGTCAACCCGGCTACCGGCCAGGACATCCCCGTCTGGATCGCCGACTACGTGCTCATGGAGTACGGGACCGGCGCCATCATGGCGGTGCCGGGCCACGACGAGCGCGACTTCGACTTCGCTCACAAGTTCGGCCTGGCCGTTCCGCGCGTGGTCGCGCCGTCCTTCGACGACGCCGACGCGCCCCTGGCGGAGGCGTACGTAGGCGACGAGGGCGTCCTCGTGCATTCCGGGCAGTTCAGCGGACTCCCGTGGGAGGAGGGCAAGCGCGCCATCACGCAGTGGCTGGCGGAGCGCGGGCTCGGGGAGGCGCGCGTCAACTACCGCCTCCACGACTGGTGCATCTCCCGCCAGCGCTACTGGGGGCCGCCGATCCCGATCATCTACTGCGAGAAGTGCGGCGTGGTCCCGGTGCCGGAGGCGCAGCTCCCGGTCGAGCTACCCTACGTCGCCGACTACAAGCCCGACGAGTCCGGCATCTCGCCTCTCGCCCGGGCCGAGGAATGGTACCGCGTCGCCTGCCCGAGCTGCGGCGGACCCGCCCGGCGCGAGACCGACGTGAGCGACACCTTCCTCGACAGCGCCTGGTACTTCCTGCGCTACCCCTCGGCCAACGACGAGGCCGAGCCCTTCGACGCCGAGCTCACGAAGACGTGGCTCCCGGTGGACAGCTACATCGGCGGCAACGAGCACGCCGTGCTGCACCTGCTCTACAGCCGCTTCATCACGATGGCGCTCCACGACATGGGGCAGTTCGGCTTCGAAGAGCCGTACGAGCGCTTCCGCGCCCACGGGCTCATCATCAAGGAAGGCGCCAAGATGTCGAAGAGCCGGGGCAACGTCGTGGTCCCGGACGACTACATCGCGCAGTGGGGCGCGGACGCCTTCCGCACGTATCTCATGTTCCTGGGCCCCTACCAGGAGGGCGGCGACTTCCGCGACCAGGGACTGGTGGGGCCGTTCGGCTTCCTCAAGCGGCTCTGGGACAGCGTCCTCCCCGTCGAGGCGCTCGGAACCGAGCCCGTGACCGGCGACCTGGAGCGAAAGCTCCACGCCACCATCAGGAAGGTGGGCGAGGACATCGCGGCGCTCAGCTACAACACCGCCATCGCGGCAATGATGGAGTATCTGAACGCCGTGCGCGAAGGCGGCCGCAAGGCCAACCGCGCGGAGGTCGAGCCGCTGGTCGTGCTGGTGGCGCCGTTCGCGCCGCACCTGGCCGAGGAGCTCTGGCACCGCCTCGGCCACGGGCAGGGCATCTTCGAGGCGGCCAACTGGCCGACCTACGACCCCGCCAGGGCGACGGCGGATACCGTCGAGTTCGTCGTCCAGGTCAACGGCAAGGTGCGCGCGCGCCTGCCGATGCCCCGCGGAATCGCCCAGGCCGACGCCCAGGCCGCCGCCCTGGCGGACGAGAAGATCAAGAAGTACCTGGACGGTGGCTCGGTGCGGAAGGTCGTGTTCGTGCCGGATCGCCTGATCAACCTCGTGGTCGCCTGAGCGGCCGTCCGGACGCGGCGTGGCAGGAGGCGCCGGGGCCGGGGCCGGATGCCCGGGCCCCGGCGTCCGCATCTGGGACGGCCACTGTCCGTCTCCGGACGCCCGCGTCGGACGTCGAGCTGCTAAGTCCAACTACCACTTCACTATCGCTCCTGGCACGCCACTCGCCCCTCACCGGCCGATCCTTGCGCCCTCCCGATCGGTCGAGAGCACTGCCATGGGCCGCCTCGTTCGCGACATTCGCTTCGCGCTCCGGCGCCTGGGTAAGAACCCGGGCTTCGCTCTGATCGCCGTGGTCTCGCTGGCGCTGGGCATCGGCGCCAACACGGCCATCTTCACGGTCGTCAACGCCGTGCTGCTCAGGCGCTCGCCGATGCCGGAGCCGGCACGGGTGCTGGACATCTCGACGCGCACGCCGGATTACCCGCTCGCGCCGCTCTCATACGTGGAGTACCGGGAGCTGCGCGATGCGACGCCGGCCGTCTTCGAGCAGATCTCCTGGTCGACCTACGGCCTGGTCGTGCGCGAGCTGGGCAACCGCACCACGACGCTCACGGCGGAGCTGGTGAACGGGGACTACTTCCCGCTGCTGGGGGTGCGAGCGTGGGTGGGACGCCTCCTGGGCCGCGACGACGACGTGGCCCCGGGGGCGAGCCCGGTCGTCGTGCTCTCGTTCGATTACTGGCAGGAGGCGTTCGGAGGCTCGCCCGGCGTCGTCGGCGCGCAGCTCCGACTGGCGGGGCGGCCGTACACGATCGTGGGCGTCGCCCCCGCGTCATACACGGGGAGCATACGGGGCCTCGCGCCGGCGGTCTACCTGCCGATGCAGATGGTCAACCAGGTCGAGCCCGCGGCGACGGACCAGCTCCGCGACCGTACCAACCACAACGGCTTCGTGAAAGCCCGCCTGGCGCCGGGCGTCTCCCAGGCGCGTGCGCGCGTGGCCACCGCCAGCTTTCAGCAGCTGGAACAGCGCGAGCACCCGGAGGAGTGGGGCGCGAGTCGGTCGTTGCGCATGGTGCCGATGAGCCAGGTCGCCGTCAATCCACTTCTCGACGGCATCCTGCAAACCGCGGCGGTCCTGATCATGGGCCTGGTGGGGCTCGTACTGCTGATCGCCTGCGCGAACCTGGCCAGCTTCCTCCTGGCGCAGGCGCGCGACCGCCAGCGGGAGATCGCCATCCGCGTCGCGCTGGGCGCCGGGCGCGGCGACGTCGTGCGGCAGCTCTTGAGCGAAACGCTGGTGCTGGCGGGACTCGGCGGGGCGGCCGGCGTGGCCCTTGCCCGCGGGCTGCTCGATGTGCTGGTCCACACCGATCTGCCGCTGCCTTTGCCGATCCGACTCGATCTGCCCATGGACGCCCGGGTGCTCCTCTTCGGCGGTCTCGTGTCGGCGCTCGCAGCTCTCCTCTTCGGCCTCGCGCCCGCGCTGCAAGCCACCCGCACCGGGGTTGCGGACGCGATCAAGAGCGAGAACGTCGGCGGCGGACCCGGCGGCTGGCGCTCCGTGCGCGACGCCCTGGTGGTGGGCCAGGTGGCCATCTCGCTCGTGCTGTTCATCGCGGCCGGCCTGTTCCTCCGCTCCCTGCTCGCCCTGCGCTCGACCAACCCGGGCTGGGGCGACCGCCCCGCCGCGCTGGTCGATATCCTGCTTCCCGGCGATCGCTACCCCGGACCGAAAGCTGGCGCCTTCCTCGACCGCGCCGTCGCCGAGCTGGCCGCGCTCCCCGGCGTCGAGCGCGTCGGCTACACCAGCCTCCTCCCCCTCGATCCCACCAACAAGTCGGCCAAGACCATCAACGTGCCGGGCCTCGAGCCTCCCCGCGGGGAGACCGGCTTCTCCGTGGCCGCCGCCGCCGTGGATGCCGGCTTCCTGGCGGCCGCCGGCATCCCGATCGTGCGCGGTCGCAACTTCGGCCCGGGTGACGTCCGCGGCGCACCCAGGGTGGCAGTGATCACGGAGGCGACCGCCCGACGCTTCTGGCCGGGACGGAACCCCATTGGCGAGGTCTTCCGCACGGACAGCGGCGAAGTCCACGTGATCGGCATCGCCCGCGACATCAAGGTGGGGTCCCTGGGCGAGCCGCCGCGGCCGTACCTCATGCTGGCCGCGGCCCAGAACCCCATCGACATGCCGGTGTTCGTGCTCGGCACCCGTGGCGACCCGCAGCTGGTGGTGCCCGGGGCTCTCGCGGCGCTCCGGCGCCTCGACCCGGACCTGCCGGTCTTCCGTGCGCTCACGGTCGACCGCTACCTGGCCATGCTGCGTCTCCCCGCGCGCCTCGCCGCGCTGGTCGTCGGCGCCTTCGCCGCGCTCGCCCTCGTCCTCGCGGTCATCGGCGTCTGGGGCGTGGTCCGCTACGCCGTTGCCCGCCGCGCCCGCGAGGTGGCCATCCGCATGGCCCTCGGCGCCGACGCCCGCAGCGTCGTGCGCCTGCTCATGCGACACGGCACCTCGCTCGTAGCCACCGGCGCTGCGCTCGGCCTGCTCCTGGGGCTCGCCGGCGCCCGCCTCATGCGCTCCCTCCTCTTCGGCATTAGCCCCTTCGACCCGCTTACCTTCGCAGGCGTCACTCTCTTGCTGCTCGCCGTCGGTGCCCTCGCCGCCTTCCTTCCCGCCCGCCGTGTGGGCGCGCTCGATCCGGCGAGCGTGCTGAGGTCCGAGTAGCCGGCCGACGTGCCCGGGCCCGCTCTAGCCGAAACGAGGCAACATGGATGGCCCGTGCCCGTGCGCAGAAGCGCAGGTGCCTGCGCGCGCTCCGGCAGACGCGAGGCGACATCGATCGGACGGCCCGGCGTTTCATCCTGCGCCCCGGCTCCGCGGACGCCGGAGCCCGAGGAAAGCCGGCCCCTTTATGGATGTTGCGCCGCGTCTACGGGAGCGCGCGAACACCGTCGTGAATCCGCGCCTGGACCCGTCCAGCGATGTCGCCCCGTGTCAGCCGTTTGGACCCTTGCCGCCGGTGCGTGCGCGGGCTATGCTCGGGACCCGCGCGCGGAGGCCCGGAAGCAAGGTAAGACAAGGGCAAATGCGCTCTTGACAGCCATCTCGGTCGGGGTTAACCTTAGGGCCTGGTCTGACGCGGGGTGGAGCAGTCTGGTAGCTCGCCGGGCTCATAACCCGGAGGTCGCGGGTTCAAATCCCGCCCCCGCCATTTCTCCCGGCCCTGGCCTGGCCAGGGCTCGTTTGC
>JAWOLC010000138.1:0-5969 GCA_033853925.1 Candidatus Eiseniibacteriota bacterium
CCACCGCGCCGATGAGCTGCTGAGTTCGCCACGCGACCTCGCCGTATGAACGCACTCCATCCGGCCTCAGGCGTTGCCTCTCGCGTGTCGCAGCAACTGGGCCATATGGATACGTTGACCGAGCACATCCCCGGCTTATCCTGCCCAGAGCGGCTGGGGAGGGCGACTTGGCTGTCGGCGCCCGTCAACTGCTACTCCGGCGTCCGCGCAGCTCAGACTTCTAAAGGGGAGGGCCGATGCGATGCGATTCGCAACCCTGATGGTCATGCTGCTCCTTGTTCCAGTGCTGCTGCTTGGCGCGGCAGGCTGCTCGCGCCATCACTCCCTCACGACATCCCCCTCGCAGGCACTACGAGGCGCGACGCCCGCCGAACAAATAGGAGACGATGGCCCGCCAGGTGGGGGCCCTCCGGCACCTCCGGCCCCTGCCCTTGACGCGAACTTCGCCGGCAGGCGCGTCTTCTTCAGCGGGAACCCGTTCGCGGTGCCCGTGGACAGTGCCCATGCCCCGATGGATGACAATTCGGGCGCGATCATCCAATGGATGATGGATCCCCTCAACGGAGGCCCGTGGGTCGGGAATTGGTTCGGAACCGATCGGGGCATCCCCTACGTCGGCGTCTCAGGCACTCAGCCGCTCGTGCCCGTGAGGATCCTCCGTTACCCCACGCCCGCAGAGAGCACCACCGTGCACTACCCGATCCCGGATGCAGCGAAGACGACTCCGGGATGGATCCAGGGCGGGGTTGCGGGTGGCAGCGGTCTGGATCACGACGATCACATGATCGTCGTGGACTGGGACGGGTGGATAGCCTATGAGATCTGGCAGACCTACTGGAATCCCGACTTGTCCACGTGGACGGCGGGGTCCAGCGCGGTCTGGAACCTGGGCGCCGTGTATGCCCATAGGCCCATCTGGTGGACCTCGGCAGATGGTGCGGGTTTGCCGATCTTCCCCGGGCTCGTGCGCTACGACGAGGTCGCATCCCCCAACCCGATCCCGCACGGGTTCCGGGCGTGCGTGTCCTCAACGCCCGCAGCGGTCTGGCCCTCGACTCATTTCGGCTGCGAGCCCGGGTGGCCGGCGGTAGGAATGCGCCTGCGCCTGAAGGCGTCGGTCAACATTGATACGTACCCGGCCGCGGCCAAGAAGATCTTCCAAGCGATGAAGACGTACGGCGTGATCATCTCCGACGCCAGCGGGGGCACGAACGGGTTTGGGATCTACGGCACCATGGACCCGAACTGGGGTCCGTTGATGACGGACTTGAACAACTCCTTCAACCAGCTCAGGGCCGACGACTTCGAGGTGGTACAAATGAACTTCGGGGCGCCGAGCGATTGGCCTTGCCAACCACAGTGACATGACCGCGCCGCGACGCCTTCCAGCCGAGGCGTTCCCGCCAGTCTGAGACACCATGAGCCCCACGGATGCGTGACCTCCGCGGGGCTCATGGCAACTATAGCTCGCGTCGCCAGCAGACGTCTCGAACTCGTCTCACGCGGACCTCAAGTGGTCACGGCTGAGGACCGCAGGCCTTCTCCCCAGAGAGCGAGAGCACGGGCGCCGCGCTGTCGCAGACTCCGGCCGCGGCTCAAGACCAGCGGCGAGACATCACCCCGGCAGCAGCCCGAGCTGCTTGAGCATCCCATACTTGTCCATCACGTTCCATTCCTCCGCGATTCGTCCGTCCACCAAGCGGAAGATCGACATTCCCCGACCCTCTCCGCCCCGCCCGGTCGCCGGCAGCCCGTTGCCCTCGCCGGTGTTCGTCCCCCGCGCGGTCCAGAAGACCGCGACGCGATCGCCCTCGGCGACCATCTGCTCGATCGTGACGACGAGGTCGGGGAAAGCGCTGCGCCACCCCTCTGCCGCGGCGATGTCCTCCTCGAGCCCGGCGGTCCGAGTGCCCGCGTGGGCCGTGAAGTCGGCCGTGTGGATCTCCCGGGCCACGTCCAGACGCCCGCGATTCAGCACGTCCTCGTACACTCGGCGGACGACCTGCTTGTTGCGCTCGAGATCACGCCGGCCGGCGTGCGCCACGCCCGCCAGCACGACGAGCATGAGCAACGTGCTCAGAATCCACGAGCCCCTGCGCCTGTCCATGAAGGCCCTCCTTCGCTTCGAGTCGGCCCCCCGTGGGCCGCTGGAGGGAGGGTCGAGCCTGAAGCACGCTTCAGGGTCAAGCGGAATCGAAGGGCGCCCCGGTTGCGGGACGATGGGGGCGGCTGTGCCTGGCTACTTCTCGCGCCGGGACGGAACCCCTGCGGTGTTGCGGGCTCTCCTGCGCGAACCTCCGGGCTCCGCCCTCCGCCCGCGGGGCGCGGCGGCCGGCCCGTCCCCCGCGGCTCGGGCACGCTGCGCGGAGCGCAGGGAGCCGATGACCTCCGCCAGCTCGGCTCGGAGCTTGGCCCGGCGCGCGATCTCCGCATCCATCTCCTCGAGCTTCCGGCCGGCGATCGCCAGGACCTCTTCGAGACAGGACTGGGAGCCGCGCGCGTGCGGGGGCCTGCCACCGCCGGCAGCACCTTCGTCGTAGAGCGCCAAGGCCCGGCGGATCTCGGCAAGAGTGAAGCCGAGGCGCCGCCCCACCCGGATGGTGGCGATGGCTTCGATGTCGGCGGGGTCGTACGTGCGGTAGCCCGCGGGCGTCCGCGGCGGCCGACGCAGCAGGCCGCGGCGCTCGTAGTAGCGGATCGTCTCCACGCTGACGCCGCACGCACAAGCGAGCTGACCGATGCGCATCGGAGACCAGGGTACGGTCGCCACGGCCGGAACGCCAGCACGATCCAGTGCGCGACCATCGGTTTGCGAGCCCGGGAGCCGCCGCCTAGAATCTTGCGGTTCGTCTTCGCCGCCCCTCATTCCCCGGGAGCCCCGCATGAGCGATCGACTGGTCGAACAGCTTCACGCCCTGATTCGGAGCGCCTCCACGGATCTCCCCGCCGACGTGGAGGCGGCCCTGCGCGAGGCCGGGCGCCTGGAGGCCCCGGGCGGAACGGCGGCGAACACCTTCGCCGCGATCCTGGACAACGTGCGCATGGCGCGCGAGAGCGGCACGCCGGTGTGCCAGGACACGGGCTCACTCGTCTTCTACGTGCACCACCCGACGGGAATGGACACGCTCGCCTTCCGCCAGGCCATCGAGGCGGCCGCGGAGCGCGCGACCAAGGACATCCTGCTGCGGCCGAACGCCGTGGATCCGCTCAGCGGCCGCAACACGGGCACGAACGTGGGCGAGGGCGCGCCCTACGTGAGCTTCAAGCCGTGGACGAAGGACGAGATCCGGGTGGAGCTGATGCTCAAGGGCGGTGGCAGCGAGAACGTGGGCGCCCAGTACAAGCTCCCGGATTCGGCCCTCGGCGCCGGCCGCGATCTCCAGGGGGTGCGCAAGTGCGTGCTCGACGCCGTGTACAAGGCGCAGGGCATGGGCTGTGCCCCGGGCGTGATCGGCGTCGGCATCGGCGGGGACCGCGCCACCTCCTACCTGCTGTCGAAGGAGCAGTTCTTCCGGCGGCTGGGCTCGGCCAACCCCGACCCCAAGCTCGACGCCTTCGAGAAGGCGCTCCACGCCGACCTGAACCAGCTCGGGATCGGGCCCATGGGCTTCGGTGGCCGCACGACGGCGCTGGGGGTGTTCGTGGCCGCGCAGGCGCGCCACCCGGCGACCTACTACGTGGCCGTCTCGTACATGTGCTGGGCCTGCCGGCGCAAGCAGATGACGCTCAAGAACGGAGAGGCCACTTATGATCAGGCTTGAGATCCCCATCGCCGAGCCGAAGATCCGCGAGCTGAAGGTCGGCGACACCGTGCTGCTGAGCGGCATCGTCGTGACCGCCCGCGACGCCGGCCACAAGCTGATGGTGGAGGAGCGTCCCCACTTCCTCGACGAGCTGCTGCGCGGCGGCGTCATCTACCACTGCGGCCCCGTGGTGCGCAAGGACGGCGAGCGCTGGAGCTTCGTGGCGGCGGGCCCGACCACCAGCATCCGCGAGGAGCCCTACCAGGCGAAGGTGATCGAGAGCTACGGCGTGCGCGGCGTGATCGGCAAGGGCGGCATGGGCGCCGCGACGAAGGAGGCCTGCCGCCGGTTCGGCGCGGTCTACTTCCACGCCGTGGGGGGCTGCGGGACCTCGATCGCCCGCTCCGTGCAGGAGGTGGTGGCCGTGCACAAGCTCGAGGAGTTCGGCACGCCCGAGGCCTTCTGGGTCGTGCGCGTCGCCGACTTCCCCGTGATCGTCACCATGGACGCGCACGGGGCGAGCATCCACGAGCAGGTTCGCGAGGAATCGAAGAAGGTCTACGAGCGGCTGCTCGCGGGCTGAGATCCGCGCCGCGGCGGCTGCTCGCGGGCTGAGGTCCGCGCCGCGGCGGTTGCTCGCGAACGGGTGACCACGGCGCCGCGCGGCCGGGGTCGCGCGCTCCCGGGGCGCGCAGGAGGGCGGGCGGGAGGCCTCTCCCGCCCGCCGCCTCGTCACCCGCCGCTCAGCGGGCCTGGGTCGCGCTCACGTACTTCTCGAGGAACTTCCCCCAGCCCGTCACCCTCGCGAAATCCAGCCGCGCGTAGAGCGACGAGACGGCCATCGTCGGGAAGTAGATCGCCAGGCCGTGCGAGTTCTTCACCCCCGCGCCCTTGAACCGGCTGTTGCGCACGAGCCCGTTCGTGCAGCCGACGGCCTCCGCCACCCGCCGGCAGGCCTGCGCGATCTGGGCGCCCGCCTCCGCCTTGGCGGCCAGGAGCTGGCAGAAGTCGGTGAGGTCCACGTTGTCACGCACCTCGTACGCCTGCGCCTTCAGGCGCGAGGTCATCACGGCCATCAGGGACTCGGGCCGCTCCAGCGCCGCCGTGAGCGCGGCGGCCAGCTCGGTCACCGCCTCCGTCAAGGGCCGGACCCGCGAGAGGTCCGCGGCGGACTGCGTGACCGAGTCCGCCGCCGCGTAGGAGGCGATGTACTTGTCCACGATCAGGCCGGCCAGCTCCACGGGGCGCAGGCCGGGCCTGGCGGCCAGGGCCTGCAGCACCGTGTCGTAGGGCCAGCCCTCGGCGGGCTCGGTCTCCTCCGAGCCCACGGCGCACGCGACGCCGTCGCGCATCTGGAAGAGCACCTCGGCCATGCTCATCAGGCAGGCGTCCATGCCGAGGACGTCGACCTTCCCCCGCAGGATGCGCTTGATCTCGAGCAGGGCCTTCTTCATCTCCAGGTTGTCCAGGAAGTCGCGTGCGTCGTCGTCGAAGAGGATGGCCCGCGCCCGCGCGCCGCCCACGGCCCCGCGCAGCAGCGTGGTCCGGCTGGTGCGGAAGAAGCTGTGGCGGAGCCGGCCCTGCGCCCGGCGCTGCAGGGAGCGCGGCGCGAGAGAGGAACGGTAGATGTCGGCGTCGTCCCAGCCCGCCCCGTGGTTCCAGAGCACCAGGGCGTAGTGCTCGGCCGGGTACTTGGTGGCGGCCCAGCGGACGAAGCCCACCAGGCTCTCGGGGCTCCCCGTGTTCGTCTCCGGCAGGCTCATGACCGTGTCCGCCCCGAGGTTCGTGCCGCGCCGCAGGTAGAAGCGGCGCGTCGGCTTGCCCCGCCCGCGCCGGTCGAACTGCGCCACGATGCTCAGGTCGGCGCCCGAGCCGACCTTCTTCATCTCGCCCAGATCGTCGACGCCGTTCGCGTCGAGGTTGTTGTCACCGGCGAGGTACACCATGAACGTCCACTTCTTCTTGGGAGCGGCCGGCGCCGCCCCTCGACCGGCGTGAACCCTGCTGGCCTTGGCCATGACACGTGCCTCCTCGCTGAGGTCTCCGACGGGCCCAGGATCCGCGCCCATCCCGAGCGACCCGCGCCGAGCACGGACGTCGCCGGACGGGGAAGTCACGGGGCCGAGGCCACCCGCGACGCGACGGGACCGAGCCCGATCGCGGCACGAGTGCATGAGGGAACGCGGCCGGGGAGCGCAGGCGGGTTGGATCGAGCACGGGGGCCGC
>JAWOLC010000139.1:0-18083 GCA_033853925.1 Candidatus Eiseniibacteriota bacterium
GAGCGGGACGTTCGTGATCTACCAGCCGCAGCCGGAGACGCTGACGGGGGACGTGCTGGCGGGGCGGGCGGCGTTCTCGCTGCAGAAGGCGGGGACGGAGACGCCGGTGTACGGGGTGTTGTGGTTCACGGCGCAGGTGGCGATCGACCGGGACAGCAGCGAGGTGACGCTGCGGGGGCTGGACGTGACCAAGGTGCGGCTGCCGGGGAGCACGGCGGCGGAGGCGGGGGACTACGAGCGGCGGGTGGAGCAGGAGGCGGCGGGCTGGGACCTGTCGGGCTCGGTGGACGAGCTGCGGGCGGGGCTGGCGGCGGCGGAGCGGGAGCGGGCGAACGTGGCGGACCTGGAGCCGGCGCCGCCGCGGATCCGCTTCGTGCACGAGCGGGCGATCCTGGTGGTGTACGACGGGGCGCCGGTGCAGGAGGCGCTGGCGGGGACGGGGCTGGAGCGGGTGACGAACACGCCGGACGCGGTGCTCTACGACGGGGCGACGCGGCGCTACTACCTGAGCGGAGGGGCGGCGGGATGGTACGCGGCGGCGAACCCGCTGGGGCCGTGGGCGGCGGTGGGGGCGGTGCCGGCGGCGGTGGCGGCGGCGGTGCCGGTGGACACGACGTTCGCGGCGCCGGCGGCGGGGCCGGCGCCGGCGGTGCTGACGGCGACGGAGCCGACGGAGCTGATCGCCTGCGACGGGGCGCCGCGCTACGCGCCGCTGGTGGACGGGGAGCTGCTCTACGTGACGAACACGGAGAGCGACGTGCTGCGGCTGGTGAGCACGCAGGCGCTGTACGTGCTGCTGGCGGGGCGCTGGTACACGGCGCCGGGGGAAGGGGGGCCGTGGGCGTACGTGCCGGCGACGGCGCTGCCGGCGGTGTTCCAGGAGATTCCGGGGGACTCGCCGCGGGGGAACGTGCGGGCGAGCGTGGCGGGGACGGACGAGGCGGAGGACGCGGTGGCGGACGCGGAGATTCCGCAGACGAGCGCGATCACGCGGGAGACGGTGGACCTGGGGATCGTCTACGACGGGGCGCCGGAGTTCGCGCCGATCCCGGGGACGGCGCTGGCCTACGCGGTGAACACGGAGGCGGAGGTGCTGCTGGCGGACGGGCAGTACTACGCCTGCGTGCAGGGGGTGTGGTACGTGGGGGCGACGGCGGAGGGGCCGTGGGTGGTGAGCGCGACGCGGCCGCTGGGGGTGGAGGAGGTGCCGCCGAGCTGTCCGGTGTACAACGTGCGCTACGTGGAGATCTACGAGGTGACGCCGACGCTGGTGTACGTGGGGTATCTGCCGGGGTACCTGGGGAGCTACCCGTGCGGGGGGACGGTGGTGTACGGGACGGGCTACCACTACGTGCCGTGGCGGGGGCGGCGGCACTACTATCCGCGGCCGCTGACCTGGGGGTTCGGGGCGCGCTACAACCCGTGGCTGAGCCGCTGGAGCTTCGGGGCGAGCTACGGGGCGGGGTTCCTGCGGGTGGGGACGCGCTGGCGGCCGGGGGTGCCGCGGGGGGCGGCGGCGAGCGTGCCGGCGTGGTTCGGGCCGAGCGGCTACCATCGGCCGCTGCTGGCGGCGGACCTGACGCTGCTGCGCAGCCGGCCGGCGGGGCGGCGGCGGGCGGCGGTGCTGGTGGATCGGACGCCGGGGAATCTCTACCAGCGGGCGACGAACCGGGCGCGGGTGGACGTGGCGGCGAGCCGGCTGCCGCTGCGGCCGCTGGCGCGGGTGGCGGACCGGCCGAACAACGTGTTCGCGGGGCGGGACGGCGAGGTCTACCAGCGGCAGGCGAACGGGGCCTGGCAGGTGAACGCGGGGCGCACCTGGAAGCCCACCCGCCTGCCCCTCGCCCCCACGCCCGCCCCGGCGGGGTCCGGGGTTCGCCCGGACCTGCGGCCGGCGCCTGCCCAGCCGGCACCGCCGACGCCTCCCTCGTCAGCGCCGCCCGCGCCTCCTCCCCGCGCCGCGGAGAGGCCGGTTCGACCATTGCCCGCTCCGAGCCCGGCGGCTCCCGCGCCGAGCGCGAGCCCGGGCAGTCTCGAGCGCGAGTACCAGGCCCGGCAGCGCGCGCACGAGGCTCCGCGCTACGAGCCGCCGCCCCCGAGCCAGGCACCCGCGAAGCCCGCGCCGGCGAGACCGGCGCCCGCTCGACCCCAGCCTCAGCGGGAGAGGGGCGCGGCCGAGCGCCGGCCGTAGCGGCGAGCGCTTCCGCCTCGCCCCGAGTGCTCGGCGCCCGGGGCGAGGCCGCAGCGCCCACGCGGCTGGAACGGCCGAGCCCGGCGGCGGACGGATCCCTTTCGGGCTGCCCGGACTCTCACGGGGGAGCACAGGTGCTCGCCGCCCCCGACTCGTGAGAAAGGCAGACGAATGGACATGACGATCAGCTTCCCCGGAGGCGCCCGCGTGGACGCGCAATTCGGTCCCTACACGCTGCGCACGGACCAGCCGCCCATGGGCGGCGGCGAAGGCTCGGCGCCCACGCCCTTCGCGACCTTCCTGGCCTCGATCGGCACCTGCGCGGGCATCTACGTCCTCGGCTTCTGCCGCCAGCGGGGATTGCCCAGCGAGGGCATCCAGATCCGCCAGCGCCTCGACGTGAATCCCGCCAACGGCATGGTCGAGCAGATCCGGCTCGAGATCCGCGTGCCCCGCGACTTCCCCGAGAAGTACCACGCGGCGCTCGTGCGCTCGGCCGAGCAGTGCGCCGTGAAGAAGCACATGGAATCGCCGCCTCGATTCGCGATCGAGACGGTGGCGGCCGCATAGGCGGGCGCGGCCGAGCCTGCTCCCGGCCCCGCCGCGCCGCCCCCGCGCTGAAAGTCTCTCGACCGCCCTCGGCGGGTCCGCTCCCGGGCGCGCGCGCTCGGCCCCGGGAGCCGAGGCTCGCCGCGGCCCCGGCACGCGATCGCTGATTCCCTTTTCCTGCCGCTCCCCCTACAATGTTCGGTCGCCCACGTATCCTTGAGCTCACGAGGAGCGGTGCATGATCGAACACTTCCATCGTCCACGGACGGCCCGTGAGGCGTTGTCGCTGAAGCGCAAGTACCAGAGCCGGGCGGCCTACCTCGCCGGCGGAACCCGCCTCAACTCCAGCGAGTCCGAGGTGCGTCCCGAGCACGCCATCAGCCTGGAAGGGCTGGGGCTGGACCTCGTCGAAGTGAAGCGAGGTCAGGTGGCGATCGGGGCGCTGTGCACTCTCCAGCAGCTCATCGAGGACCGGCGCGTGCCCGCGCCCCTGAAGGCGGCAGTCGCGCAGGTGGTGAGCCGGAACGTGCGCAACGCGGCGACCCTGGGCGGGCACGTCGCCAGCGCCCTGTCCTTCAGCGACGTGATCCCCATGCTGGTGGCCCTCGAGGCGAAGGTCGGCCTGGCGCGTCCGGGCGGCGCCGCGACGATCCCCGTCGCCGAGTACGTGGTGAGGCGACCGCCGGGGCTGATCACCAGGATCCTGCTGCCGCGGCCGGCGGCCGGGCGGCTCGCGGCCTGCCGCAACGTGCGCCGATCCGCCAACGCGCGCTCGACCCTGAGCGTGGCGGTCTCGCTCGCGCTCGCACGCCAGGCCGTGCGGCAGCCGATCGTGGCGCTGGGCGGCGTGACCGGGCCCGCCCGCCGGCTCGGCGCGGTCGAGAAGGAGCTGGAGGGGAAGCCCCTGCCGGGGATCGACGAGATCCAGGCCCTGGTGGGGCGGACGGTGCGGGTCCCCGCGGCGCTCTCGGCGAGCGCCGCGTTCCGGACCTACCAGGCCGGAGTGATCGTGGCCCTGGCGCTGCACGACGCCTGCGGGCGGGCGGGGGCGCGACCATGAGGATCACGGCCAAGGTGAACGGCCTCCGCCGGGAGTTCGAGGCGCGGCCCGGCGAGCGGGTGCGCGACCTGCTGCGGCGCGAGCAGATCCTCTCGGTGCGCAACGGCTGCGACGGCCAGGGCAGCTGCGGGGCCTGCTCGATCATCCTGGAGGGGAAGACGGTCAACTCCTGCCTCCTCCTGGCGCCGCAGCTCGAGGGCAAGGAGGTCTGGACGGTCGAGCACCTGGCGAGGAATCGCGACCTGTCGGCGATCCAGACGGCGTTCATCGACTCGGGGGTGGTGCAGTGCGGCTACTGCACGCCCGCCATGCTCCTCGCCGCCGAGGCGCTGCTGGGCCGCCACCCGCAGCCCACGCGCGAGCAGATCCGGGACGCCTTCTCGGGGATCTTCTGCCGCTGCACCGGCTACGAGCAGATGTTCTCGGCGGTGGACCTGGCCGCCAAGCGCCTGCGGGACCCCGCCCACGCGGCGACCAAGGGGCAGGAATTCCGCGACGACCTGCGCATCGTCGGCAAGCCGAGCCGCAAGGTGGACGGCCCGCGGCTCGTGCGCGGCGAGAAGGCCTACGTCGAGGACATGATCCAGGCCGACGCCTGCCGGCTCGAGCTGCTGGGCTCGCCGTACGCCCACGCCTACATCAAGAGCATCGACACGAGCCGGGCCGAGGCGCTGCCCGGCGTCGTCCTGGTCCTCACGCACGAGAACTGTCCGGACGTCTACTACAACCAGGCGGGCCAGGGCTTCCCCGAGCCGTCGCCCTACGACCGCCGCATGTTCGGGCGGAAGCTGCTGCACGTGGGCGATCGCGTGGCGGCCGTGGTGGCCGAGACGGCGGAGATCGCCCGCGAGGCCCTGGGCCGGATCCGCGTCGAGTACGAGGTGCTGGAGCCGGTGCTCTCGGTGGAGGCGGCCGCGGCGCCCGGGGCGCCGATCCTGCACAACGCGGCGCTCGAGTACGTGACCGGGGCCCCGGCGGACCTGGACAACGCCGGCGCGGACCCGCGCGACGGCAAGATCCTCTACCAGTTCCCCATCCACGCCGACCCGCGCCGCAACCTGGCGGCCAGCGTGAGCGGCGGCATCGGCGACGTCGCGAAGGGGCTGGCCGAGGCCGAGGTCGTGGTCGAGCGCGAGTACGAGACCTCGCAGGTGCAGTCCACCCCCGTGGAGCCGCACGTGGTCTACACGCGCCTCGAGGCGGAGCGGTTGATCGTCCACGCCTCCACGCAGGTGCCCTGGCACGTCCGCCGCATCGTCTCGCGCCTGCTGGGCGTCAGCGAGAACCAGGTGCGGGTGATCAAGGAGCGCGTGGGCGGAGGCTTCGGCGCCAAGCAGGACATCGTGCTCGAGGAGGTGGCGGCCTGGGCCACGTGGGTGACGGGGCGTCCGGTCCTCTACCGCATGAGCCGCGAGGAGGAGTTCATCGCCTCGCGCACGCGCCACCCCATGAAGATCAAGGTCACGCTGGGAGCGAAGCGGGACGGCCGGCTCACCGCGGTGCAGATGGAGGTGCGGGCCAACACCGGCCCCTACGGAGCGCACTGCCTGACGGTGCCGATGAACTCCTGCTCGAAGAGCCTGCCGCTGCTGCTCTGCGACAACGTCCGCTTCGAGGTGAAGAGCTACTACACGAACGTCCCGCCCTGCGGCGCCTACCAGGGCTACGGCGCCCCCCAGGGCTCGTACGCCCTGCAGCTCGCCTGCGCCGAGATGGCCGAGGCGCTGGGCATGGACCCGCTCGCCTTCCTCGAGAAGAATCGCGTGCGCGAGGGCGTGACCCTCGAGATCCTGCGCTGCCTGGGCGAGGGGCGCGAGGGCACGCCGCAGGAGGTCTCGAGCTGCGGCCTCGGCCCGGCGCTGGAGAAGGGCCGCGTCCTCGTGGAGTGGTGCACGAGGGTGGAGAGCGACGAGCCCGACGTGAAGATCGGCAAGGGCGCCGCCATCATCCAGCAGGGCTCGGGCCTGCCCGGCCTCGACTCGGCCAACGCCACGGTGAACCTGCTGAACGACGGCACGTTCATGCTGCTGAGCGGCGGGACGGACATGGGCACGGGCCTGGACACGCTGGTCGTCAAGCTGGTGGCCGAGTGCCTGTGCGTGCGCGTCGCGGACGTCGCCCTGATCGTCGCCGACACCGACGTGACGCCCTACGACGACGGCGCGTACGCCTCGAGCGGCACGTTCTTCTCGGGGAACGCGGCGCTCAACGCGGCGCGGGGCATGCGGGAGAAGCTCCTCGAGGTCGCGGCGCGGATCCTGGGCGAGCCGGCGGCGGACCTGGAGCTGGAGCCGCCGGGCCAGGTGAGGGGCCGGTCGCGGGCGGTCTCGTACGCCGAGATCTCCCGCTTCACCGTCTCCGGCACGGGCAGCGGCCAGCTCACCAGCTCGGCCTGCTTCACCACGGACAAGGCGGCGTTCCCCTACGGCGCGCACTTCTGCCAGGTGGCGGTGAACGTCCGCACCGGCGCGATCCGGGTGCAGAAGTACTACGCGATCCAGGACTGCGGCACGCCCATCAATCCCGAGCTGGCCCTGGGGCAGATGTACGGCGGGGTGCTCAAGACCATCGGTCACTCCCTGTTCGAGGAGATGATCCTGGACGAGCGGGGGCGCTGCCGGAACGCGAACCTGCTCGACTACCATGTGCCGATGATCCGCGACCTGCCCGACGACTTCCGCGCCCTGCTCGTCGAGACCACGGACCCGTTCGGCCCCTACGGCGGCAAATCGGTGTCCGAGATCGCCTGCAACGGCGCGGCGCCGGCCATCGCCGCCGCCATCCACGACGCCACCGGGGTGTGGCTGCGGAGCTGGCCCTTCACCGCGGAGAAGCTGCTGAGGGCGCTGGGCAAGATCCCCGGCGACGGCGGGCGATGAGCGCGCCCGCGTTCCTCCTCTGTCGCGCCAAGTTCCTGCTGCCGCTCGCCGCGCCGGATCGCACCCGGCGCATCGAGGACGGCTACGTCCTGAGCGCCGGCGACGACCTCCTCGAGGTGGGTCGCTACACGCCGGAGGTGGGGCGGCGCGTCCGCGCGACCTACGGCGCGGCGCTGCGCATCGTCGGGGAGCCGTCGCCGGACGCCGAGATTCCGCGGCTCGAGGGCGTGCTGCTGCCCGCCTTCGTCAAGGCCCACGGCCACGACCACGAGCAGCCGCTCATCGGCATCGCCAAGGACGAGCCGCTCACCGCCTGGCTCGACCACGCGGTGAACCCCTTCACCGGCTTCCTGAACACGCGGCACGAGGCCCTCTACCGCGAGCTGGGCGCCTCCCCGCACCTGATCACCTACCGGCTGGCGCGGCTGTGCGACATCCACTACGGCATCACGACGAGCCTCGTGCACCACTGCAACTTCAACAAGTACCACGTCGCGGAGCTGGCCCAGGCCAACGAGGCGGCGGGGACGACCATGATCGTGGCCATCGGCGGGCAGGACCGGAACTACGTGGCGGAGGCGCTGGATCGGCCGGAGGCGGCGCTCGCCCGCCTGGACGCGGCGCTCGCCCTGCCCGACCTGGCGCGCACGAGCTTCTGTCCGGGCCCCGACCAGTTCTTCTCCAACAGCCGCGAGATGCTGGTGCCGCTCAAGGCCTGGGCTCGGCGGCACGGCACCCTCTTCCACATCCACAGCGCCGAGGAGCCCGAGACGACGCGCTGGTTCAGCCGCGAGGTCGAGCCCGGGCAGAGCGAGGTCGAATTCGCCGAGTCCCTCGGCCTCCTCGACCGGGAGACCGTGCTCGCCCACCAGGTCAACTGCGGGCCCCGCGACGTGGCGATCCTCGCCCACACGGGCGCCCGGGTGGTGCACAACCCGCTGGCGAACACGATCCTGGGCTCGGGCATGCCGCCGGTCGTCGAGATGCTGCGCGCCGGCGTGACCGTGGCGATCTCGACCGACGGCTCCGGCTCCGCCGACAACCAGAACATCCTCGCGGCGGCGCGGCTCGCGGCCCAGTACCAGAGGGCACGGCACCAGGACGCGACCCTGCTCTCGTCGCAGCAGCTCCTCGAGATGATCACCTGCGTCCCGGCGGGCATCCTGCGGCAGAACCAGGGGGAGCTGGCGCCCGGCAGGCAGGCGGACTGGGTGCTGCTCGACCTCGCGCGACCCAACCTGACGCCGACGCGCCTCGACAACGTGACGGAGAACCTGATCTGGGCGGCGGACGGCAGCGAGGTGGACACCGTGGTCGCGCGCGGGAGGATCCTCAAGCAGGGCGGTCGTGTCCTGCCCTTCGCCGACGGCAGCGAGCCCGCGGGGATCCGCGCCGCCGCGCAGAAGCTCTCGGAGCTGTTCGCCGAGTACCGGCGGACCGCTCCCGAGCTGCGGGGCACGGGCGCGCACCGGTAGGCGGCGCGTGCGCCCCGCGGCGAATCGCGCGCCTTCGCCCGCCGGGCCCGGGCGCACGGGCATCGTCGCCCTCCTGCTGGCCGCGGGCTCCGCGTCGCGCTTCGGGGGGGAGAAGCTCCTGGCGCCCTATCGCGGCCGCCCCCTCTACGAGCACGCCCTCGCGGCCCTCGTCGCCTCGCCCGAGATCGAGGAGACGCTCGTCGTCGTGCATCCGCGCTTCCCCCGGCCGCCCGCGCCCCCGCGCTGCCGCTTCGTCGTCAATCCGCACCCCGACGAGGGCATGGGCTCCTCGCTGCGCGTGGGAGTACAGGCCGCGCCCGCGGAGACCGCGGCCTATCTCGTCGCCCTGGCGGACATGCCCGGGATCCGGCCGGCGCTGGTGGCCGCGCTGGTCGCGCGCTTCCGGGCGGCGGGCCGGGCCATCGTCGTCCCCGTGCGCGGCGGGCGGCGCGGCCATCCGGTCCTGATCGGCGGCGAGCTGCGCCAGGCCCTGCTCGCCCTCCGGGGCGACGTGGGGGCGCGCGAGATCCTGCGCGCCCAGCCGGAGCGGATCGCCGAGCTGGAGACGAGCGACGAGGCCGTGCTCTTCGACGTGGACGTGCCCGCGGATCTGGAGAGCGGCGGATGAGCCCGGGGCGCGAGCGGGTGCTGGTGAAGGGCGCGGGCGAGCAGGCCTCCGCCACGGCGCACCGGCTCTTCCGCTGCGGCTATCGCGTGGCGATGACCGATCTCGAGCGGCCCACCGCGATCCGCCGCACCGTGTCCTTCTGCTCCGCGGTCTACGAGGGCGCGATCGCGATCGAGGGCGTGCGCGGCGTCCTCCGTCGAGCCGAGGATCTCGAGGCGTTGCCCGAGGACGGCTGGGACCACGTGCCCGTGATCGTGGATCCGCACAGCCGGCTCGTGGCGCTCTGGCGTCCCGACGTGGTCGTGGACGCGCGCATCCTCAAGACGAACCTGGACAACCGGCTGAGCGACGCCCCGCTCGTGATCGGGCTGGGACCGGGGCTCGAGGCCGGCCGGGACGTGCACTTCGTGGTGGAGACCATGCGCGGCCATCACCTGGGCCGGATCGTCGCCCGCGGCTTCTCGCAGGACGACACGGGGCAACCCGGCGAGATCGGCGGCTACACGCGCGAGCGTCTGGTGCGGGCGCCCGGGGACGGTGTCTTCGTCAGCCGCCGGGCGATCGGCGAGCGCGTCGCGGCCGGCGAGGCGATCGGGAGCGTGACGGGCGCGGAGCTGCGGAGCGCGATCGCCGGAGTGATTCGCGGCCTGCTCTGGCCCGGGCTCGAGGTGACGGCCGGCCAGAAGCTCGCCGACGTCGATCCGCGCGGCGATCCCGAGCTGTGCCGCACGCTGTCCGACAAGGCGCGCGCCATCAGCGGCAGCGTGCTGGAGATCGTGGTGGCCCATGCCGGCCGGACTCCCCGCGATCCTTGAGGCCTTCGGGGTCGCCGAGCGCCGCTGCGTCTACCTGATCGGCGGGGGCGGCAAGACCTCGCTGCTCTTCGCCCTGGCGCACGCCCTCGTGGACAGGGGGCGGAAGGTGCTCACGACCACGAGCACGCGGATCCGCGAGCCGGAGTCCGCGCAGTCGCCCCGCGTGGTGATCGGCGCCGACGCCGACTCCCTGATCCCCCGGCTGAGGAGCGAGTTCGCCGCCCACGACCACGTCACGGCGGCGGCGGCCCGCGGCGCGGCCGACAAGCTGCTGGGCCTCGCCCTGGGCGATCTCGACCGGCTGGCCGAGGCCCGCGTCGCCGACCACCTGCTGGTGGAGGCGGACGGATCGGCTGGTCTCTCCATCAAGGCGCACCGGGAGCACGAGCCCGTCGTCTCGCCGCAAGCGGACCTGGTGATCGCGGTCGTGGGCGTGGACTGCCTCGGCGCGCCCATGGACGAGGCCCACGTGCATCGGGCGGAGCTGCTGCGCGCCAGGCTGGGGCGCCCGGTCGGCGCCCTCGTGCAGGCCGAGGACGTGGCGGCGATCCTCCTCCATCGCGACGGCTACCTCGCGCGCGTCGCCGGGGAGACGGAGGTGGCGGTCTTCGTCAACAAGGCGGCGACCCTCGCCGCGCGCGCGGAGGCGCGGCGGCTGGCGCAGGTGCTCCTGGCGGCGGATCGGCAGGCTCGCCTCGCCCGCGTGGTGATCGGCGACGTGCGGACGGCGGCGTACGAGCCGGTCTCGCGGCGAGCCTGAGGCGGCCCGCCGGCCGCGACCTCAGCGGGACGCGCCGACGGTGAACGCCGCGCCCGGGTAGCCCACGAAGTGGTACAGGTTCGACGGCGCGGTGGGGGCCATGCCGATGTCGCGCAGGCCCAGCTCCGGGCCGCTGATCGAGGTGGCGTAGGTCACCGGCCAGCCGGTCGCCCCGCCCGCCCCGCGGGCCAGGCGCTGCAGGGTCAGCAGGCCGAGCGGGATCGAGAAGCGCCCGCACCAGGTCCAGCGATAGGTGTCGGGGTGCTCCGGATCCACGAAGGTGGCGTAGAGCGCGCGGATCTTCTCGGTCTCCAGCGGCCCGCGCAGCCCGGTCAGGAGGCCGCGGTCCTTCGCCGTGGCCCGCCGATAGGCCTCGACGCCGCCCGCGCCGAAGGTGTGCTGCTGGAAGTCGGGCCCGTAGTGGATGGCGTCGGCGGAGATGGCGATGGCCACGTCGCGGCCGAGCCGCCAGCCGCGGGCCGCCAGCTCGGCCGCGAGGGCGTCGCCCAGGTGATCGGCCAGGGCCTCGAGACGCTCGAAGCGAGCCGACGGGACGATGATGGGCACGATCTCCACGTCGGCGCGGATGTGCCGCAGCCAGCAGACCAGCGGCTCGAGCGAGTGCTCGAAGTCGTGCGCCGTCGAGTCCTGGATCCAGTCCGCGCGGGGCAAGCGCGCGAGCAGGGCCTGGCGCAGCGGCGAGACGCGCACCTGCCCGTCGGGCGCCGTCCACTCGCGGTAGGGATCGAAGACCAGGCGGTCGTGCTCGCCGAAGCGCCAGTAGCCGTGGAAGACGCCGATGAGGACGACCGTGCGCGCGGTGACGAGCGGCAGGACGCGCCGGTAGACGCGGCCCGCGAAGCTGAAGTCGTCGTGCGGGCAGATGACGGCCGCCACGCCGGCGGGCGGCGCGGGTCCCAGCGGACGGGGCGCCGGGGGAGAGGCCGACAGCTCCCAGACCCTGGCCATCTGCGAGGCGTGGAGCGCGTAGCCCGTGGAGTCGATGCGCCCGCGCACCCCGTCGTGGGAGGGAATCGCCATCTCGCGCCGCACCGAGTCGGCGGGAGGCCGGTAGCCCACGAGGGGCGTGGTCGTCTGCGCCCGGGCCGGGGCGGAGAGAAGGAGCGCCAGGGGAACGAGGAACGAGGCAGCCGGGAGTCGGCGCAGCATGCGAGCCTCCTTGGGCAGGCGGCCAGGATAAGGGTGCTGCTCCCCGCGCGTCCAATGCTCCGCGACCGACCCGGCGCACGCTCGAGGCGCGCGGGAGGGCGCAGTCGCTCGGCTGGCCGCCGCGCCAGGGGGGCGCCGCGAGCCGGGCGCCCGCCTCGCGGGCGGCCTGGCGAGGAGGCTCTCCGGGGCGGCGCGCTGGACCGCCGCCGACTTCGCCAGCGCGAACGCCGCGCTCGTCAGGTTTCGGGGCCGGAACCGTTTGCCACGACGGGCGGGAGGCGACATGCTTCGCCTTCGCTCGAATAGGATGGCAGGATGCGTCCCCGGCGCGCGAGACCGGCGAACGGCGCCGGTCGAGGGCGCCCGGCGCCTGCCCTCGCTCCTGGAGGTTCCATGTCATCGGCGTTCCGCCCGACCCTCGCCTTCCTCGCCCTCCTGGGCGTGCTCGGCGCCGCCGCCGCCGTGGCGAAGTCCCCGGCTGCGCCGGACGCGCAGCAGCGCATCACCGCGCCCGCCATGCTCCACGACATCGCCGCGCTCTCCGCGGATTCCATGGAGGGCCGCTTCCCCGGCACGGTGGGAGACCAGCGGGCGCGCCGCTACCTGATCCGGCGCCTGCAGGCGATCGGCTTCGAGCCCGGCGGCCCGGGCGGCTCCTGGGAGCAGCCGATCACGCTCATGGGCCTCACCGTCAAGGACTTCGATTCCTGGCGCTTCACGGGCCCGGGCGGCGAGGCCACTTTCCGCTGGCGCGAGGACTTCATCGGCGGCAGCGGCGTGCAGTCCCCGCACGTGGCCATCGACGACGCCGAGATCGTCTTCGTCGGCTACGGCATCCAGGCGCCCGAGTACCAGTGGGACGACTTCAAGGGCGCGAACCTCGCCGGCAAGATCCTCCTGATGCTCAACAACGACCCCGACTGGGATCCCGCGCTCTTCGCGGGCCCGAAGCGCCTCTACTACGGGCGCTGGGATTACAAGTACGAGTCGGCGGCGCGCGAGGGGGCGGCAGCGGCGATCATCCTGCACACGGACGAGTCCGCGGGCTACGGCTGGAACGTGGTCCAGCGCTCGTGGGCCGGGACGCAGTTCGAGCTGCCGGCCTCCGGCGAGGCGCGCCTGGGCTTCAAGAGCTGGCTCACCGAGGCCGCGGTGCGGAAGCTCTGCGCCCTCGGGGGCAAGAATCTGGATTCGCTCGTCGCCGCGGCCCGCAGCCGCGACTTCCGGCCGATCCCGCTCGGCGTGAAGACCTCGCTGGCCTTCGACGTCGCGGTGGACACGACGCGGACCGCCAACCTCGTGGGCGTGCTGCCGGGCAGCGACCGGCGCCTGCGCCAGGAGGCGGTGATCGTCTCGGCGCACCACGACCACCTCGGCGTCGGGGAGCCCGATTCGAGCGGTGACCGGATCAACCACGGCGCCCTGGACGACGCCTCCGGCTGCGCCCAGGTGCTGGCCATCGGCGAGGCCTTCGCCTCGCTGCGGCCGCGGCCCGCGCGCAGCATCGTCGCGCTCCTCGTCGCCGGCGAGGAGCAGGGGCTGGTCGGCTCGCACTACTTCGCCACGCATCCGACGATCCCGCTGGCGCAGATCGTCGCCGACATCAACATCGACGGGAGCAACGTGGGCGGCCGCACCTCGGACGTGGCCGTGATCGGCAGGGGCAAGTCGGACCTGGAGGATCGTCTGGTCGCGGCGGCCCGGACCCAGGGGCGGGTGGTGGTGGACGAGCCCGAGCCCGACAAGGGCTACTACTACCGGGCCGACCAGCTCAGCTTCGCCCGGGTGGGCGTGCCGGCGCTCTACTTCCGCTCGGGACAGAGCTACATCGGCCGGCCCGCGGGCTGGGGCAAGCTGAGGGACTACGAGTACCGGCGCCTGCACTACCACCAGCCCAGCGACAAGATCCGCCCCGACTGGGATCTCTCGGGCATGGTCGAGGACGCCCGGCTGGCGTACCTCGTGGGCCTGGACGTGGCCAGCTCCGCGACGCGGCCGGCCTGGTACCCCGGCGACGAGTTCGAGGCCGTGCGGAAGAAGACCCTCGAGGCGGCGGGCCAGAAGTAGCGGGAGGCCGAGCGAGCCGGCGCGTCAGCCCAGGAAGGTGACGCGCCGGACCACGCTCAGGTTGGGCCCGGTGAGGCGGATGAAGTAGAGGCCGGGGCCCAGCGAGCGGTCCGAGTCGGCCGGCCGCCAGATGACGCTGCCCGAGCCGGACACGCCTTCGACGAGTCGCGCCACGCGGGCGCCGCGCACGTCGAACACCTCCAGGCGCAGCGGGCCCACGCCGGCGAAGCGGATCGTCAGCTCGGCGCGGAAGGGAGTGGGCCCGACCCTGAGCGGCACGCCCGCGATCTCGCCAGAGTCCACGTTCGCGCTGGAGCCCGGCACCGGCGGGCGGCCGGCGTTCACCCAGGCCGTGTAGACCAGCGAGGCGGTCATCACGGCGGCGGAGTCGATGCGAGCCTGGGTCATGTTCTTCGTGTAGGCCCAGAGGAAGCCGTAGTAGGCCGAGTTGAACTGCCCGCCCGAGGCGTTCTTGGCGGTGTCGTCGCCTTCGAGGATCGTGGTCACGCCGCTCCAGGAGTCGCCGATCACGCCGAACATGGCGTCCACCACGTTCGGGTAGTAGGTGGCGGTCCCCGGTGCCGAGGTCAGCTCGCCGATGTGCAGATCCATCATCTCGCTCTCGTAGCGGGAGTGGATCCCCCCGTTGCCCGTGTACTGGCCGTCGAAGTTCTGCGTGCAGTGCAGAGGCTGGTTGGCGTCGCCCACGTAGTGGCAGAGGTCGGCGATCGTCGTGGCGGAGGCGCTCCATTGCCGAGCCTGGAACTCCGAGGTCAGGGTGGACACGACCTCGCCCACGGCCCAGGGGATGACGCCGTTGTTGAGCACGGTGGAGGCGCCGTACTCGGCCTCGAGCGTGGCCCGGTCGTGACTCAGGGTGCCGGTGAAGAACTCGTTGTAGGCATCGATGTCGATGTAGTGGCGGTAGCTCTCGCCCGGCGTGGAGGACTTGCGCGTGTCCGGGTCCGTCACCTTCTGGTCGACGGTGGCGTCGTAGGCTCGGAGGCCGTCGATGTAGGGCGGCAGGTACTGCGAGTAGTGCTCGGCGATGTAGTGGTGGGTCGTGCTGCCCCAGGTCCAGCCCGTGGCCGGGAGCGCCAGCGAGAGGGCCAGGGCCAGGGCCGCGGCCAGGGGACGAGGACACCGCATGCGGACCATCGCTTGTTCCTTCTTCCGAGAGGCCGGCCTGTCTCACGAGCGAGGAGTGCCCACCGACGCCGCAAGGATAGCATCTCGGCCGGGCGAGGTCTTGCCGGCGCCGCGCGGACGCTTGACTCCGGCGCGTCGCGATGGCGATCCTCCAGGCCCGACCTGTCGAAGACGAGCAGTCGCAGGATCGGCGGCAGCGAGCGGGTGAGCACCTCGGCCGGGTCGCGGCGCAGGCGCCGTTCTCGGTCCGCGATGGCGAGCACCCGCTGGCCGATGCGGGCGACCCGGGCGAGCGGGCGAGCCCCTGCCGCCGCGCGGGCGCCAAGGGAAGGGGAGGCCGCCATGAGCCATCCACGATCGCTGGTCCAACCCTGCCGACTCGTCTGCCTCGTGCTGGTCTGCACCCTCGCGGTTCCATGGGCTGCCCCGGCGAGGGCGCAGCGAACCTCGATCATCACCGCCGAGGAGCGGAGTCTGATCGAGAAGCAGCTCCTGCCCTTGCCGAGCAAGGTGCAGGTGGCCGTGGCGCTCGTGCGAGGCGACTCGGTGCGCTACCTGGGTGCGGAGCGGACGCCCACGGGCATCCGCTACCTCGACAATCGCGCGTCGGTCTTCGAGATCGGCTCGATCACGAAGATCTTCACCGCGACGCTGCTCGCGCAGCAGGTCGAGAAGGGCGCCCTGAGCCTCGGCACGCCAGTCCGCGAGCTGGTGCCCTTTCCGCTCAAGATGTCCGGACGCGACGGGGTGGACCTGACCTTGAAGCAGCTGGCGAACCATACGTCGGGGATGTGCCATCAGCCCCCGGGGCTCAACGCCCACGCCTTCTTCCACTTCCATCTGCGCGAGCCGTTCAAGGATTACGATCGGGCGCGCTTCGAGAACTACCTCCAGCGCGAGATGGCGCTCGCCTTCACCCCGGGGACGAGGTACAGCTACTCGAACATGGGCATGAGCCTGGTCGGATACGTCCTCTCGGTACGCGGCGGGAAAAGCTACGAGACGCTGCTCCAGGAGCGCATCTTCGGCCCCCTGGGCATGCGGTCGTCCACCACCGAGCTGGCCAAGGTGCGGGACCGTGTGGTGATCGGGGTGGAGAAGGAGGCGAAGCCCGCGCCCTACTGGGACATGAATGCGCTCGCTCCCGCTGGTGGCATCAAGACGAGCGCCGAGGACTTCGCCCGGTTCGTTCGGGCCCAGTTCGCGCCGGACCGCGCGATTGCCCTGACCCAGCAGCCGACCTTCAAGATCGAGGACGACTATTACGTGGCGCTGGGCTGGCACGTCATCGACCGCAAGAACGGCGAGCGCTGGCTGAATCACGGGGGAGGAATGGCGGGCTACACGGCGATCGTGAACGTGAACCTGCGCAAGCGCTGCGGCACGGTCGTGCTCTCGAACCTCGGGAACGCCCACAAGCTGGCGGAGAACGTCTCGCAAATCGGCCGGGATCTGCTGAAGAGCCTGGAAGGGCTCTCCTCGGCCGCCGAACGCCTCGAGTCCGGAGCGACGCCCCCGGGCGCCGCCGGTGCCGCAGGGTGAACGAGCGGAAGCGAGCGCGGTCACGAACCACTCGGCTCGTGCGCGTGATCGGGCGACAGCACACGGAACCTCCGGAGGCGGCCGTGGGGCCACCTCGGGGTGCAGGACGCCGCGCCGAAGGCCGAGGTGCAGGTGGCTGTCGAGCGCGGATTCCGAACCGACCCGCTACGAACGTCCGCCCGGCTTGCCGCGCCGCCTTGATGCGCTCTCGGCCGGGATGCTACTCTCGCCTGCCCTGATCCGAGGCGGCATAGCCAAGTGGTAAGGCGAGCGCCTGCAAAGCGCTTATTCCCCGGTTCGAATCCGGGTGCCGCCTCCAACTTCTGTTACGCGACCTTCCTCCTAGCAACGTCGGCGCTCGCGAGGCGACGGTGACGGGAACTCTCGACCAGCAAGCGGCCGGGTGTCCGCTCATGGAAGCTTTCAATGTCCTCCATGGCCCGGACCACTTCGTGAAGGCCGGTGTTCGGCCGCCGAGAGTGATCCACTTCTTGCAGCTGAACGAATGGAGCCAGGGCCGCGACGGCGAGAATCGCGTCTCGTAAGTGAACTCTGTCGCCTGCGCGTCTCGAAACGTCGCTCCCGATCCGCCCTCAGCGCTGACACCATTCCACTGGGTTGAGAGCGCCCTTCCATTGTCTCGGAAGGGCTCGGATTCGGAACGGGGACCTGGCCTTGACCCGGTTGCGTGGACATCCTCCGGGAGGCGGATACGATGTCCCGCATGGCCAAGACCAAGGAGCGCCGGCCACAGCGCACGTTCACGGATGAGTTCATCCGTTCGCGCGAAACGGGGAGCCGGTCAGCGCTCGAGGAGGACCCGGGCACGCGGCAAGTGGGTGCAGATCGTCAAGGTGGAGATGCCGTGAGCTCGATGATGCCGAGCTGCCATTGGGATTGACCGAGTCGACCGTCAAAGAGGTGCTCTGGCTATCTCAGCGAGCGGCCCCCTGCGGCCGATCCTCCGCCTCTTCTTCGATCCGAGTTTCCCGGATTCGCTCCTTGTTCCAGATCAGCGTTCCGAAGCCGGCCCGTGATGCCACGAAGGCATCGCAGGCGTTCAGGTAGTCGGAGAGGCGCTCCTGGCCCGGTTGCGCGCGCCATTCGATTGTGGCTTCCACGCGGCTCTCATCGACGAAGCGCAGCGCGACCCGCTGGGTGCGGTTCGGCTCCAGTCCGGGCGGGAAGATGAGTTCCGGCGGGACCCTGGGGCTGACCGCGACCCAGTCAATGTTGGTCCGGTTCAGGAGCAACACCGAGGCGTCCCCGGTCAAGATAAATGGGATGACGCTCCGGCGGGAATTCAGGAGTTCGAGCAGGCTTTCGGCTCGCGGCTCGCCCCCGACGTGGGGGTAGAGCACGAACCAGCCCTCGCGGGCGTCGAGCAGGAACCAGCCGTCCCGGGGATCGAGGTTAGGCTGCGAGAGCCGGGCCGGTACCCTCATCTTGTGGACGTACACGGCCGCCTCACGATCCGCCAGGCGCACCCGGGGCGGATCGGCCTGCAGGTCACTCATGTCTGGCCTCCTTCCACAGAACCGATGCCGTCAAGTAGGGGCTCACTCGTCGGCCACCCTCGGGCCTGGAACGAGAGGGGCGCCGCTGCCTCGCGCAGCCGCAACCCGCGATCCAACGCTCCCTCATTCGCAGAGAGCCACCTTTGAAGTGCTGCAGGGTGCGGTCGCCTGGCTGACGACATTGCTCAGGACCGACCAGTTGCCGGCATCATCCTTGGCCCTGACGGCGAAGTAGTAGGTGGCGTTGCAGGTCAATCCCACCAAGGCCACGCACTCCTGCT
>JAWOLC010000140.1:0-8579 GCA_033853925.1 Candidatus Eiseniibacteriota bacterium
CGCGGGCGGAGGAGCCGCCGCGGGCAGGGCCCCCAGCATCTCGTCGAGCGCCCGGGCCAGGGCGGAGAGCGTGGGCGGCTCCTCGGGGATCTTCTCCTGCACGACGCCGTCCAGCGCCCGGCAGGTCGCCACCGCCCGCGCGATCGCTTCGCGATCCCCGGGCCCCGCGGGGACGAGCGCGAGCGCGTCCACGCCCCGCTCGGCCAGCCACTGCACGGCCTGCCGGCGCCCGTTCGTGCGCTCGGGGAAGAGCTTCTCCCAGTACTCGTCCACGAGGAGCTTGAACGCCTCGAGGCCGTCGGCGAGGCCGGCGTAGCCCTCGGTGCGCAGGAGGCCGAAGCAGCGGAACGCGGCGACCTGGAGATCCTTCGAGGCGCCGGTGAGGATGCGGTCGGCCAGCTCCACGACCTTCGCGAAGTCGGGACCGCCCGCTTCCACCACGACCGCCGCGGCCGCGCCCTCGCCGCCGCCCCCCGTCAGGGCGCGCCCCTGCTTGACGAGCGCGTCGTAGTCGGTGGCGGCCGCGACCGCGCCCTGCTTGGCCACCTCGCTCTTCAGCGCGAGGAAGTCCTCGTCGTAGCGGGCGTCGCGACCGGTGGGCGCATCGGGGCTGATCGGGGCACGGATCGAGTCGAGGGAGAGGTTGCTCACGGAACACTCCGGCGTATGGCAGGCCATTCCGAAAAGCGGAGTCTCACGATAGCCACGGCCCTGCTCCTCCGCAACGCCAATTTCCTCGCATCCCGGGCGCCCGAGCCGGGGCCCGCTACTGCACCGCCGCGGGCAGCGAGAAGCGCAGGAAGTCGGGATGGAACGGGTGATCCGCGGACGCGGGCACCAGCTCGTACACCACCTGGAACTTCGCCGCTCCCGCCGAGAGCACCCACGACGCGCCGACAGCGCCGCCCACGCTCTCGTAGTGGCCGTCCAGCAGGCGGAAGAGCCCCCAGGTCCCGTTCCCCACGAGCCCCGCGGGCTGCGGTCCGGATCCCACCTCGGCGCGGACCGCGGCCCCGTCGGCCGGCGAGGGACCGGGCCACTCCAGGTCCTTCGCCTGGCCCTCCGAGCCCATGAGGTACACGGCATGGTCCCCGCCCAGATCGAAGAAGACCCGCCGCAGGCTCACGTTCGGGCCCTCGATCCGGCGGGGGATGCTGGGCTTGAGGGCGAAGCGGACGGTGGGGCCCGCGTCCTTCCACTCGAACGCGTTGCGGATCTGGAAAGCCTTGCGCAGGCAGGCCGAGAAGTCGCCCGACAGCGGCGAGCCCTCCTGCCCCGGAAGGGGCGAGCCGTCCGGCGCGACGATGGTCTTGAGCTTCGTCTCGTAGAAGCTCCAGAACACCCCGCCCGGCTTGAAGAAGTCCGCGAAGTCCTTGGGGCTCGCGTCCTCCGCGGCCCCGCCGACCAGAGGGTACCGGCCGCGCAGCTTGTCGAACGCGAGCACGACCGCGGCCCAATCCGCCTGCAGGCCGGGGCTCGTGGGGATCTGCTGTCCGGCCGAACGGAGAGGCAGTCGGAGCAGCCGCTGCACGCTGCTCGCCACGCGGCCGCCGTAGGCCGCGGTGTAGCGTCCCACCCAGTCGCGGGCGGCGGCCAGGCTCGGGTCCGAGACCACGCTGCTCGCGTCCCCTCCCGGGCGGTCCGCCTCGGCGACCTTCTGCTGCACCGGATCGAGGTATTGCAGATAGGTGTCCCGGGGCGAAGCGAACTGATCCGATCCCGGCGGCCGCTTCTTGCCGAAGAGGCCCGTGATCCCGGACCACAGACCCGAGAAGAAGCCGCCCACGCGCGGCCAGAACCCGCGGGGCCGCAGGAGGGGCGTGCCGCTCTGGCCGCGGAAGAAGTCGTGCACCACCTGGAAGTCGCTCTCCATGTTCCCCAGCGGCGTCCCGGCCGCCTCGCCCAGCGACGTCTCCCGGTCCACGAGCTGCAGCGCGACCACGACGGGCGAGTCGTTCTTCTTCGCGAACAGCGCGACCTGCGCCGACCAGATGCCGGGCTTCGGCCGCTCGGGGACGCGCAGGGCGTCGAGGAAGCGCAGCCAGTGCCCTTCGTAGTCGCGGGCGTAGAGGGAGAGCAGGCTGTCCGCCAGGTCGGGCGGGTTGCCGGCGAAGGCCTCGGCGAGCACGCCGCCCTGGGGATTCTGGTCGGCGCGGTAGCCCTCGATGAGCGGCTTCACCTGGCCCTCCCAGCCCTCGCGCGTGAAGCAGCCGGGAACGCTGTCGGGCCCCGCCGCCGCGAGCACCGTGGGCGGCACGTTCCGCTGGGCGAGCAGGCTCGAGAGCCTCTCGGCCGGCGCCTGCGGCTCCATGCGCGTCACCTCGTCGAGCATGCGGGCGTAGAACTGGGAGAGCCCCACGCTCCACTCGTCGCGGATGCGGGCCGACGCGGACTGGATCAGCGCCGGATCGGCCGGCGGCACGCGACCCGCCTCGACCCGCCACAGCCATTCCGGGTGCTCGGCCAGGTAGGACACCTGGGCCGCCAGCAGGTTCGGCGGCGGCGCCGTCAGGCTGCCCACCGTCGCCCCGAGCTGGCCGCGGAAGACCTGCTTCAGCACGCGGCTCACCGTGAGCGAATCGCGCGGCGCCAGCGCCCGGGCCTCGGAGAGCAGCCGCCAGGTGCGGTAGGCCTCGTAGAAGTCGATGAAGGCGCCCTCGCGCGCGGCGGCCCGCGTGGGCAGCTCGCGCGCCAGCTCGGTCACCGCGGGCAGCACGAGCACGCCGAGCGCGGACTCGGTGTAGAGCTTCCAGGCCGGCTCGAAGACCGCGCCGCCCGAGTAGCCGCCCAGCCGCCGCCACAACGGCTCGTGGCGCCTCAGCGAGTCCAGGCGCACGAGCTGGACGCGCAGCCGCTCGAGGGCGTCGAGCTTCTCGCCGAAGCTGCCCTGGGCGCGCGTCTCCGCGAGATTCTGGGCGGCCCGGCGGGTGGCGCCGATCACGCCGCCGTTCCCGCAGGACAGGGCCGAGAACAGGATCGTCAGCAGGACGAAGGCCGCGGCCAGGCCGCCGGCGTAGAGCGCGCGCAGCCGCTGGCGGGCGCGCTCCGCCCGCGTGGAGAACGTGGCGAGCGAGGCGTCGCCGAAGACGACGCCCGCGAGCAGGTCGCGCACGAACAGGGGACCGGCGCCGGGCGCGGGCTTGCCGATCGGGGCCGGGGCCAGGCCGGCGTGACGCGCCTCCGCCGCGATCACCCGGTCCGCCGGAGTCCCTTCCTGCGCGGCGCTCGTGAAGTAGAAGCCGCGGAAGAGCGGCGACTCCTGCGTGGGGTCCGGCTCGAAGACGACCTGCACGAAGCGGCGCAGGGAGAAACGCAGCTTCTCGAGCTGCCGCGGAAAGGCGAAGGCCCGCGCCCGCTGGGCCGGATCGGCGAGGCCCGGGAGGCGCGCCAGCCGGCGCTCGGAGAGCGCCACGATCAGATGATGCAGCTCCGCGTCGAATCCCTCGGCGGCGCTCTCGCCGCCGGCGCGCTCGAGGTCGAAGGTCGCGCCCCAGGCCTGGCCCCGCTCCTCGGCCGACAGGTCGGCGAAGTGCTCGGTGAAGCCCGCGAGCAGATCGGCCTTGGTGAACACGAGGTAAGCCGGAAAGACGACGCCCAGCTCGTGCACCAGCTCGTGCAGGCGCTCGCGCACGCCGCGCGCCAGCGCGTCCACCTCCGCGTCGCCACGGTCCGCGAGCTGATCCACCGCGACGACCACCAGCACGCCGTTCAGGGGCTTGGGTCGCCGCCGCTTCGCCAGCACGCGCAGGAAGGCGAGCCAGTCCTCGGTGTCCTCGAACTGCGCGGTCGCCCCCACCCAGCGCCCCGGCATGTCGAGGAGCACCGCCTCGGGGCACAGCCACCAGCCGAAGCCGCGAGTGCCGCCCAGGCCCGACACGGGGCGGCTCCCCCGCTCGTCGTCCGCCGTGGGGAACTGCAGCTCCGAGCGCGCGAGCAGCGTGGTCTTCCCCGAGCGCGCGGGCCCGACGACCATGTACCAGGGCAGCGTGGAGAGCGCCGCCTGCCCGCCGCGGCGCTGCTTCAGGGCGGCGATCGCCGCCAGCAGCTCGGCCTTGAGGTCCTGCAGCTCGCGGGCCTGGCCCGGCACGGAGCGCTCGATCTCGAGGTCGGCCTGCCGGGTGATCGTGCTCTCGATGTCCTCGGCGGCGCGCGCCGCGCGAAGCTGGCCGACGAGCACGAGGATGGCCGCCACCAGGCCGAGCCCCGCCAGCGCCAGCAGCACGAGGAGCAGGGACCAGTGGAAGGCCAGCGCCGCCGCCACGACCGCCACCACCACCAGGACCACGGCGAGGCCGATCAGCACCCGCGGGCGGAGGAGCTTGGCCAGGAGGTCCATGGGCTACCGGGGCAGGCCGCCGACGAGGTCGGCGGTGCCGCCCGCTCCGTGCAGGGCCAGCAGCTTGACGACGATCCAGACGGCAGCGACCGCCAGGGCGAACACGAGGCTCGAGAGCCACACCGGCACGCCGCCGCCCGCCACCTCCGCGTACTCCTCCTCGGTCGCCAGATGCGGCGAGAGCACGCGTGCCGGGGCGCCGCGCACCGCGGCGATGTCGCTCCCCACCTCCGCCAGCAGTCCGGCGAGCTTCTCGGGGCCCGCGAGGTTGTAGCGGCCGCCGAAGCCGAGCGCGAGGCAGGCGAAGTAGACCTCGAGCGCCTCGATCCGACCGCTCCGCTCGCGCCGCAGCTTCTCGAGCCGCTCGAAGAACTCCTCCCCCGCCACCGTCTGGCCGTACAGCTCGAGCTGGAGCGGCTTCATGAGCCAGGCGTCGCGCGCCGGGCCCCGGGTCTTCAGCACGGTCTCGTCGAGCAGCGCCACGAGCGCGAAGGTCGCGGCCTCGATGTCCGCCGCCGGGAGGCCCGCGTCGCGTCCGCGCTGCTCGATCTGCGTGCGCAGCTCGAGGGCGCGCGCGCGCAGGGCGGCCGGATCGGCGGAGCCCTCGGCGTGGCGCACGGCCGCGGCCAGGCTCAGGAAGTCGGCGCAGACATCCAGCAGGTGCACGCGCGCCGCGGAGCGCGCCCGGGCGCGGCGGCCGCCTCCGGGCCCGAGCACCGTGGTCTCCAGCACGCCGCTGTCCTCGGGAGGACGCGCCCGCCCGGGTCCGGAATCGCGGCCCCTTCCGCCCGGCTGGCCGGCCATCGCTACTCCAGCAGGCCCAGCAGCTCGAGGCTCTGCCCCGGATAGTCCGGCTGGGCGTACAGGGCGAGGTTCTTCGCCCCCCGCACCCACTCCCACTCGGGATTCGAGGTGTCGAGCTGGAAGTAGAGGTAGGTCGAGCGGAACTGCGGCGCCGAAGGCGGCACCCGCGCGAAGCTCACCGGCACGCCGCGCAGCGCGTTGGCGATGAGGTAGTCGATGCGGTCCACCGCCGCGATCTTGAGCTTGGCGGGGAACTCGGCCACCAGCCGCTGCTCCTCGATGTCGGCGCGCACGCCGAGGAAGATCTGGGTGCGCGGCGCCAGCACCCGCGGGTCCTCGATGCGGCCCACGTGCAGGGCTCCCTCGGCCTTCAGCTCGATGCGCACGGCCTTCTCGGGCACCTTGGGCTCGATCAGCTCCTTGAGGAAGCCGTCCAGCTTCGCGAAGGTCGGGCCCAGGGCCTCGTGATCGTAGGCCGGCAGGTCCTTCGGGCGCAGGCGCGCGTGGAAGCTGCACAGGCCGCCGGCCAGCGCGGCCAGCGCCTGGTACACCTGCTCGGGGTGCGAGCGCGGCTGCGCGGCCAGGTGGGCGAGGATGGGGATGGCTCCGTTCACCGTCTGGAGCTGCCAGAAGCTCGCCGAGTCGGCGCTGCCGAACTCGACCACGTCACCGCGCCGCGGCAGGCGCTCGCTCAGGAGGTCGCTCTTGGTGATGAGCCGCTGCAGCCAGTCGCGCACGAGGCGCAGGAGCGGCTCGGAGGCCCCGATCGCCAGGCAGGGCGGGACGAAGCTCTCGCGCTGCACGTAGCCGCCGTCCGGAGCCCGCGCGATCTCCGCCAGCGGCAGCAGGTCGTGGTCGCCGAGCGCGTCGTCGGGGAAGAGCAGCGCCAGATTCAGGCGCGCGGTGGCCACGGTGCGCTCGTCCTCGCCGGTGTTGGCGTCGGGCACCACCTCGCTGGCCGCGGCATAGCGCGGCCGCGGCGCGCCCGCCGCGGGCGCGGCCCCCGCCGCCTCGAGCTGCGCCCGGCCCGGACGCCCCGCCGGCAGCCCCAGGTGCACCATGAGCGCGCCCTGCTTGGGATCGAAGTGCCCCTCGATCGCCCGCGGCGGAGGCAGCGGATCCTCGTCGGGGGCGTGGAACGGAGTCCCGTCGGGGAGCACCCCGCGCACCGCGAGCAGCGCGACGCGTCCGTTGCGGAGCGACTCGCGATCCAGCTCCAGCCGGGTGAAGCCCCACTCGAAGGCCTGCCCCGAGCGCGCCCGCTCGCTGACGAGATGGTGGACGAAGCGGTCCCATTGCTGCATGTGCTGGGGCGTGAGCAGCATGCCCTCGCTCCAGACCACCCGCTGCTGCTTGCTCATCGCCGCTCCCCCGCGGCGCTCAGCGCCGCTCGCTCACGCAGAAGTTGTCGACGAACAGGTTCAGCTTCGTCCCGCCGCCACCCTTCAGGGGCCGGACGTAGTACCAGCAGGCGCCCCGGGTCTTGCAGAAGTTGCCGACGAACACCACGTACTTCGCCTTGGGGTCGCGGGGGAACGTGAAGGTCCTCTGGCTGCCCGGGTCGATCACGTTCTCGGCCTGCTTGGGGTCGTTGAGCAGCGCCGCGCCCAGGAACTTGGCTTCCTGGTCCCACACCTGCTCGGGCCGCGTGCCCGACAGGCCGGAGGCGTCGGCGACCTGGAGCACGTGGAACCACAGGGAGTGCGCCTCGCTCTTGCCGCAGGAGTTGCACATCGGCCCGGCGGCGAGTTCGAGGGTGATGGCGGCCTTGCCGCCCACGAGCGGCACCTTGGCGCACGAGGCAAGCAGGAGGACCGCGGCCATCGCGGAGACGGCCACGGCAAGCCGGAACCGGCGTGCCGTCATCCGATGACAGGGCATGGTCGCGTGACAGTAGGCAGCGAAGCCGCGAACGTCAAGGCCCAGGATGCCGCGCGCGCATCCGCTTCTCCATCACGCGCGCGGCCCTCCGCGCCACCGCTCGCCCTCTGGAATCGCCCGGCGTGCCGAGTCGGCTGCCCCGCGACTTGGGGCGCTATCGCCTGGCGCGTGGAGTCGGCTACGCAGCGGCGCTGTCGTCCGGCGTGCCGAGTCGGCTGCCCCGCGACTTGGGGCGCTATCGCCTGGCGCGTGGAGTCGGCTATCCCGCGGCCCGGCGGCGTGGAGGTCCCAGCGCGGAGAGCGCGAGGCGTACCCGCTCCTCGAGGGGAGCATCCGGGAGTCTCTCGGCTTGCGCCGCCGCCCGACGAGCCTCGTCGGCGCGGAAGCCGAGGGCGCGGAGCCAGGGAACAACCTCGGCGGCGGCCCCGGCGCGTGCGCGCGCCTCTTCGGTGGCCGCGGCCAGGCGAGCCCGCTCCGGCTCGGCGGCCGGCCACCGCGCGGGTAGCGCTTCCCCGATGTGCGCCGGCACGGCGGCGAGCGTGCGCACTCGCTCCGAGGCGAGCCCGGCCGTCTCCGCCCCGGCCGGGGCACGCGCTACCCTCCTGGTCCGTGCTTCCTCACGCTTCTGGCTCATGAAGCCTCTGCCGAACGTGCGCTCGGCGGCGTATTGATTGTGCGCCCGGCACCGCAGCCGCAGGTTCTCGGCCGTCGCCCGCCCGCCGCGGGCTACCGGCTCCGCGTGGTCGAACTCGAGCCTCGTCCGGGCCTCGCAACGCTTGCCCGCCGCGCTCAGGAACGTGCATCGGCCGCCATCCCGCACCCAGACCGCCCGCCGGACCTCGGCCGGGACGTGGCGCGGGTTCGCGCTCGGGCGCCGCGGGCGCGGGCGCGAGCGGGGCCGCGAGGTCGCCGCGAGCTTGCGCTGCTCGAGCTGGCCGATCAGGGCATCGAGGGCGCGATCGATCACCTCGGCGATCTCCCCCGAGGGGATCTGGTGGCCGAGCAGGGCCCGGGCGTACTCCAGCTTCTCGTGCGTGCGCTTCCCGATCGTGAGCTGCAGGGCGCAGCGCTCGGCGACGATGGGCTTCACCTGCCCTCGCGGGGCGGGTGGCTCTATCCGCGCTGGAGCGGATAGATCGGTGCGCGACCCGACTTGCCCCGGGGCAAGCTGCGGAGTCGCCGGAAGGGCGGCGCCGGGCAGGGCCTCGACCAGGGGCAGCAGCTCCGAGCGGGGGAAGCGCTCGGCGATCAGCTCCTCGATCTCGGCCTTGTCCTTGCCGGCGGCAGCGCCCAGCAGCTCGGCCGCGTTCTCCCGGGTCAGGTAGGGCGCCAAGAGGACGACCGCGCTCAGGTGCAGCCGGCCATCCGCCACCATCGGGAAGATGGCAGGGAAGTCGCGGGCGGCCCGCGCGGCGCGGATGCGCCTGCAGGCCATGTCTTCCGAGAAGCGCAGCTCGCCGACGCAGTAGGAGAACAAGGAGGGATGAGCCGCCGGCAGGTAGAGCTGGCGGGCGTCGAATTCGGCGAGGTGGGCGAGCAGGGCGGCGGTGGTGGCGCG
>JAWOLC010000141.1:0-20927 GCA_033853925.1 Candidatus Eiseniibacteriota bacterium
GTGAGACCCGCCCTTCGCGTTCCCCGGGCATGCCCCGGGGCGCCGGCGCCCGTGCGCGGCGCTATTCGGCCGGCTCGTCCCCTCCCGCGGGGGGCGACTCGTCGGCGCGGCGGCGCCGGAAAATCTCGGCCCACTCCTCGATCTCCTTCTTCGAGAGCGTGACCGGCTTCTCGGGCTGCTCGCCCGACACGGGTCCCAGCACGCTGGCGAGGAAGAGATCCGTGAGCGAGACGTCCGCGCCCATCGCTCGGGCGTGCCGGGCGACCTCGAGGTCCGCGGTGACGACCGTGACCCGCGGGCCGTGCCCCACGCGCTCCTCCACCAGCTCGCGGATCACGTCGTCGGCCTTGCGGGGCGGGCGCGAGAAGCGCACCTCGACGCGGCCCTGGCTCTCGTCCTCGGCCATACCCTCGGCGCCGTCGAACACGACCAGGAAGTGGGCCTCGCCGCGACCCACGGCCCACGAGAGGAGGTTGACGAGCTTGTCGCGCGCCTCGCGCAGCGTGCGGTCCGGCCCGGGACGCAGCAGGGCCGCGCGATGGATCAGGTTGTAGCCGTCCACGATGATCAGGCGCTCGGGCATGGCGGGGCTCCGCGGGTGACGGCGGCGCTGGAACGGCCGGAACTATAGCGCAGGCGCGCCGCCGCGGCGCCGAGCCTACGGAGGCAGGACGGCCGCTCGGGCCGCATACGTCATGGCGCGCGCCGGATCGGGCTCACTCCCCGCCCGAGGAGGTGTGGCGGATGGTCCCGCTCTCGCCCACGGCCCAGCCGCGGCGCTCGTCCACGAAGAACACGGCGCGCAGGCGGAACTGGGCGCTCGCCGTCTGCGCGCGCCAGCTCTCTCCCCCGTCGTCGCTGCGCAGCACGGCGCCCGAGCCGTTCCAGCCCACGGCGTAGCCCGTCGAGTCGGTGGGGAAGCAGACCCCTTCCAGCTCGTAGCTGCTGCCGGCGTTGCCCAGCACCCAGGCCACCGAATCGGGCGTGACCACGGTGCGCGGCGCGACTCCCGCCGCGCCCACCGCCACGGCGTGATCCACGCTGCTGCGCCACAGCGCGCGCAGCGTCTGGCCCGTCACGAACTCGGCGACGAACCAGGTGGCCCCGCCGTCGTGCGTGCCGACGATCGCGCCCGTGGTGCCCACGGCCCAGCCGTCCTCCGGGCCCGCGAACATGATGCTCGTGAACGTGGGCCGGCTGAGCTGCATGAGGTACGACTTCTGCCACGTATCGCCCCCGTCCGAAGTGGCGAGGACGAGGCCGTTGGCGCCCGAGACCCAGCCCAGGCTGGGGGTGGCGAAGTGGACGTGCATCAGGTTCTCGCTGGTCGCGGGGCTCGTGATCCGACTCCAGGTCGTCCCCCCGTTCAGGGTGTGCATCACGGTGCCCGCGTCTCCGACCGCCCAGCCCTCCAGGGCGCTGGTGAACCACACGCCGCGCAGGTTGAAGGTGGTCGGCGTCTGCCGCGTCCAGGTCGCGCCCGCGTCGTCGGTCGAGAGGATGAGCCCGCCGTTGCCCACGACCCAGCCGAGGCGTCCCGCCGGGTCGAAGAAGACGCCGTTGAGCGTCTCGCTGGCGTTGCTCGTCTGCATGAGCCAGCCCGAGGCGGCCGGCAGCACGAGCACGCGCGCGCTGTCGAGCTGCCCTCCGCCCGAGACGACCAGGATCGCGGCGCCCTCGCCGACGCCCCGCACCAGGCCGGTCGAGGTGACGGTGAACACGCCGGGGTCGCTGCTGCTCCAATCGAGCCGACCCGTGTACGGGTGGCCCGCGGTGTCCACGGCCACCGCCGTGAACTGGGCGCTCGCGTCCACCGCCAGCGTGTCGGCGTGAGGCGAGACCACCAGCGACGACAGGGGCGGGATGACCGGGGGCGCAACCGGGTTCTCGTTCTTGGCGCAGCCCGCGATCAGGGCGAGCAGGCCGAGGAGGGGCAGCCAGGGCTTCACGATCGGTTTCATGGCGCGCGTCGGGGTTCGGGAGACCGCAAGGCGGACGGACGGACCGCCGCCGGGACCGTCTGTCATCTCGCAATTCTAAGGCCAGCAACGCCCGTTGCGACCATGGAAGTTAGCCGGGCGGCGCGATGCAGGATGCGCGTCCTCCGGCCAGATTCTGCGCGGCGCGGGCTCGGGTCCTCAGGCGCTCCTCGCGGATGGATCTCCTCGCTCGAGCTCGCCAGCTCGTGCCGGCGAGCGCGGTCCGCCCTCCCCCGCTCGCCCGGCCGCTCCGCGGCGCGCCGGGCGGAACTCCTTGCGGTTCGCGAATCGCCCGGGCTAGGCTCCCCGGACCATGCTCGTGCCTCCCCGCCACGGGGAGCGGGCGAACCGGGGAGATACCGATGCTCGAGGTCCGCGACGTCGTGAAGTCGTTCGATGGACGGGTGGTGGTGAACCGCGTCTCCTTCGGGGTCGAGCCGGGAGAGATCTTCGCCCTGCTGGGGCCGAACGGCGCCGGCAAGACGACGCTCATCCGCATGATCACCAACATCCTCAAGCCCGATACGGGCCAGGTGCTGCTGGAGGGGGCGACCGTGGACGGCGACTCGCGCCGCTGGATCGCCTACCTGCCCGAGGAGCGCGGTCTCTACCGGCGCGTGCCGGTGATCGACGTGCTCGTCTACTACGGGCAGCTCAAGGGACTCACCGCCGCGGCGGCGCGCGCCGCCGGCCTGGCCCTGCTCGAGCGCATGGACCTCCAGGAGTGGGCGACCAAGCAGGTGCAGGCGCTCTCGAAGGGCATGCAGCAGAAGGTGCAGCTCTGCACGGTCCTCATCGGCGAGCCGCGCCTGCTCATCCTCGACGAGCCCTTCACCGGCCTCGATCCGCTCAACACCCAGCTCTTCGAGGAGATCCTGGCGGAGCGGCGGCGGGCGGGCAGCGCCGTGCTGCTCTCCACGCACCAGATGAACAAGGTCGAGGAGCTGTGCGACCGCGCGCTGATGATCAACCACGGTTACATGGTCCTGCACGGCTCGGTGGCGGACATCCGCCGCCACTACGCCGGCCACGCCGTGATGCTGCGCGCCGACCGGCGGCCCGAGCTGGTCCCCGGGGTCCACGGGGTCGAGCCGGTGGACGGGGCCTGGAAGCTCCACCTCGAGCCCGACGCCACGCCCCAGGCGGTGCTGCGCGAGCTGGTGGCGCGCGGGGTCGACATCGAGTCGTACGCGGTCGCGTTCCTGCCGCTCGAGGACGTGTTCGTGAAGGTCGTCCGCGAGGGTCTCGGCCTCGACCACGGGCAGAGCGGGCCGCCCGTCGCGGAGGAGCCGGCGAGAGGAGGCGCGCGATGAAGTTCTCCCTGTCGCGCGCCGCCGTCGTGGCCCGCCGCGAGTACCTGACCGTGGTCCGCCGCAAGGCCTTCCTCTTCACGCTGATCGCGGTGCCCCTCTATTTCGGCGGCGTCATGGCCATCGCCTCGCGGGGGGAGATGTCGAGCCGGCGGGAGTCGATGCGCTCCCTCACCACCCTGGGCGTGGTGGACTCGTCGGGGCTCTATGCGCAGGCCTCCCGGCTGATCGTGTCGAGCCTGGCCCTCGACGCGGCCAGGGCCCAGCTCGAGACCTACCGCACCAAGGTGGAGTTCCTCCCCGACCAGGCGCGCCTGGAGCAGGCGCTCCGCACGGGACGGGTCCAGCAGGGACTCGTGATCCCGGCCGACTACCTCACGGCCGGCAGGCTCCGCCGCTTCGCCAGCTCGAACAACCTGTTCGGCTCCACGGCGTCGGTGCGCCCGATCGAGCGCTGGCTGGTGCGCAACCTGCTCGCCGCCCACGTGGACACCGCTCGCGCCGAGCGGGCCTCGCGCCCCGCGGTCGCCATGGACCTCTACACGTTGGGCCGGGACGGCCGCTTCGAGATGAAGGACGACCGCCGCGAGATGATGGACTTCATGATCCCCTTCCTGGTCTCGATGCTCCTGGCCATGTGCATCATGGTGGGCGGGCAGTACCTCCTCCAGAGCCTGAGCGAGGAGAAGGAGTCGCGAATCCTCGAATCGCTGCTCTGCACGCTCTCGGCGGAGGACCTGCTGGCGGGCAAGCTCGTGGGCCTGGGGGCGGCCGGGTTCACCCTGGTAGCCGTCTGGATGGCCGCCGGCCTGGCCCTGGGCTCCCCGCTCATGGCCGTGGCCCAGGTGCAGCTCGAGCCTCGGCTGCTGGTGCTCGCCATCGTGTACTTCCTCCTGGGCTACCTGTTCTACGGCAGCCTCATGACCGGCATCGGCGCGGTCACGAACAACATGCGCGAGGCGCAGCAGTTCGCGATGATGTTCACCTTCATGAACTTCGTGCCCGTGATCGTGCTCACCTCGATCCTCGCCCATCCCGACGGAGCGCTGGCCGTCGTCCTCTCGCTCTTCCCCCCGACCGCACCGACCACGATGATGCTGCGCCTGGGCACGCCCTCCGCGGAGGTGGCGTCGTGGCAGATCGCCGCGTCCGTCGGGCTGCTGGCCCTCGCCGGCTGGTTCGTGCTGCGCGGCTCGGCGCGGGTCTTCCGCATCGGCTTGCTGATGTACGGCAAGACTCCGAACCTGCCCGAGATCCTCCGCTGGGCCCGTTCCGGCCGGTGACGGCGGAGTCGGCGGCCCTCCCGCGCTGGCGCGTCTTCCCCGCGCTGTCGCTGGGCACGATCATGGCCGTGCTCGACATCAGCGTGGTCAACATCGCGCTGCCCACGCTCTCGCGGGCCTTCCGCGCGCCGCTCACCACGATCGAATGGGTCGTGCTGGCGTACGTGCTCACGATCTCGGGCCTGCTGCTCACCATGGGCCGCGTGGCCGATCTGCTCGGCCGCCGGCGGATCTACGGTGCGGGCCAGCTCCTGTTCACGCTGGCGTCGGCGGGGTGCGCCGCCGCGCCGTCCGAGCGCTGGCTCATCGCCGCTCGCGCCGTGCAGGGGCTGGGAGCGGCGATGATGACCGGCAACAGCGCGGCGCTGCTGATCTCGAACTTCGGGCCCGAGGAGCGGGGCAAGGCCCTCGGCGCCTTCGGCGCGATCGTGGGCGCCGGGCTGGCGCTGGGACCGCCGGTGGGCGGCCTGATCGTCGGCCACTTCTCCTGGCGGTGGATCTTCCTCGTCAACGTCCCGATCGGGCTCGTGGCCCAGTGGCAGCTCTGGACGCGGGTGCCGCGGGACCGGCCCGGTCACCCCACCAGCCTGAGCCTGGCGGGCGCGGTCCTCTGGTGCGGAGCCCTCGTCTCGCTCACCTGGGCGCTCTCCCGCGGGCCTTCGCACGGCTGGAGCGACGCCCATGTCTGGCCCGCCTTCGTCGTGGCGGGAGCGCTCCTCGCCGGCTTCGCCGTGGACGAGGCGCGCTCCGCGCATCCGCTCCTACCCATGGACCTGCTGCGCGGGCCGCTCGGCACGGCCACCACGCTCACCATGGTCGTGAACGGCCTCGCCATCACCGTGGGCTTCCACCTGCCCCTCTACTTCGAGGAGGTGCTGCGCTTCGACGCGTCGCGCAGCGGCCGCTGGCTGGCCGTGCCGCCGCTCATCGGGCTCGTGCTCGCGCCCCTGGCGGGGCGCTGGTCGGATCGCCTCGGGGCGCGGCCCCTTCTCGTCGGGGGCACGCTCCTCATGACCGCCGGCCTGGCCGTCCTGGCCGGCCTCGGCCTGGCGCCGTCGCCGTGGCATCTTCTCGCCGGCCTGGCGCTGGTCGGCTTCGGCATGGGGCTCTTCTCTGTGCCCAACTCGAGCGCGGTGATGAGCAGCGTGCCGGCCGAGCGGCTGGGCCTCGCCTCGGGCCTGCAGGCGACGATGCGCAACCTCGGCATCGCCGGTGGGGCGGCGGCCATGGCCGCCATCGTCGCCTCGCGCTTCGCCGCGCACGGCGGGGGGACGCTGGCCGCGGGCGCCGCGGGCGGGACGGCCCACCCGCTGGCCTTCGCGGAGGCCACCCGCGACGCCTACTGGACGATGGCCGGGCTCGCGCTCGCGGCCGCGGCGCTCTCCCTCGCGCAGAGGGAGGACGGGCGCACGGCCGCCGGCGGCCCTTCCGGCTAGGGCCGGACGCGAGACTCCCTGGCGGCCACGGCGCCTCCGCGGGGCCGGCTCCGGAGCGGCGTGAGCGAGCCGAGCAGGCGCGTACGCTCGGAGGCGCGAGGCGCGGAGGGGCCGGAAGGAGCCACGTGGCCGACCTCCGCGGCGTCGCAAGGGAATGGGACTTTCGTAGCCCCCGCGCGGCAAATCGGCAGCCGCGCCGAGATCGTGCCGGGCAATCCGCGAGCGGCATTTCGTGCTTCCCTCGGCACCCGCCTTGGCGAGACAATCACTTACGAGTCGAGAAAGTCGGGATGAATCCGGGAATGCCTCTTGCGTTGGCAGACGCAGGAGGCCGGATTCGTCTCCGGCTCTTCGAGACCCAGTTCGAGATCCGCTCGCGGGCAGTAAAGATAGGGTCCAGCGTGGCCCCTGCCGGGCGGCGGAGCGGAAGACGAGGCGGCCGGCGAGCAAGCGCCGGGGCCCCGCTTCCTCTTGAACGATGCGGGTCGGCTCTTCGCGCAGCCTGCGGAGGCCGCCCGCGACGGAACGGGATCGCCCGGGGTCACCCGGGCGTTTTCCGTTTCGCCCCCACGCGGGCGAGGGCGTCGCCGCGGCGCGCCGCCGCGGCACGGGGCCTGCCTTGCGCGGCCTTGGCCGAGCGACCACAATCGCGCCGCCATGCGTTCCCTGCGGCTCGGCCTCGCCCAGCTCAACCCCACGGTCGGCGATCTGGACGGGAACTTCGCGCGCATCGTCTCGGCGATCGCACGGGCGCGCGAGTTGGCCGTGGACGTGCTCGCCTTCCCGGAGATGGTGGTCACGGGCTATCCGCCCGAGGACCTGCTCCTGAAGCCCTCGTTCATCGAGCGCGCCGTCCAGCGCACGCACGACCTCCTCCCCCACACGGCGGGCCTCACCGTGATCGTGGGCACCGTGGACCGGGGCGTGGACCTCTTCGACGCCGCGGCGGTCCTGCACGACGGCCGCTGGGCGGGCGGCTACCGCAAGCACTACCTGCCCAACTACGGCGTCTTCGACGAGAACCGCTACTTCGCCGCGGGCCGCGAGAACGCGGTATTCGCCCGGGGCGACGTCGTGCTGGGCGTGAGCATCTGCGAGGACATCTGGTTCCCGGGCGGGCCGATCGAGGAGCAGATCGTGCGCGGCGGCGCGGAGGTGATCGTCAACCTCTCCGCTTCGCCCTACCACGCCGGCAAGGCCGCCGACCGGCGGCGCATGCTGCGCACGCGGGCGACCGACAACCTGGCGATCGTGGCCTACGTGAACCTGGTGGGCGGCCAGGACGAGGTGCTGCACGACGGCGCGAGCCTGATCGTGGACGAGCAGGGGCGGGTGCTCGCGCAGGGAGCCTCGTTCGCGGAGGACCTGGTCGTGGCCGATCTCGACCTGGACGGCGTCTTCAACGCCCGCCTGCACGACGCGCGGCTGCGCAAGGAGCGAGCGCTCGACGACGGTGAGGAGCTGCCGCGCATCGAGCTGCCTCCGGCCGAGCCCCCGCGCGCGGAGAAGCCCGCGCTCGCCCTGCGCGACCCGAACCCGGACCCGAGCCTCGAGGCCGAGATCTACGCGGCGCTGGTCCTGGGCACGCGCGACTACGTGCGGAAGAACCGCTTCGACACCGTGGTGCTGGGGCTCTCGGGCGGCATCGACTCCGCCCTCTGCGCCTGCGTCGCCTGCGACGCGCTGGGCGCCGGCAAGGTCGTGGGCGTGAGCATGCCCGGCCCCTACAGCGCCGGCGTCTCGCGCGACGACGCCGAGGCCTTGTGCCGCGCCCTGGGCATGCGCTTCTACGCCGTGCCCATCGTGGAGGTGTTCGAGGCTTACGGGCGGGCGCTGGCTCCGGCGTTCGCCGGCCGCGTGCCGGACATCACCGAGGAGAACCTGCAGGCGCGCATCCGCGGCAACTACCTGATGGCGCTCTCGAACAAGTTCGGCTGGCTGGTGCTCACGACCGGCAACAAGAGCGAGACCTCCGTGGGCTACAGCACGCTCTACGGCGACACCGCCGGCGGCTTCGCCATGCTGAAGGACGTGTACAAGACGATGGTCTACCGGCTCGCGCGCCACCGGAACGCCTGCTCGCCGGTGATCCCCGAGCGCACGATCACGCGGCCCCCCACCGCGGAGCTGAAGCCCAACCAGACCGACCAGGACACCCTGCCCCCCTACGAGGTGCTCGATCCCATCCTCGAGGCCTATGTCGAAGAGGACCGCTCCGTGGCCGACATCGCGCAGATGGGCTACGACGAGGACACGGTGCAGCGCGTGATCCGCATGGTGGACGCCGCGGAATACAAACGGCGCCAGAGCCCGCCGGGAGTGAAGATCACGCCGCGCGCCTTCGGCCGCGACCGGCGCCTGCCGATCACGAACCGCTGGCGGGGGTAAGGGGCGGACTGTCGCCGGCGGGCAGGCTGTGGAAGGCCCCGCTTGCACGAATGGTCGGCCCCGCAAAGAAGGCCTTTGACGGGCTGCGGCGCCGCTCCTAATGTCGTCCGTGGATCTCCAGGGGAATCCGAGGCAAGGGCCTCACGCACGAGAACGTCGCTGCTGAAGTCCCCAACGACCTGGTCGCCCGCACGATCTCTCGGGTCAAGTGCTCGACGCTCTGGGTAGGCCGATCGTTGGAGCTTCCATCGCCGCGTGGCCGTCGTGCTGATCGGTCCAAACGAGCGGCTCGACTCTGCTCGCTCGTGCATCGAGGCGGGAGCGACACTGCCCGGGTCGGACCCTCAGATCGCCGAACTGCAAGGCGAGTTCATCGAGTTGCGCGTAAGAGCCCAGCTCGCGAGCGGCAGCCCGGACTCGGCTCTGCGCAGCGCGGAACAGGCCGTGGCCGTCACGCGCGACGATCATTCCAGCCGCGACACCAATGGGGAGACTCCAGAACGCTCGGCGAGCTACTCCCCCGCGTCCAGCACGAGGACCAGGGAGCCGTGGTCCACGCGGATCTTGTACACGCCCGCCGTGCCGAAGGCGTAGAGCGTGAACATGCCGTTCCCCTTGGCCTGATTGATCAGGATGGACTTGCCCGCCGCCGTGAACAGGTTGTCCGAGTTCTGGCGGGTCAGCGTGACCACGGCGGCCCCGGTCCCCGCCGCGCCGATGGACTCGGGCCCCCACAGCCGCACGGCCCCGCTCTTCACCTGAGCGACGGTGGAGAAGTTGGTGGGCCCGGGCGTGATCCACACCTCGATCGTGCCGGCGGGGCCCGAGAGGTTCGTGAACGTGCCGACGACGGCGATGTCGGACAGCCCCATCAGCTTGCTCTTCTGCGCCCGGTACTGCTGGATCTGGTTCAGGTCCGCCGCCACCCGCTCGAACGGATGCGTCTGCGAGTCCACGGTCACCGGGTTGGGCAGGTCGAAGTGCGCGAAGATCTGAGCCGAGGTCAGGAAGCAGCCCGTGGCGACCAGCGCGGTCACGGCCGCCGCGGCGAGGCCAGCCAGCAGTGCGCGATGAATCCTCATGACGTGAGACTCCTCAGCGGACCGGGAACTGGAAGAGGTGGTACGTGAGCCCCGCGGTCAGGTTCGCCCACTTCCGCGAGACACCCCCGCTCACCGCGGCGGCCAGCTCGCCCCGCAGGTGAAGGGAGAGCCGCGAAAGGGGCGACACGCCGAGGCCCAGCCCGAAGTTGTAGCCGGTCCTCGTCTCGTCGAACGAGGGGCGCGTCAGGTGGAAGCTGCCCACGCCCGCGTAAGGGTAGAGCTGCAGGCGCCCCCCGAAGGTCAGCAGCAGGTTGGCGCCGTAGCTCGAGACGTCGATGCCGTCGTAGACGACGGTGATGTCGCCGAACGACCGATCGCTCTCGCGCCCGGTCGTGTGCGAGTAGTAGGGCTCCACGGTGACGAAGGAGAGCAGGCGGACCGGCAGGCGCAGCCCGATCAGGGGGCCCTGCCCCGTGTCCTGCTGGATGATCGGGATGCCCACGCCCCCGAACGCGCCCACTCCCACGCCGACCGCGTGCGCCGGTTCGGCGGCGAACGCGCAGGCGATCGCCGCGATGGCTGCGAGATGCTTCATCTGGACGTTCCCTCGTGGCCTTGCCGGCGCGGGGGCGCGCCCGGCTACTGCGCCACGCGCACGGCCACCACGCTCGCGGACGCGTGGCGCGTGAGGCGATCGGCGATCTGCTCCAGCATGGCCGAGAGCAAGCGATCGGCTCGCTCCACGGGGCAGAACACGACGACCAGCAGCTTCGTGGTCGCTTCGGTGACGGCCGTGCGGGCCGAGTCCGAGGTCGGCGCGCCGAACGGGCCCTCGTCATCGGCCAGGAGGAGCCGGCCCTCCAGGTTCACCCGCTGCTTGCGGATGCCCGGGTAGCCTTCGCCCGCCCGCCCGGCGCGCGCCTCCACCGAGCCTCGCAGGAAGTCGCGGTCGTAGAGGCCGAGCGGGAGCTGGTGCTCGAGCGAGCAGAGATTGCAGATGTCCACCACCAGGTTGACCCGCGGCAGTCCCTTGCCCTGGGTCACGCGGCGCAGCAGCGCCTCGCTGCTCGGGCGCGTCTTCGTGGGATCGACGCCGAGCCGGTGGAAGAGCGCGCGCGTCTCCGCCACCCCCGGAATGTCCGCGGGCGGCATGCCCGCGTACTGCCCGGCCAGCCGGGCGCAGACGCGGCCGCATTCCGCTTCGAAATCGGCCGGCGCGGAGCCCAGACGGACGCCCTCGGCTTCCAGCAGGCCCAGGGCCAGCACGCCGCGGAGCGAATCCTCGACGGTCAGGCCCAGGCCGGGAGCACCCGCCTGCAGCGACACCGCACCCTCCTGCACGCGCAGCCAGAACTGCGCGTCGGGGCACACGGCGCGAACGGCCATCGTGTGCCCCGGCGACTCTCTTCGTTTCCTCTTCTACGACCGCGTGGGCGGCGGGAAGTCCCTTTCCGACCCAACAGTCCGGACGACTGCTCGTCCCTCACTGCGGCCAAACGTCAATGTCTTCGCCGCCCACGGCAACCAGCTTCTCGGGTGGGCGTCGCTCCGATGGTCGCCAGCCTCTCGCCCGATGCAGAGCACGGGATCCGCGATCGCCTGGGTTCGATGCTTGGCAAGCTCGTGAGCGCACCATAGCGTGAACGGGCTCAGGTTCCAAGGGAGAATTCGGGCGCGCGCTCCGCGCAATGATCGTGCCTGAAACCGCGGCGCCCGACATGTCACGCTTCGCTCAAGGGCAGCCGGCGCTCCACGGAGACGATGCGCCAGCGCCGGCGCTCGGCGCCCTCGCCCAGCTCCAGCTCGTCACCGATCGCGCGGCCCATGAGCGCGCGGCCCACCGGAGCCTGGAACGAAACCACGTTTTCTCCATGATGGTGCTCGTCCTCGCCGAGGATCCAGAAGGTGCGCAGCTCCTGATCGCCGCCCTCGAGCACGACCTCCGTGCCGAGGCCGGCCACGCCGTCGTGATATTCCACATCGTCCACGAAGCGCGCGCGCGCCAGCCGGAGCTGGAGCGCCGCCACCAGGCGACTCACGTTCGCCTGCTTGAGCTTCGCCGAGTGGTACTCCGCGTTCTCGCTCAGATCCCCCAGCTCGCGCGCCTTCTGGATCGCGGCCGGGATCGTCGTGCGCAGCTCGCGCTCGAGACGCTCCAGCTCGCGCTGCTGGCGCTCCCAGGTGGCGCGGGTCATGACCGGCAGCTCGGTGCCCTCGGCCTGCTGGCCCACGCCCTCGAACAGCTTGTCGGTGCGCTTCTGCCGCTCCGCGCGGATCGCCGCCACCTCCGCGCCGAGACCGAGCCGCTCCAGCGCCTCGAGCGCCGGGAAGAGGTAGCGATCGCTCGAGCGCCACGAGCGGAAGAGGATGCGCACCTTGAGCTGCACCTCTTCCGGGCACGGGTGGCCCGCGAGGAGGTGCTCGAACGCTCCTTCCTTCTCGAGCCAGCCCAGGACCTTCTCGGCCACCGAGCGCTTGGGCCGATTCTCGAGCAGCGCCAGGGCCGACCAGGCGACGAGCCACGAGTCGGGCGGCGCCATTCCACCCAACTCGTCCTCGATCAGGCGCAAGGCGGCGCCGGGATACCGGGCGGCGTGCAGGAGGAGCGTGTGTCGCAGGTCCGCTCGGCCCTCCTCGCCGAGCTGCTCGCGCAGGCGCTCCGCCTCGGCTCGCACGGCCGAGAAGCGCGAATCGAGGGCCGAGAGGATCGCGTCCGCCCCCGCGCCCACGGCGTGCGAGGCCGCGAGCAGGGCGATCTGCTCCTCCTCACCGCTCAGATCGGTGATGGCGAGCCCTAGCTCCCACAGCCGGCCCAGCACCTCGCCCCATTCGGCTGCGCGCTCGGGATACCAGCGCGCGAAGTACAGGCCCGCCCGAGCCCGGTCCACCAGATCGCCATCCTCGTCGCCCATCACCCGCTCGACGAGCCTGCCGAAGCGCTGCGCCGCGGCCGCCTCGGCTCCGGGGTGCTGCGAGAGGAACCTGCGCAGGATGGCCAGGTTCACGCGGGCGGGCTTGCGGATCTCCAGGGCCGGAAGCGGCGCCTCCTCGGCCGCGCCCGCCGCCGGAGGGGGCGCGCCCTCGACCCGCAGGGCGTACGTCTGCTCGAAGGCGCGCGACGCGTCCAGGCGGGGATGCTCGGGGGCGGCGGCCCGAGCCCGGCGCCAGAACGAGTTCCACTCCTTGAGCGGCACGAGCCCCGTGCCCACCAGGAACACCTTGAGCCGCTGCGCGTCCCCCGTCCCGCCCAGGGCCTCGAGCGCGCGTGCCAGGACTTCGGCCGGCTCGTCGGCGCGGAGGCGCGCGACCTCGGCCGGAGCGGTGAGCTGCAGGAGCCTGAGGTCGGTCTCGGCCATCGGCACGAGCGTGCGACGGGCCGCGGCGTACGGCATGCGGTGGCCCTTCGAGCGGGCGAAGTCGAGCACGACGACCTCGCCGTCGTCGGCGCTGACCCGCCCCGCTTGGAAGGTCTCGTGCCAGACGGCCCGACCCGCGGGCAGGACCGCGATTCGGTCGAAACGATCCAGCGCCTCGGCCAGGGCGCGGGCAGGATCGGCCACGCCCGAGGCGGCGATCACCGCTGCCGGATCGGGGGCCTCGGCACCCGGGCCCTGCCGCAGGGCCTCGACCAGCGACCCGCGAAAGCGCTCGCCCCCCTTGGCCCCCTCGCGCGCGACCGCCGAGAGCGCGACGGCCCGCAAGGCGGCGGCGCACTCGCCCGCGCGCCCCGCCCGCGCCACCTCGGGAAAGGCGATGCGGACGAGCTGGTCGCATGCCTCGATCTCGCCGCGTTCCGCCGGCGCGGGCAACGCCTGCACGAGGCGCACGAGGCCTTCCGCGGCGCCGTGCTCCACGAACTCGAGCGCCGCTTCCTCGAGCCCGGCGAAGCGGCCCTGAGCGGCGAAGGACGGGAGCAGGTCCATGAGCAGCGCCCGCCGCCGCTCCCCCTGGCCCGCCTCGCCCAGGCGCTGCGCCAGCAGCAGGCCGAGATCGAGATCGTCGGGCAAGACGCGGAAGGCGCGCGCGAGGGCCTCGATGCGCGCCGGCTCCCGCGCCAGCCCCTCGTGCGCGCGCACGAGCAGCCGTGCCCCCGCCTGCGTCTCCTCCAGCGCCAGCCCGCGCTCCGCGACGATGGCCAGCGTCTCCCACTGCCCCTCCGACGCGAGCCGCTCGCCCAGGGCGAGCAGGGTCTGGAGAGCGCGCTGAGCCTCGCCGTTCAGCGCGCAGGCCAGAGCCAGCAGGTAGTCCACGGCGGCAATGCACCCGGGCTGCCGCTGCCGGGCAGCGGACTCGTCGCGCACGGCCACCATCGCGCCCCCGGCCAGCGCCTCGTGGGCGAAGGTCTCGAGCTCAGCGAGAGTCTCGGGTGTCAGTGGATCCGCGGTCTCGCCGCGCAACACGGAGGACAGGTAGGGGCGAAAGGTCATCGAGCCATCGTGAAAGGTGCCCAGGTGGTGAAAAGGGGCACCCATCTTTGCGCAGGCGGGCGCGCGAGGCAAGGAGGCCACGCGGACCCGGGGCGCCGCGCCCGCCGCGTGGCGCTTGTCTGGCCTCCATCCGCGCCCTAGACTGCCGATCCCATGAAGATCTACACGCGCACCGGCGACGACGGCAGCACGGGGCTGCTCGGCCCGGGCCGAGTCCTCAAGCACACGGCGCGCGTGGAGGCGTACGGCAGCGTGGACGAGCTGAACGCCGCGCTGGGCCGGGCCCGGACGCTCGACGCCGAGAGCTGGCTGGCGGCCGAGCTGTCGACGATCCAGGCCAGGCTCTTCCACGTCGGGGCCGAGCTGGCCACCACGGCGCCGGAGGCATTGGACAAGCTCGAGCGCATCTCGGACGATGACGTGAGCGCGCTGGAGCGCTGGATCGACCGGCTGGACGCCGAGCTGCCCCCGCTGGCCAACTTCGTGCTGCCGGCCGGCTCCGCGCTGGCGGCCGAGCTGCACGTCGCGCGCACCGTCTGCCGGCGGGCGGAGCGTCGCACGGTGGCCCTGGCCCAGGCCGAGCCTGTCGAGCCTCGCCTCGTTCGCTATCTGAACCGTCTCGGTGATCTGCTCTTCGTCATGGCTCGCTGGTGCAACCAGCGCGCGGGCGTGGCCGAGACCGTATGGCGGCCGAGGCCGCGCTGATCGCCCCGGCAGGGCCCCTGGACAAGGGGCGGGGCGGCGGGGATAATGCCGCCGCGCAACTCGGAGGAAGACCCATGCGCCGGATGCCGGATCGCATCGCGTCCGGACGCCGCTTCCCTCGCGAGTGGCTCCCCGTCCGATCCTCGCGCTCCCGCCGATTTCATCCGCGAGCGCGGACGTGGTGATCCTCGTTCCGGCCAGCCGGCGGCACGTGGAGGTGGCCTCCACCGAGCTGCCCGGGCCGAGTGAGGGGATGACAGAGAGAACCCGAGGAGAGGTCCGCCTCGGGCTCGGGAGTGGCAGTGGGCGCCCCCAGACGAAGGAGGGCGCCGACGCGGGCGGTGTCGCCACCGTGCCACCCCCGGCCGGCAGCCTCGCAGTCCCTGCCGGCGACGAGCTGCAGAAACGGAATTGAGGACCGGCCGGTCGATGCCCGCGGGCGCGGCTCTTCGCCTCTCCCGCGCGAGCAGCCCGGCGCGGTCCCGTGCTGAAGACCCCGCGTCCGCTCGCCGGCGACACGCACCAGACTCTTCTGGCGCCGGAACGAGGGACCCGCAGAAGGAAGACCCATGAGATCACGTCGCCGCCGGCCACGAGGACCGCGTCCGCCCCAGCCACAAGCCCCGGGAGGAGGCGAGTCCGGTTTCCCCCAGGCCAGCGCGGAAGGGGGCGTGAGCCCCGGCTCCGCCGGGCCGCCACAGGGCCGCCGCCGGCGCAGGCGCGGGCGCAGCGGCAATCGCCCGCTCAGCAACGCCTCGCCGCAGCCTTACGCGAACGCCGGAGGCCAGCTGCGGCCACCGGGACAGCGCCGCGGCCGCCGCGGCCGTGGCGGCGGGGGCGGAGGCGGGGGCGGAGGCAATGGGCCGACGGCGAAGCGGCGCGGGCTGGAGCTGCTGCGCGACATGCAGCAGGCGGGCGCGGCCCTCGACCCGACCGAGCGCCTGCGGCTCGAGCTGCTCCCCGGCCAGGGCAATCCGCCGTACGGCGATCGCCTCACGGGACGCTGCATCGATCTCGTCGCGCCGCTCGGGCGCGGGCAGCGCTGCCTCATCGTCTCGCCGCCGAAGGCGGGCAAGACCCGAATCCTGCAGAGCATCGCCGCCTCCGTGGCCTGCAACCATCCGGACGTCGCGATCTACGCCCTGCTCGTGGACGAGCGCCCGGAGGAGGTCACCGACTTCCGCCGGAACACGCCCGCCACCGTGATCGCCGCCTCGAGCGACATGAGCATCCAGGAGCACATCGAGACCGCCGAGAACGCGATCGAGACCGTGGCCGGCCTGGTGCTCGAGGGCAAGGACGTGGTGCTGCTGCTGGACTCGATCACCCGGCTCGCGCGCGCCTACAACAACGCCTCCGAGGGGACGGGACGCACGCTCTCCGGAGGCCTGGACGCGGCGACCATGCAGGCCCCGCGCATGATCTTCGGCGCGGCCCGCAAGATCGAGGGCAGCGGCTCGCTCACCATCGCCGGCACGGCCCTCATCGACACCGGCTCGCGGATGGATCAGGTCATCTTCGAGGAGTTCAAGGGCACGGGGAACAGCGAGATCTTCCTCTCGCGCGAGCTGGCCGAGCGGCGCATCTATCCGGCCATCGACATCCAGAAGACCGGCACGCGCAAGGAAGAGAAGCTGTACCCGGCCGAGATCGTTCCGCGCCTGCACCTGCTCCGGCGCGGCCTCGCCGGCCTGCATCCCCAGGAGGCCATGACCAAGCTGCTCGAGCTGATGACTCGTTGCAAGACCAACGCGGAGATCTTCGAGCTGCTCGCTCGGGCGTGAGCGCGACGGCGGAGTCGGGACGCGCGGACCCGGGCCGACCCTCCCGACCCGCGCGCGGCTGGCTGCGGGCTGCGGCGCTGCTGGCCGCGGCCGGCACCGTCGGGGCGGCCGGCCGCGCGGCGTTCGAGCTGGCTCGCGTGTGCAGCGCGGCGGGCGGGCTCCCCCAGTGGGACCGCGCCGACCACGGCCTGGCGGGCGTGGAGCTGGCGCGCGCGTTGAGCCGCGCCGACCTCGTGGGCTTCGTGCTCGGCATCAACCGCCAGGTCACCTGGCCGTTCGTCCATTCGCTGCTGCTGGCTCCCTGGCTGCTCCTGCGCGGCGACAGCTACGTGGCCGCGGATCAGCTCAGCAGCCTGCTCCACGCGGGGACCGTGCTCGCGGTCTTCGCGGCGGGCCTGCGCCTGCACCCCACGCGCGGCGCCTGGGTGGGCGCGGCGGCCGCGGCGCTGACCCTGATCGCGCCCTACTACCGGCTCTTCGGCACCCTGGCCATGCTCGAGATGCCCGGCGCCTTCCTGCTGGCCCTCACCCTCGCCCTCTGGCTGCACGAGGCCGATTCGCCCGGGCCGAGCGGATGGACGATTGCCGCGGGCCTCAGCACGACCGCGCTCTTCCTCTGCAAGTACAATTACGGCCTCCTCTGGCTCGTGCCGCTGCTCTGGCACCTCTGGCGCACGACCGAGGCGCCGCTCCGGGCCGAGATCGCGGCGCGCCTGCGCGCCGCCTGGCGCGGTCGCCGCTGGGCCAGGCCGTTCCCGCTCTTCCTGCTCGCCTACGCGCTCGCGCTCGCCGGCATCCTGGTCACGGGCGGCGGCGCCTTCCGCCTCGCGGGCCGCGTCGTCTCGGTGCGCTCCCCCGGCAATCCGGCGTACGTCTTCTACCTGATCCTGCTCGGCTGGGGCGTCGCGGCCGTGCGGCGCTCTGGCGGCATCGGCGCCGTGTGGCGGAGGATTTCGCGGCGCCATCGGATCCTCGTGAGCACCGTCTTCCTGCCCCTGGCGCTCTGGTTCCTGATCCCGGTGCCCAATCGGGTGAAGGAGTTCTTCGGCTTCGTCGTGAACCGCAGCAGCGGCGCGGGCTCCATGTCGCTGGCGAGCCTGCTCTACTACCCGCAGGCGTTCGTGCGCGACTACTCGCCCGACCCGGCCATCGGCTGGCTCGTTCTGGCGCTGGCCTGCGTGCCGCCGCGCGGCCGGCGCGCAGGTGATCGCCTGCTCTACGCCGCGTTCGCGTTCGGCTTTCTCTCGACCGCCGTGCACCACTTCCACGATCCCCGCTTCCTCTTCACGACCGCGCTTCTCGTCTGGCTGCGCGGGGCTCAGACGGCCGTGGCCCTGCTGGCGCTCCTGCTCGACCGCCCGCACAAGGTTCGCTTCTGGCGCGAGGCGGTCTGGGCAGCGAGCCTGGCGGGCCTGTTGGCCTGGGGCTGGCTGGGCGGTCCGCCCTTCGCCGCCGAAGCCGCGGCGCACCGGGAGCAGAACTCACCCGACGCCTTCGCGCCCGCCCTGGACCGCGCTCTCGACCACGTGTTCGGCGCCGAGCGAGGCGCCGTCGTGCTCGGCTGCTCGAACTGGCTCAGTCCCGCGCTGCTTCACTGGGGGGCGTTGCGCCGCTCGCCGGACCTCCCCTCCGCGCGGCTCCCCCGGCGACCGCCCTGGCTGCCCGAGGGAGCCAGCCAGGCCGCCATCGCCGAGCGGATCGAGCGCCTGCGGGAGAGCGGCCGGATCGTCGTCGCGGTCGTGCCGGCGGGCCCTCTGCCCTCCGCGGCCAGGGACTACCGGGCCGAAGTGTGGGCGGACTCCGTCACGGTGGCCCGGCTGGATCGGCGTCCAGACGTCGTCAAGGATGCGGACGAAGCCTTGGGCAGTCCCAGCTTCCCCCTGCGCTTCGTCGTCTTCCGCTTCACCGGGCGCGGCTGATCTCGGGGGTCCCGGCGGATGAGATCGCCGGACGGCGTCGAGCACTCTTGGGGCCGCGGACCAAGTCTTCACGAGATCGTGACGCTTGGCCTTCCCGCCCGGTGTAGAAATGTCGTGTGCGGACGGAATCCTTCTTCCCCGTCTGCGCATCTAGAGTCGGTAGTTCGGGAGAAGGTGTTCGAAGACCCTTGGGTGCGGCCCCCGAGACTTTGGATGCCTCTCCCACTTTAGCCACCCCGCTCACCAACGTGGGCGGGGTGGTTCTTTTCAGCGGCGCGCAGCGCGCCGCAAAGAAGACCGCCGCCCCGGGTGCTGCCCGGAGCGGCGGCGCCTCGAGGAGCCTCGCTACACGCGCTCGACGAACTCCCCCGTGCGCGTGTCGATCTTCACGCGATCGCCCGGCTCGATGTAGGGCGGCACCTTGATCTCGAGGCCGGTCTCCAGCGTCGCGGGCTTCTGCGTGTTCTGCACCGCGGCCCCCTTGATGTTGGGCGTCGTCTCCTTGACCGTCAGCTCGATGAACATCGGCACCTCGATGCCCACCACGCGGCCCTCGAAATACTGCGCGGTGATGACCATGCCCTCGGTGAGGTAGCCGACGTTCTCCCCCAGCACGTCCGAGTGCAGCGACATCATGTCGTAGTTCTCGGTGTTCATGAAGTGGTAGTCGTCGCCGGCCCGATAGCTGTACTGCAGCTTGTGCTCCTCGAGCGCGGCGCGATCCACCTTGTCCTCGGAGCGGAACCGGTGCTCGGTGTTGGAGCCGGTCTCGATGTTCACGAGCCGGGTCTGCACCATGCCGCGCCAGTTCCCCGGCGTGACGTGCAGGACGTTCGTCACCCGGTGCGGCTTGCCGTTGTGCATGATGACCATGCCCACCTTGAGCTGGGTCGCGGCGATCAATTCGAACTCCTTGGAGGCTGGGGTCGGCGACGAAGGGGACCACGCCCCTCGGGGCCTCCCCGAGTGGAACGCGGCCGATGATTGTGCCCGAGACGGGGCCCCGCGCGCAAATGCGGCCCATCCCGCGGCCCGTCCCGCGCGCGATCCGATGGCGACGGCGGGCCGCAGGGCGCGCCGGCCCGGCGCGCTCGTCACGGCGGGCGCCTCGCTCGTCGGTCGGTGAGCGGGGCGGGCCGCTCCGCCTGCAACCGCAGCCGGGTCCGATCCGTCGTACGGGTGTGGGGTCGCGGCACGCGGGGCGCTCCTGCACCGCGCGTGCAGGCCGCGGCCGTTTCGCCGGCTCAGGAGCCCACCATGCGACGCGCCCTGCTCACGATCTGCGCGTGGATGCTGGCCAGCGGAGCCTCGCTCCCCGGGCGATCCGCGCTGGCCGCCCCGTCGCCGTCCCCGGCCGGCGACTCGCTCCCACCCATCGCGGCCGTGCGCCTGGCCGCTCCCGTCTCGGTGGACGGTGAGCTGAGCGAGCCCGCCTGGCAGGGAGCGCCCGGCATGGCGCGGTTCATCCAGCTCCAGCCCTACGAGGGCGCGGCCGCGACCGAGAGCACGTGGGTGTGGTTCGCCTACGACGACGACGCCCTCTACGTGGCGGCGCGCATGTGGGATTCGCGCCCCGACTCGATCCTGGCGCCCCTCTTCCGGCGCGACGACTACATTCCCACCGACTTCGCGGGCCTGCTGGTGGACCCGTTCCACGACCACCGCACGGGATACGAGTTCATCATCACTCCGGCCGGCGTGCTCCTGGACGCCACGATGTCCAACGACGGCTCCGAGGACATGTCCTGGGACGGCGTCTGGCAAGGTCGCGCGCGCCGCGACGACCGCGGCTGGACCTGCGAGCTGCGGATTCCGTTCTCGCAGATGCGCTTCACGCCGGGCCAGCGCCAGGTGTGGGGCGCCAACTTCGGCCGCTGCATCGCGCGCCGCGCGGAGAAGGACTTCGTCGTGATCAAGCCGAAGGCGGAGAGCGGCTTCGAGCCGCGCTTCCCGCACCTGGTCGGGCTGGAGCGCGTGCGCGGCGGACGCACGATCGAGCTGTCGCCCTACGCCACGGGCAAGGCGGAGTACCTGGTCCACCCGCTGGACGACCCCTTCGGCCGCGGCGCGCGCTACACGCCGGGAATGGGCGGCGATCTCCGGACGAGCCTGGGCAGCAACCTGACGCTGAACGCCACCGTGAACCCGGACTTCGGGCAGGTCGAGGTGGACCCGGCTGTCGTGAACCTCTCGGACGTCGAATCCTTCTACCAGGAGAAGCGCCCCTTCTTCACCGAGAACGCACAGGTCTTCTCGTTCGGGCAGGATGGACCGAACGACTCGTGGTCCATGAATTGGCCGGAGCCCACGTTCTTCTACAGCCGGCGCATCGGCCGCGCGCCGCAGGGGGTGGTGCCGAGCCAGGCGGCGTTCACCGACGTGCCCATGGCCACGCACATCCTGGGAGCGGCAAAGCTGACCGGGCGGCCATCGCCCGGCTGGAACTTCGGCACCTTGCAGGCGCTGACCTCGCGCGAAAACGCGAGGCTCTGGATGGACGGCGTCGAGTCCCGGACGGCGATCGAACCGCTCACGTATTACGGCATGATGCGGGGCCAGCGCGAGACACCCAGCGGGCACAACGGGCTGGGCCTGCTGGCCACCCTGGCGCAGCGCCGCTTCGACGGCGTCGGCGCGCTCGCGGACTCCCTGA
>JAWOLC010000142.1:0-18086 GCA_033853925.1 Candidatus Eiseniibacteriota bacterium
GGTAACGTCAAGAGTTCTGTGTCAGGAGGAAGGGGGCTGAGGTTCCTTCCTTCTGGTTCTCATGGGTGAAGACCGCGAACAGGATGCGCTCCATGGAGGTGCGGTCACTGAACACCCCCATGGGGCGCGTTCTTCTTCGGACTTCACGGAAGCGGCGCTCGATGGCGTTGGTGGTCCGTGCGGCCTTCCGCCACACCGGATCGTCGAAGGCGAAGAAGGCGAGCAGCTCCTCGAGATCCTGCTGCAGACAGCGCACCGCAGCGGGGTAGCGAGTCCCCCAGCGGATGACGAGGCGCCGGGCCGCGGCCCTTGCGGCAGTACGGTCGATCGCGTGGCTGACCCGGTGCAGGTCGCGCTTCACCCGCTCCCGATCGCAGTCGCGCACCTTGTCGAGCACGTTGCGGCTCTTGTGGGCCCAGCAGCGGCCCACCCGCACCCGCGGATAGACCAGCGGCAGCGCGGCGAGGAGCCCGGCGCCGCCGTCAGTGACGACCAGGGTCAGGCCCTCGCCGGTGAGGCCGCGGGCGTAGAGATCGTTCAGGAACGCCTCCCACGCGGGCTGGCTCTCGGCCGGGGCGAGCTGGAAGTCGAGGATCTCTTTCTTCCCCGCGAGCGTGATCCCGAGCGCGACCAGCACCGGGCGCCGCAGCGCCCCGGCTCCGCTGCGCCGGCTCAGCACCACGCCGTCCAAGAGCAGCACGCGGTAGCGGTTGGCCAGCGGGCGCCGATGGAAGGCGGCCACCGCCTGATCCAGGGTCCGGGCCACCCGGCTCACCGTGGCCGGGCTCACCCGCTCCCCGAGGAGCGGCGCCAGCGCTGCGCCCACCTTGCGGGTCGAGAGCCCGAGGACGAAGCAGGCGAGGATCACCCGATCGATCCAGGGTTCGCGCCGGGCATAGGCGCGGATCAGGGCGGTGGGGCTGAAGGTCCGGCTGCGGGGGATCTTGAGCTCGATCACGCCCAGCGTGGTCAGCAGCTCCCGCCGGTAGGCGCCGTTGCGCCGGTCGGCCACCCCGGCGGCCGCCAGCTCGGCGATCCGGTTGCCGACCAGGCCGTGCATGCGTTCCTCGAGGAGGGCGGCGAGCGCCTGCCCTCCGGCCTGCCGGTAGTCGGCCCACTCCGGGGCCTGAACGGACATGTGCTTGAGCATCCGGACCGCCTGCCGCACACTGCGCACCGCAGCGACCTGCTGCATGGGGGTACCTCCTTTGGGGTTTGGCGACTTCTCTGGAGTACCCCCTTCCTCTTGCCTGACACAAGAACCGATACATCACCCCGCGGGCGGCGGGCTTTGCCCCCTGCCGCGAAGCCGTGCTAGCGTCCGGCCGTGGCCTCCCGCCTCCCTTCCCACCTTCCGCGGCCCCGAACGTGACTCCCGCTCCCAGGGCCCCGGCCTCCCCGGAAGTCGAGCCGATCCTCGAGGGCCTCAACCCCGAGCAGCGCGCGGCGGTCACGCATGGCGACGGCCCGCTCCTCATCGTGGCGGGCGCCGGCACCGGCAAGACCCAGGTCGTCACCCGGCGCATCGCCTGGCTGATCACCAGCAAGCGCGCCCGGCCGGAGGAGATCCTGGCCCTCACCTTCACGGACAAGGCCGCCGCCGAGATGGAGGCCCGGGTCGACGTGCTCGTGCCCTACGGGTACACGGGCAGCACGATCTCGACCTTCCACGCCTTCGGCGACGGCTTGGTGCGCGAGTTCGGCGTCGAGCTGGGCCTGACGCGGGACCTGCGCGTCTGCACGCGGGCCGAGGTGCTGGTCTTCCTCCGCGAGCACATCTTCGAGCTGGGGCTCGAGCGCTACGCGCCCCTCGGGGATCCGGAGCGCTTCCTGGACGCCCTGGTCACGCTCTTCGATCGGGCCCGAGACGAGGACGTCTCGCCCGCTCGCTACCGGGAGTTCGTGGCCCGCCTGGGGGCGGAGGCCGGCGACGATGCGGAGGCGAGGGACCGCGCCGCGGCCGAGCGCGAGAAGGCCCTGGCCTACGAGCGCTACACCGAGCTGATGATGCGCGCCGGGCGCGTGGACTTCAGCGATCAGCTCGCGCTCTCGCTGCGGCTCCTGCGCGAGCGGCCGCGGGCGCTGCGCGAGCTGCAGGATCGCTACCGCTACATCCTGGTGGACGAGTTCCAGGACACGAATCACGTGCAGTTCGAGATGGTGCGCCTCCTCGCGGGCCGGCGTGCCAACCTCACCGTCGTGGGCGACGACGACCAGAGCATCTACCGCTTCCGCGGCGCCAAGCTGGCGAACCTGATGGCCTTCCTCGCCGCCTATCCCCAGGCGGGCGAGCGGCTCCTGCGCCGCAACTACCGCTCGCGCCAGAACCTCCTCGACGCGGCTCACCAGCTCATCCGCAACAACGACCCCGATCGCCTCGAAGCCCAGCGCGGCTACGACAAGCGCCTCGAGGCGGCCGAGGCCGGGCTCGGCGTCGTCCGCCATCTGGCGTTCGCCACCGCCAGCGACGAGGCGGACCACGTCGCCCGCTTCATCGCCGAGGAGGTCGCGGCCGGACGCCGCCAGGCGGGCGACTTCGCCATCCTCGCCCGCGCCCACGACCACCTGGCGCCGTTCGCGCTCGCGCTCAAGGCCCAGGGTGTGGCGTTCCACCAGAGCACGAACCGGGGTCTCTACGCGCGCGAGGAGGTGCGCCTCTGCCTCTCCATGCTCCGGGCCCTCGCCGATCCCGACGACAGCCGCTCGGTCTTCCACCTGCTCGGCTCCCCGCTCTTCGGCGCGGATCCGGTGGACCTGGCGCGCCTGTCGAGCTTCGCCCACCGGCACAACCGCAGCCTGCGCTGGCTCGTCGAGTCGCCGGGGCTCGAGACGATCGGCTTCGCGCTCGGCGAGCCCACGCGCGAGGCGGCGGCCCGCTTCCTCCAGCTCGCGCGCGCGCTGGCGGAGCTGGCCGTGCGGCGTCCCACCTCGGAGGTGCTCTACGCCTTCGTGCAGGAGAGCGGCTTCCTCCGCCAGCTCACCGCGCAGGAGAGCGCCGAGGCGGAGGAGCAGGTGCGCAACATCTCCAAGCTCTTCGCCATCACCCAGCGCGTCGGCAGCCTGCTCGAGCACGACCGGGTGGAGTCGTTCGTCCGCTACCTGGACTTGCTGATCCGGTCGGGCGACGACCCGGCGGCCGCCGAGGTGGACGTGGCCGTGGACGCGGTGCACGTGTTCACGGCCCACAACGCCAAGGGCCTGGAGTTCCCCGTCGTCTTCGTGGTCTCGCTCGTGGAAGGGCGCTTCCCGGCGCGCGGGCGGGCCGAGGGCCTGCCCCTGCCGCCCGAGCTGGTGAGCCAGCCCCCCGCGCACGGGGACGCGCGCCTCGAGGAGGAGCGGCGCCTCTTCTACGTGGCCATGACGCGGGCGCGCGCGGAGCTGTACCTCACGCACGCGCGGGACTACGGGGGGAAGGCCCGGCGCAAGATGAGCCGCTTCGTGGCCGAGGCCCTAGGGGTCGCGCCCGAGCCGGCGGGGACCGCGCCGCTGGACCCGCGCGAGGCGATCCGCCGCTACGCCCCGCTGCCGGTCGCTCCGGCCGCGGCGCGGGCGCCGCTCGGCGAGGACGAGCTGCTGCGGCTCTCGAGCGGGCGGATCGACGACTACCTCACCTGCCCCCTGAAGTACCGCTACGCGCACGAGGTGCAGGTCCCGCTCACGCGCGACTCGAGGTTCATGTACGGCGACGCGGTGCACCACGCCATCCGGGTCTACTACCAGCACCGGCTGCGCGGTCACCCGATCGCGGCCGAGGATCTCGTCGGGGCCTTCGAGCAGGCCTGGTCGAGCGAGGGATTCCTCTCCCGCGATCACGAGGAGCGCCGGCTCGAGCAGGGCCGGCGCGCGCTGCGGCGCTTCTTCGCCCGCGAGGAGGCTCGCCGCCTCGAGGCGCTCCAGGTCGAGCAGACGTTCAAGTTCCGTCGCCGGAACGACGTGGTCGAGGGACGCTGGGATCGCATCGACGAGCGCCAGGGCGGCATCGTGATCGTGGACTTCAAGTCGGCCGAGGTGGCGGCGCCCGAGGAGGCCGCCAAGCGGGCGAAGGAGAGCCTGCGCGACAGCCAGCTCGGGCTCTACGCGCTCGCCTACCGCGAGACGCGCGGCGTGGCGCCGGCGAGCGTGGAGCTGCACTTCGTGGAGAGCGGCGTGACCGGGCAGGCCCTCGTGGAGACGAAGCACCTCGACGCGGCGGCGGAGCGCATCGACCGCGCCGCCGCGGGGATCCGGGCTGGAGACTTCGCCGCCCGCCCCGAATACCTGGCCTGCCGCTTCTGCCCCTACTCCAACTTCTGCCCGTACACGGCGGCGCCGGGGGGCGCGTGAGCGTCCCCGACGCGGCGGCCCTGCGCGACGCGGCGCAGGAGATGGCGCTGGAGGCCGGCGCCATCCTGCGCGAGGGGTACGGCCGTCTGCATCGCCCCGAGCGCAAGGGCCGCATCGACCTGGTCACCGAGTACGACCGGCGGTCGGAGCGACTCCTGCTCGAGGCGATCCGGCGCCGCTTCCCGGCTCACGCCATCCTCGCCGAGGAGTCGGGCGCCCACGGCTCGGCCGACGGCAGCCCGACGCGGTGGATCGTGGATCCGCTCGACGGCACCACGAACTTCGCGCACAACTATCCGTTCTTCGCCGTGTCCATCGCGGCCGAGGTCGAAGGCCGGCTGGCCGCCGGGGTGATCTACGATCCCGTGCGCGAGGAACTCTTCGCCGCGGCCGCGGGGCGGGGGGCGACGCTCAACGGCAGGCCCCTGCGCGTCTCGGACATCGGCCGGGTCGAGGACGCGCTGCTCGTGACGGGCTTCCCCTACGACGTGCGCGAGCATCCGGACGAGACCCTGGCCTCGTTCCGGGCCTTCCTCGTGCGCGCCCAGGCCATCCGCCGCGACGGCTCGGCCACCCTGAACCTCGGCTACGTCGCCGCCGGGCGCTTCGACGGCTTCTGGGAGGCGCATCTCTCGCCGTGGGACATGGCGGCGGGCACGCTGATCGTGCGCGAGGCGGGCGGCAGGGTCACCGCCTTCGCCGGGGACGAGTTCCGCCTCGACGGCCGACAGATCCTGGCGAGCAACGGCCGCCTGCACGAGGAGATGCTGGCCATCCTCGAGACGGTCCGCCCGGCCTGAGCGGCGGTCCGGCCCCGCTGGCGCGACACTAGCTCCCCTTCGTGAACTCGAGCTGCCGCGCCGCCGCGGCGCCCGTGGCCAGATCGCGGACCGTGATCTCCAGCCGGTAGCGCCCTGGAGCCAGCGAGGCCACCGGCACGGTGATGTACTGGCGCCTCAGGCTGCCCGGGTTCTGGTCTTGGCGCGAGACCGCCAGGGCCGGATCCGGCAGCGGCGCCAGCAGCTTCGCCAGCCAGAAGCGGGTGTCCTTGGCCGCCGAGCGGACCGCGTAGACGTACTCGAAGCGCGACAGCCCGTCGGCCCCCGGCGTGAGGTGGTAGATCTCGAAGTAGGCGGTGAGCGGCCCCGCGCCCGTCACGTACCCGCCCGGATTCGGATCGATCCTCACCACGCCCTGGTCCCCGGCGCCGGGCAGGCTGCAGGAGAGCACGACATCGCTCAGCTCGAGCGTGCGGCGCGGAGCCGCCAGCGCCACCTGGCGGCGAATGATGCCGCGCCGGCCGCTCTGATCCCGCACGGTCATGCTCACGAGATAGGAGCCGGGGGCCAGGGAGGCGGAGAAATCGCCCGTGCGCCGGGTCGCTGCGGCGCAGGCGGAGGGCGCCAGGGCGCCGGCGCCCCTCGCCGCCTCGGCGCGCGCCGAGTCCAGCACCACCCACTCCGCCCAGAGGCTGTCCGTCGGACCTCCCGGGGCCTCGAGCAGCGCCAGGAGGCGCGGCGCCGAGTCGCTCTCGAAGCGCGTGAGCTGGCCGTCCACGGCGAGCGGCTGGACCCCCGGCGGCAACAGGTGGAACACCCCGCGCCCTCCGGCCGTGGCGATCAGCCCTGCGGCCCTGGCCAGCGAGTCCGGGTTGGGCGTCGTGTCCATGTCGGCCGTGCTCGACAGGGGTGGCAGGTAGAACTCGGAGAGCAGCCGGTCCTGCATCGTCACCTGCAGGCCCAGCTCCGGATAGGTCCAGACCAGGAAGTTGGCCGGGAACTCCGAGCCGAAGGCGGACGTGCTCCCCGCCGCCACCGGGTTGTACTCCATCTGGGCCGGCGGCCCGTAGCGCACGTACATCTCGCCCCGCTCGTCCCAGGCGTCCCGCGCCGTGTCGAAGAAGAGGAAGTAGGCCTGCGTGACCCGCGCCCAGTACTCCAGCTGGGCTTCGTTCTCGGGCGTCGAGAGATCGGGATCGATTCCCTTCCAGAAGCGGGCGACGAACGCCGGCTGCTCCGCCGCCGGCAGGTGATGCAGCTCGAAGGTGTCGCGCTCGGTCGCCAGCGGGCTGATGTCCTCGAAGCGCTCGCGCACGTTCCGGCGGAGCCGCGGAATGGCGGCGCGGAACAGGCTGTCGGCATCGTGCAGGAGCCCCTCCCGCTCCAGGACGGCCGCCACCGCCAGCAGGCCGTCGGGGCGGCTCGGGTCGTTCATCGCCGCGCGGAAGGCGGCACGCGAAGCGTCCGCCAGCCTTCCCTGCTCGATGAGCAGAGGCGAGAGGGCGAGCCAGGTGCCGACGTTCGTGGAGTCCAGGGCCGCCGAGAGCGAGAGCTGCTCGACGGCCAGGTCCAGGGAGGCGTGATCCAGGTACTTGAGCCAGTCGCGCCGCCAGACCAGCCCCAGGCCCAGGTGTCCCGCGGCGCCCTCGGGCTGGAGCCGAACCACCTTCTCGAAGTGCTGGCGCGCCGTGCGCAGGAAGCCGGAGGCGTAGTTGGCTCGCGCCAACGCCAGCTCGTAGGTGGCGTTCCCGGGATCGAGGAGAGTGGCCTCCTCCAACGCCCGCAGCGCCTGCCGCCGCGTGTCCACCGTATTCCGCGCCAGCAGGTCGAGCGCGCGCCGGTAGAGCGCCTCCGCCGACTCGTGCGCCGACGCCGAGCCCGCCGCGCTCGCGACCGCAGAGAGCGGCGGCGCGACCAGGAGCGCGGAAGAGAGGAGGAATCCGATGAGGAGCAGAATGGCTTTCACGAGCGCGGTCGTCGTCCCGGACGAAAGCAGTATCTACGCCGCCTCCCGGCCGGGTCAACTGCCTTCCGCCGCCCGACGGCGCGGTCCGGCGCGAGCCCACGCCGCGTCTCCCCGCCGCGCCCTTGCCTCCGTGCGCGGGACATGGGATTCATCGCGCATGCGGCCCCTCGATCTCCGGCAGGCCCGGCTCCGGGCGGACGAGCTCGCCGTCGTCGACACGCGCGAGGCACCGGCCTTCGCGCGCGGCCACCTGGCGGGGAGCGGGCACATTCCCGCGGGGGAGCTGGCGGCGCGCCGGGCCGAGCTGCCGCCTCGCGATGCCGCCCTGCTGGTGGTGGGCGAGGACGAAGCCGGCGCGGCCGCGGCCGCGGCCACGCTCGAGGGCCTCGGCTACGCGCGCGTCTTCTTCCTCGCCAGTCCGCCGTCCGCCCTCGCCGCGGACCTCGCGGATCGCGGCCCGGCCACGCGGCTCTGGCGCCCCGCGGACTTTCTCCTCGAGGTGCTGCCGCAGCTCCAGGCGCACGCGCGGTCGCTGCCGGCCGCGCCCCGCCTGCTCGATCTCGCGGCGGGCGCCGGGCGCGACGCCGTGTTCCTGGCGCTCCAGGGGTTCGAGGTCGAGGCCTGGGATCACGACCTCGAAGCCCTCGAGCGGGCCCGCGACCTGGCGCGCCGCACCGGCGCCTCGCTGCGCCTCGTGCGCGCGGATCTCGAGACCGCCGCCCTGGCGCCACCCGCTCGCCTCTTCGACGTCGTCATCTGCTTCCGCTTCCTCCACCGGCCCCTGTTCCCGTGGATCGAGCGGGCGCTGGCGCCGGGGGGCTGGCTCGTGTACGAGACCTTCCGTCTCGGGCAGGAGCGATACGGCCGGCCGCGGCGCGCGCATTTCCTGCTCGAGCCCGGCGAGCTGGCCCGCGGCTTCCCCGGCCTCACGGTGGTGCGCTACGAGGAGCGCGAGCCCGAGGGGGGTCCGGTCACGGCGAGGCTGCTGGCGCGCAAACCCTGAGACGGCCGAGCGTGTTCACCCTATCCGAACTTTATTCGGCATTTGGCCGCCTGCTCTGTCCGATCATTCCGCGCCGACCGCTGGACGCGCCTCTACTTTCTGGCGTACATTCTCCGGCGTTTGGCCGCCCGGCCAATTATGTTCGCGTGAAGCGTATGCGACCCAGGCGCTGGAGGGATGACTGAAGTGAGCACGATCACCGCATCGAGCACCGTATCCTCGAAGGACTACGTGGCCAGCCTGATGGCCCACGTGAAGGCCAAGAATCCTGCCGAACCCGAGTTCCACCAGGCCGTCCAGGAAGTGGTCGAGTCTCTCAGCCTGGTGCTGGAGCGCCACCCCGAGTACCGGGCCGCCAAGATCGTCGAGCGGGTCGTGGAGCCCGAGCGCGTGCTCATGTTCCGGGTCCCCTGGCTGGACGATCAGGGCCAGGTCCAGGTCAACCGCGGCTTCCGCATCCAGATGAACAGCGCCATCGGCCCGTACAAGGGCGGCCTGCGCTTCCACCCCTCCGTCAACCTCGGCATCCTCAAGTTCCTGGCCTTCGAGCAGGTCTTCAAGAACTCGCTCACGACGCTGCCCATGGGCGGCGGCAAGGGCGGCTCGGACTTCGATCCGAAGGGCAAGAGCGACAACGAGGTCATGCGCTTCTGCCAGAGCTTCATGACGGAGCTGTTCCGCCATGTCGGCCCCGACACCGACGTGCCGGCCGGTGACATCGGCGTGGGCGGCCGCGAGATCGGCTTCCTCTTCGGCCAGTACAAGCGCCTGCGCAACGAATTCGGCGGCGTGCTGACGGGCAAGGGCCTCAACTGGGGCGGCTCGCTCATTCGTCCCGAGGCCACCGGCTACGGCAGCGTCTACTTCGCCGAGGAGATGCTCAAGACGCGCAAGCAGTCGTTCCAGGGCAAGATCTGCCTCGTCTCCGGGAGCGGCAACGTCACGCAGTACACGCTCGAGAAGCTCCTCGACCTGGGCGCGAAGCCGGTGACGGCCTCGGACTCGAACGGCATGATCCACGACCCCGAGGGCATCAACCGGGAGAAGCTGGCCTACCTCATGGAGCTGAAGAACGTGCGGCGGGGCCGGATCAAGGAGTACGCGGACCGGTTCAAGACCGCGAAGTACGTCCCGGTGGACCCGCGGCTCGATCACAATCCGCTGTGGGACATCAAGGCGGACTGCGCCTTCCCCAGCGCCACGCAGAACGAGATCAACGCCAAGGACGCTGCCAACCTGCTCGAGAACGGCGTCGTGCTGGTGTGCGAGGGCGCGAACATGCCCACCACGCTCGACGGCGCGAAGCTGTTCCTCGACGCCAAGATCCTCTACGGTCCGGCCAAGGCGGCGAACGCCGGCGGCGTGGCCACCTCGGGGCTGGAGATGTCGCAGAACAGCATGCGGCTCTCCTGGACGCGCGAGGAGGTCGACCAGCGGCTGCACCAGATCATGATCGCCATCCACAAGAACTGCTTCGAGACCGCCGAGAAGTACGGCACTCCGGGCAACCTGGTGAACGGCGCGAACATCGGCGGCTTCCTCAAGGTCGCCAACGCGATGATGGACCAGGGCCTGGTCTGAAGCGTATCTTGCCCTGGCGCGGGCGCGGGGTGGAGGAATTCCACTCCGCGCCTTTCGCTGGGAGGTGAAGCGTGGACGAGACGGCTCCCGGGACGCCCGAGCTGGGCCCGGACAGCGCCGGCTTCCAGGACCTGATGCCCTGGCGGGTGCAGGACATCCTGCTCGTCTCCAGCCTGTACGACGCCCACACCCTGCAAGAGGACGGACGGCTGGGCGAGCTGATCCTCCGCGAGTTCCTCGAGCTGAACCTGCACCACACGCCGGGCATCATCCACGTCTCGAGCGGCGCGGAGGCGCTCGCGCTGGCCCAGGCCGAGCCGCGCTTCAACCTGATCGTCACCACGATCCAGACCGGCGACATGGACGCGAGCCGCCTCGCCCGCGAGGTGCGCGCCGCCGGGCTCCAGGTGCCGGTGGTGGTGCTGGCCTACGACGATCGCGAGCTGGGCGACTTCCTCGCCCGGGCCGACACCTCGGCCGTCGAGCGCTGCTTCCTCTGGCAGGGGAACGCGCGCATCCTCATCGCCATCGTCAAGTACATCGAGGACCAGCGGAACGTGGCGCACGACACGCGCACGACCGGCGTGCGCGTCATCCTCCTCGTGGAGGACCGGATCCGCTACTACTCCGCCTTCCTGCCCACCGTCTACACGGAGATCATCAGCCAGTCGGAGCGGCTCACCAGCGAAGGGGTGAACCTGTCGCACAAGCTGGTGCGGCTGCGCGCCCGCCCCAAGATCCTCCTCTGCACCACCTTCGAAGAGGCCTGGGAGCGCTTCCTCACCTACCGCGACTACCTGCTCGGCATCATCACGGACGTGGAGTTCCCCCGCGGCGGGGAGCCCTCGCGCGACGCCGGCTTCGAGCTGGCGCGCCTGGCGCGGGCGGCGCTGCCCGACCTGCCCATCCTCGTGCAGTCGGGCCGCCCGGAGCTGGCCGCGCGGGCCCACGCCGCGGGGCTGCCCTTCCTGCTCAAGGGATCGGACACGCTGCTGCACGACCTGCGCCGCGTGCTCGTCGAGCAGTTCGCGTTCGGCGACTTCGTCTTTCGCCTGCCCGACGGGCGCGAGGTGGACCGGGCCCGGGATCTCAAGAGCCTCGAGGAGAAGCTGCACACGGTGCCGGCGGAGAGCATCGGCTACCACGGCGAGCGGAACCACTTCTCCAACTGGCTCACCGCCCGCACCGAGTTCGCCCTCGCCCATCGGCTGCGGCCGCGCAAGGTCTCGGACTTCCCGAGCCTCGAGGACCTGCGCCGCAACCTCATCGACTCGATCGCCGAGTACCGGCACGAGCAGGCCGAGACGCTGGTGAGCGACTTCGACCGGCGCTCCTTCGACGCCGGCGCGCCCTTCTTCGCGCGCATCGGCAGCGGCTCGCTGGGGGGCAAGGCGCGGGGCCTCGCCTTCGTGCGGCAGCTCCTGGGGCACTACCAGGGGCACCGGCCGACGCCCGGCGTGCACGTGGGCGTGCCGCCCGCGGTCGTGCTGGCCACCGACGTGTTCGACCGCTTCCTGGCGGAGAACGGCCTGCTCGACTTCGCGCTGCACACCGACGACGACGAGGGGATCCGGCAGCGCTTCCTGGCCGCCCGGCTCCCGCGCGAGGTGACCGACGATCTCGCGGCCTACCTGGCGCAGGTGCGCTATCCCGTGGCCGTGCGCTCCTCCAGCCTGCTCGAGGACTCGCAGTACCAGCCGTTCACGGGCGTCTACGAGACCTTCATGCTCGCGAACGACGACGCGAGTCCCGCCGTTCGCCTGGCCCGGCTCTCCGACGCGGTGAAGCGCGTCTACGCCTCGACCTTCAGCCGTCACGCCAAGGCCTACCTCCGGGCCACGCCCTACCGGCTCGAGGAGGAGAAGATGGCGGTGATCATCCAGAGGGTCGTGGGCGCGCGGCACGGGCACCGCTTCTACCCCGACTTCTCCGGAGTCGCCCGCTCGTACAACTTCTATCCCTCCCCGCCCCTCACCTCCGAGGACGGCGTGGCGGCGGTGGCCCTCGGGCTCGGGCGCGCGGTGGTGGAGGGCGGCAAGTGCCTGACCTTCTGCCCGCGGTACCCGCGGCACCTGGTCCAGTTCTCCTCGGTCAAGGACATCCTCGGCAATTCCCAGCGCCAGTTCTGGGCGCTCGACCTGGAGCCCGGGCCCGGCGCCGACGCCGAGCAGGTCCTGCGCGAGTCCCTCTTCGAGCTGGAGGCGGCCGAGCAGGACGGCACGCTGTTCGCGCTCGGCTCCACGTACTCGCACGAGAATCGCGCCGTGTACGACGGGCTCTCGCGGCCCGGCGTGCGCCTGGTGAGCTTCGCTCCCATCCTCAAGCACGACGTCTTCCCCCTGGCCGAGATCCTCACCCGGCTGCTCGACATCGCCCGCCGCGGCATGAACCGCCCGGCCGAGATCGAGTTCGCGGTGCGGCTGGAGGCGGCGCCGGGCGAGCCCCGCGAGTTCGGCTTCCTGCAGATGCGCCCGCTCGTGCTCTCCCGCGAGGCCGAGGCGCTCGAGATCGAGGATGGCGCGGCCGAGCGGCTCGTCTGCCGCAGCAACAAGGTGCTGGGCAACGGGCTCGTCGAGGACCTGCGCGACGCCGTGGTCGTGGACTTCCACCGCTTCGATCGCGCCCAGAGTCGGCAGGCGGCCCGCTCGGTGGCGCGCTTCAACGCCGATCTGCAGGCGCGCGGCGCTCCCTATCTGCTGGTCGGGGTCGGGCGCTGGGGATCCACGGATTCGTGGCTGGGGATTCCCGTCACCTGGGACGAGATCGCCGGCGCGCGGGTGATCGTCGAGGCGGGGTTTCGCGACATCCGCGTGACCCCTTCGCAGGGCAGCCACTTCTTCCAGAACCTGACGGCGTTCCAGATCGGCTACTTCACGGTGAATCCCGAGCTGGGCGACGGCTTCGTGGACTGGGAGTGGCTCGCCGCCCAGCCGGCGGTGAGCGCCGAGGGTCACGTGCGCCTGCTGCACTTCGCCGAGCCGCTCGTCGTGAAGATGAACGGCCGGCAGAACCGCGGCGCCATCTACAAGCCCGGCGCCTGAGGCGGCGCCGCCGGCGGGTCCCGGCAGGTCGCCAAGCCGGGCGAGGAGGCGGGCGCCCGCGAGTGCCTCGCCGAGCCGCCGCGGTCCCCGCGCCGACTACGCCGCGCCGTCCAGGGCCTTCTCCGTCTCCGGGTCGAAGCACTGCAGCTTGGCGAAGCTGAAATGGAGGGCCGCCTTCTCTCCGACCGCCGGCGCGTCCTGACCGGGGAAGCGCGAGACGAGCGGCCCGGCGGGGGTCGTCAGGTGGAGGAGAACCTCGTTGCCGAGCGGCTCGCGAACCTCCACCGTCCCCTCCAGGGCCACGCCCGCGCCGCGCGCCTCCAGCAGCACGTCCTCGGGACGGATGCCCAGCGTGACCCCGCGGCCGCGGCGCGAGGTCAGCCGCCGGGCCAGCTCCGCGGGCACGGGAATGCGGACCTCGCCGCTGCGCAGGACGGCCCCGTCGGCGTCCAGGGTGGCGGCGAGGAAGTTGATCGGTGGGCTGCCGATGAAGCCGGCCACGAACTGATTCGCCGGCCGGCCGTACAGCGTGAAGGGATCCGCCACCTGCTGGAGCGCGCCCCGGTTCAGCACGGCGATGCGGTCGCCGAGGGTCATGGCCTCCACCTGGTCGTGGGTCACGTAGATCATGGTGGCCTTCACGCTCTGGTGCAGGCGCTTGATCTCGGCGCGCATCTGCACGCGCAGCTTGGCGTCCAGGTTCGAGAGCGGCTCGTCGAAGAGGAACACCTGCGGGTCGCGCACCAGCGCGCGTCCCAGCGCCACGCGCTGGCGCTCGCCGCCCGAGAGCTCGCGCGGCTTGCGCGCGAGATACGCGTCGAGCCCGAGAGTCCCCGCTGCCCGCTTCACCTTCCGCTCCACCTCCGGCTCGGGGAGCCTGCGGCGCCGGAGCCCGAAGGCCATGTTGTCGAACACCGTCATGTGCGGGTAGAGGGCGTAGTTCTGGAAGACCATGGCGATGTCGCGATCCTTCGGCGCGACGTCGTTCACCACCCGGCCGGCGATCCGGATCTCCCCGCGGGTGACCTCCTCGAGCCCGGCCACCATGCGCAGGACGGTGGACTTCCCGCAGCCCGAGGGGCCGACGAGCACCAGCAGCTCGCCGTCCTGGATGGCCAGGGTGACGTCGCGCACGGCGGGCTCGCCCCGTCCATACGTCTTGCTGACGCCGCTCAGCTCGACCGTCGGCATGACCGCTCCTCGAGGCCGGAAGAATGCAGAATCGCCAGGAGCCTAGCCAATCCCCGGCCGGCGTTCAACGCTCCGCGGCGGGGCGAGCGAGCCGCCCCTCAGGGCGCCTCCACCTCGCTCGGTGCCTCGCGTCGCAGCCTTCGCCCGATCACCTCCACGAGCACGTAGAGGGCGAACAGGACCAGCGCCGCGGCGAGGAACCAATGGAGCTTGTGCTTGAGCACGCGCACGAGGGCCGTGGGATCCTGCAGGAGCTGCTTCTCCTCGCCCAGCACCTGCGCGCCGAACCAGGCCAGGACCGTGGACCAGAGCAGGGAGCCCAGCAGCGTCATGGTGGTGAAGACCCCGAAGCGCATCCGCGCGGCCCCCGCGGGCAGCGACACCAGGTGCCGCACCACCGGCAGCAGGCGGGCGAAGAAGATGCCCCCCGCCGAGTAGCGGTTGATCCAGCGCTCGGCGAGGAGCCACTTCTTCTCGGGCACGAACACGTACCGCCCGTAGCGGATGAGCAGCGGGCGGCCCACGGCGCGCGCCACCCAGTAGGAGAGCGCCGATCCGCCCCACGAGCCGAGGGTCGCGGCCGCGACGACCCCCCAGAAGTGCATGTGCCCCTGGGTGGCGAGATAGGCGGCGGGCGGGATCACCACCTCGCTCGGCAGGGGGAAGACGGTGGACTCGATCGCCATGAGGACGAAGACGCCCGCGTAGCCCCAGCGCAGCGTCAGGTCAAACCAGACGACGAGCAGCGACTGGAACACGTCAGGCGGGCCCCGCCGGGAGCCCGTCGGCCGCCACGCTCACCCGCTCGTCCCAGGCGAAGTCGTCCCCCTCCGCCCGGGGCCGCGCCGCCGCCGTCTCGGGATCGTGCTCGAGCACGATCCAGGCCCGCTCGGCCGCCGCCCGCTCGAGCAGGGCGCGCTTCTCCCGCATGGACTCGAGGGCCGACACGTCGTAGCCCATCACGAAGGGAACGCGGACGTGGGCCGCGGTGGGGATCAGGTCGGCCACGTAGTACAGCACGCCTTCGGGCCCCGAGAGGCGCACGCCCTGCTGGCCCACCGTGTGCCCGTCGAAGGTGAGCACCTCGACCTGCGGCCACGGCGAGCCCGGGCCGTCCCACGATTCGAGCACCCCCGCCTCGGCGAGCGGCTCGATGTTCTCCGGCAGGTACGAGGCCCGCTCGCGCGGATTCGGGTCGCGGGCGTTGGCCAGGTTGCGCTCCTGGACGTGGTAGCGCGCGTTGGGCAGCGCCGGCTCGAGGCGCCCGGCCAGGCGGCGCGTGCCGCCGCCGGCGTGGTCGAAGTGGAAGTGGGTGACGAGCACGTCGGTCACGTCCTCGGGCTTCAGGCCCGCGGCGGCGAGGGCTCGCGCCAGCGCGCCCCCGTCCTGCTCGATCCCGTAGATGTCCACCAGCTTGGGAGCGAACTTGCCGCCGATGCCCATGTCCACGAGCACCCGGCGTCCGTGTCCTTCCAGGAGCAGGCAGCGCAGGGCCAGGCGGATGCGGTTGCGCTCGTCGGGCTCGGCGAGGCGGCTCCACATCACCTTGGGCACCGTGCCGAACATGGCGCCGCCGTCGAGGCGGAAGAGCCCCGTCTCCAGCGTCCGCACGCTCCAGCCGCCGATTCGTGCCGTCACCATGAGCAGGCAGGATGTCGCACGGGCGACGCGGAGGTCAAACGGGCGCGAGGCCGGCGCGGGAGGGCGGCCGAGGCGAGGGCGCAGTCGGACGGCGTCAGAGGTGGATCGCGCGCTTGGCCACCGCCAGCGCCGCCTCCTTCACCGCCTCGGGCAGGGTGGGGTGGGCGTGGACGGAGCGGGCCACGTCCTCGGCGCTCGCGCCCATCTCCATGGCGAACGCCAGCTCGGCGATCAGGTCGCTGGCCCGCGGCCCGAGGATGTGCGCCCCCAGGATGCGATCGCTCCGGGCATCCGCCACGATCTTCACCTGCCCGTCCCTCTCCCCCATGGCCTTGGCCCGCCCGTTGGCGAGGAAGGGGAACGAGCCCACGGCCACCTCGCCGCGCGCCCGCGCCTCGTCCTCGGTCAGGCCGACGCTCGCCAGCTCGGGCCAGGTATAGACCACGCTCGGCACGCACTCGTACGCCACGTGCCCCGGCAGGCCGGCCATGCGCTCCACGGCGGCGATGCCTTCCTCCTCGGCCTTGTGGGCCAGCATCGGTCCGGGGATGACGTCGCCGATCGCCCAGATCCCGGGCGCGCTCGTGCGGTACGCCTCGTCCACGAGGACGCGCCCCTTCTCGTCGAGGCGCAGGCCCAGCTCGCGCGCGCCGAGCCCTTCCGTGTACGGTCTCCGCCCCACCGCGACGAGCAGCACGTCGCACTCCTCCTCCGTCTTCTCGGCGCCCCGCGTCACCGTCACCCGCACGCGTCCGTCCGCGATCGTCGCGCTCTCGGCGGAGGCGCCCAGGGTGAACGTCAGGCCCTGCCGCTGCAGCGCCCGCTGCAGGAGCTGCCCGCTCTGCCGGTCCATGCCCGGCACGATCCGATCCATGAACTCGAGCACATGGACCTCGCTGCCCAGGCGTCGCCACACCGAGCCCAGCTCCAGGCCGATCGCGCCCGCGCCCACGACCAGCAGGCGCCTCGGCACCTCCGGGAGCGCCAGCGCGTCGGTCGAATGGACGACGCGCCGGCCGTCGAAGGCGATGCCGGGGAGCGTGGCCGCCTTGCTCCCCGTGGCGATCAGGATCCTCTCCGTGGCCAGCGTCCGGGCGTCCGGCCCGCCCGTCACCTCGACCCGCCCCGGCGCGGCGATGCGGGCGGTCCCCGTCACGCGCGTCACGCCGTTCTTGCGGAAGAGGGTCTCGACCCCGCGCGTCAGCTCGCGCACCACCTGCTCCTTGCGCTTCATCATGGTCGCCAGGTCCAGCTCGGCCGTGGCCCGGATCCCGTGGGCCGCGGCCTGCTCGCGCAGGAAGGCGAGGTGCTCGCTGGAATCGAGCAGCGCCTTGCTGGGGATGCAGCCCACGTTGAGGCAGGTGCCGCCCAGGCTCGGGTACTTCTCGACGCAGGCCACCTGCATGCCGAGCTGGGCGGCCCGGATGGCGGCCACGTAGCCGCCGGGGCCCGAGCCGATGACGACGAGATCGAAGCGGTCAGCCATGTGGCGGATTCCTCCGCGGGCGCGGCCGGCCACCCGCGGCGGGCCCGGGGACGCGGGCGCCCGCGGGGCGAGGCCGCCTCAGACGTCCAGCAGCATGCGCTCGGGGTCCTCGAGCCGCTCCTTCACCCGCACCAGGAAGGTCACGGACTGCTCGCCGTCCACGAGCCGGTGATCGTACGAGAGCGCCACGTACATCATGGGCCGGACGACGACCTGGTCGCCGACCACGACGGGGCGCTTCTCGATCTTGTGCATGCCCAGGATGCCGCTCTGCGGCGGATTCAGGATCGGCGTGGACAGCAAGGAGCCGAACACGCCGCCGTTCGAGACGGTGAACGTCCCGCCCGCCAGATCGTCGAGCGAGAGCCGGTGCTCGCGCGCCTTCCCGGCCAGGCGGGCGATCTCCCGCTCGATCTCCGCGAAGGTGAGCCGGTGCGCGTCGTGGATCACGGGCACCACCAGGCCGCGATCGGTCTGCACGGCGACGCCCAGGTGCACGAAATCGTGGTAGACGATCTCGGCGCCGCGGATCTCGGCGTTCACCTCCGGCACCTCGCCCAGCGCCAGCACGCAGGCGCGGGCGAAGAAGCTCATCAGCCCCAGGCGCACGCCGTGCTTCCGCTCGAACTCCTCGCGCCAGCGCGCGCGCAGCGCCACGATCGCGCTCATGTCCACCTCGTTGAAGGTGGTCAGGATCGCAGCGGTGTGCTGAGCCTCGACGAGCCGCTCGGCGATGCGCTGGCGGACGCGGTTCATGGGCACGGCCCGCTCCCCCGGCCCCACGACCCTCGCGGCCGCGGGAGCGTAGGCCTCGGCCGGCCGAGGCGGCGCGGGGGCGAGGGGCTCGGCGGCGGCTTCCGCCACCGGCACCGCCGCCTGCTCGAGATGACGCAGGACGTCCTCCTTGAGCAGGCGACCGCCGCGACCGGTGGCCGCGACGAGCGAGGGATCCAGACCGTGCTCCTCGACCAGGCGGCGCACCGCGGGGCTGAGCGGCGTCGGCGGCACGGCGGGAGGAGCCGGCGCGGGCGGCGCGGACCCCGCGGGCACGGGCTGAGGCCGGGCGGCGGCCGGC
>JAWOLC010000143.1:0-41856 GCA_033853925.1 Candidatus Eiseniibacteriota bacterium
CGGCGCGCGGCGAGCCTCGCGAGCCGAGCGATCGGGCGGCCGAGTGCGCGGGTGGCGCCCTTCAGGCGCCGAAGTGGTCGTATCCCGTGCCGGGCAACGGCCGCGTCGCGCCGGCCGCACCCCCGGCCGAGGCGCGCGCCCGCAGAGCGAGCCTCGCCGGCGCCCCGCCGAAGCGCCCGACGAACGCCAGGGGCACCCCCGCCGCGGCGGCGACCCTCTCGCACTCCTCGCGGCCCGCGGGAGCGATCGCCAGGATCAGCTCGTAATCGTCACTGGGGCCGAAGCGAACGGCCGCGGGATCGAGGCCGAGGACCGCCGCCGCCCGCTCGATCAGCGAATCCTGCGGCCAGGCGCTCTCCTCCACCTCCGCTCCCACGCCGCTCGCCTCGCACAGGTGGGCGAGATCGCCGGCGAAGCCGTCCGAGACGTCGGTCGCGGCGGTGACCGCGCCCGTCCGGCGCCGGGCTCGCGCGAGGCCGACGCGCGCCCGGGGGACGAGCCAGGCCGCGAGCAGAGGCGCCCACTCGGGCGCCCGCGCGCCTTCGCCGAGCGCGCGCACCAGACGAAGAGCCGCGCCGGCGCGGCCGACGTGCCCGCTCACCGCCCGCAGATCGCCGGGGCGCGCCCCTCCGCGCGTCCAGCCGCCAGCGGGCTCGCGCTCCCCCAGCAGGGCCAGCGAGAACCACTCGGCCCCGCTCACCGCGGTCAGGTTGCCCCCCACCAGCGCGGCGCCGGCCGCCGCCAGCGCCGCCGCCAGGCCGGATTGAAACTGGATCAGCTCCTCGGCCGCGGAATCGCCGCGCGCCCCGATCGCGAGCAGGGCCCAGCGCGGCACCGCGGCCATGGCCGCGAGGTCGCTGAGGTTCGCCTCCGCCAGCCGCGCGCCCGCCTCGCGGGGCGAGGACCAGGCTCCGAGGAAGTGCTCGCCCTCCACAAAGGCGTCGGTGGTGGCCACGAGGTCGAGACCAGGCGCGACGCGCAGGACCGCCGCGTCGTCGCCAGCATCGAGCACGATCCCCGCGGCAGGAGCCCCCGGGAGGGTCGCGCCCGCCGGCCCCGCCCCGCGCGCCGCGGTCAGGAGGCGCAGGACCTCGAATTCGCCCAGCTCACGCAGGGTCGGCATGACGGTCAATGTACTCCCCGCGGGCGGGCAGGAGCACCGCGAACAGCAGCCCCGCGAGCAGGGCGAGGGCCGCGTCCGCGGCGAAGAGCACGCGCGGACCGAAGCGGTCCCAGAGAGCGCCGCCCAGGATGCTCGCCGGCAGGAGCCCGACGCCGATCACCGTGTAGTAGAGGCCGTAGGCCGTGCCCCGCTTCCCGGGCTCGACCAGGTCCCCGAGCATGCTGCGCTGCGTGGCCTCGAGCATGGCGCTGTGCAGGCCGAGCAGCACGAAGGCCGCGATCACGAAGGCCGATCCCGCTCGCCAGGCCAGCAGGCCGTAGAGCGCGCCGTAGAGGAGGTAGGCGGCGAGCAGGATCGACCGCCGCCCGACGCGGTCCGACAGCTCGCCCACCGGCCAGGAGAGCGCGGCGTAGATGACGTTGTAGGCGAGGTACACGAGCGTCACCTGCGCGCTCGTGAAGCCGGCGCCGTGCGTGCGGTCGGCCGCGAGCAGGAGCATGAAGGCCACGCTGGAGTTGGCGAGCGAGAAGACTCCCGCCACGGCGAGGAAGCGGCGGAACGGCCCGCCGAGCCCGCGGATCCCGCGCGCGCGCACGGCCGCCGCACGGGGCGTCTCGGGGCGAGGCGCGCACACGAACGCGGCCAGCACGGCGAGCGAGAGAGCCGCGGGCACGGCGGAGAGGAGGAAGATGCGACGGAAGCCTCCCGGGAAGGCACGCAGCAGCAGAAAGGCCACGAGGGGACCGATCGCCGCGCCGAGCGTGTCGAGGGCACGATGGAAGCCGAAGGCGCGGCCCAGGGAGACGGCCGGCACCGAGTCCGCGATGAGCGCGTCGCGTGGCGGATTGCGCAGGCCCTTGCCCACCCGATCCGCGAAGCGCAGGGCCAGCACCATCGGCCAGGAGAGCACGACGCCCAGCGCGGCCTTGGCCACGGCCGAGAGGCCATAGCCGAAGAAGAGGAACGGCTTGCGCCGGCCGATGCGATCCGAGAGCCAGCCCGAGCCGAGGCGCATGAGCGCGGCCGTGCTCTCGGCCACGCCTTCGATCACCCCCACGCTGGCCAGGGAGGCCTTGAGCACCCCGACCACGAAGAGCGGCAGGACCGGGACGATCATCTCGGTGGAGACGTCGGTGAGGAGCGAGACGAACCCCAGGGCGACGACGTTGCCCGGGAGCCTCGAGCCTCCCCGCCCGCCGGCTGCGCCAGGAGTTCCACGAGCAGCCAGCGGCTCGCGCGGAGGCGCGGACGCGGGCGGCGGGGGTGGAGACGGCTCGGACGGTGGAGTCATCGGGGCCGACAAGCTAGCACAGGGCGCCGAAAGGATGGTTTCCCGCCCGCCCGCCCGGTGCTACCGTGGCCGCGTCCATTGTGCTCCCCAGCACATGCTCGGAAGGAGGCCGCTCGTGAAGCGTCTCACCCCCGTCGCGATCCTGCTCCTCGCCCTGCCCGCGCTCGCCCTCGCCGATCCGTTCTCCGACTTTCGCATCCCCGACCACTACTGGCGGAGCGGAACCCTCAGCGCCAGCTTCCTCGGAGACTGGGCCTATGCAAGCATCGCGCCGGCCCAGGTCCGGCAGACCTACGCCGCCTCGAACCTCGCGCCGAGCCTGCTCGTCGCGCGGGACTCCGACCCCCTTCTCCTCTCGCTCTCGCTCGCCCTGGCCGGCGCGACCCTCGACCGTGACGTGAAGCAGGATCAGTTCGTCGTCGGCTCCACCCAGCACATGCAGTCGCACCAGCAGGAAGTCGACGAATCCTGGAACCTCTCCGGATCGGTCCGGGCCTATCCCTGGGCGACGCCCGTCGGCCTCGGCCTCTCGGCCAGGGCGACGAGCGCATTCGCCCAGGCCTGGACTCGCAGCGACCTGCGCAACGAGATCGTCGTGCCCGCGAGGAGCACCGCGGTCGACACCCGCCGGCAGAACATCCATGCCTACGACTACAACCTCACCCTCGAAGGCTCGGCGGGCGTGGGGCGAGTGCGCGACGCCACGGTGATCTACGACGTCTACGTTCTGGAAGAGCGGCTGCGCGCGATCGGCGCGCTCACGCGCCCGCTGTCGAAGGGAGCGCGGGAGAAGCTGGCAGCGCTCTACTACGTCGCGCCCTTCTACGGCGATCCGCACGACCGCCCGGACCGCTACTTCTGGCGTGACGTCGAGCGCGTCCTGCGCGAAGACGGAGCCCTGGGCGAGCGCGGCTTCGATCCCTACAGCGTGCTGCGGGCCAACGAGGGCTACTTCTACCGGACCCTGCGGCAGCGCGGCTGGTTCGTCGGCCCCGTCGTCCAGGCGCGGCACGTGACCGACATCGAGCGACTCGACTCGCGCGACGACATCTGGTTCTACGTGAACGACACGCTCACGTCCCACTCCGCCAGCTGGGACGCGGTACGAAACACCGTGACCCTCGACCAGCTGAACCTGGGCGGAAGCGTGGAGTACCACCTGCCGCTGGGCTGGCGGTGGCAGTTCGATCTCACCTCGGAGGTGACGGCCCCCGTGCGCCGCGGCGAGAGGGGACTCGCGGCGGCCTCGCAGGGCAACGCCACGTGGCTGGTGGCGGATCGCTGGCTGGCCAGCGCGAGGCTCATCCACTCCAGGACGTACTTCCGGCCCCGCGGGGGCTCCTCGTTCACGCAGAACAACTGGACGACCCTCTATATCCTGCAGCTCGGCTGGTACGTGGAGGACCACGTCCAGGTCTCCGCCTCCTACCAGGAGTCCCAGACCCGGGACAACTCCTTGGGCTTGCCGCTGTCGTCGTACTACTCCCGTGACCGTCGGGTGTCGATCGGCCTGGCCTATCGATTCCTCGGGGCGCTGGATGCGCCCGGCCTGATCCCGCCGGTCCGGCCGCTGCCCTGACCGCGAGCCCACGACAAGGCGGCGCGCCGGGGGCGCGCCGCCTTTCGCGCGGGGCAGGCCGCTCGGGATCCTCGGTCGCCGCGCGGCCCTCCGCCGCGCCTACTCCATCTCCTTCACCCGGATCGGTCCCAGCCCCGCGAGCGCCTTCTTCGCCGTCTCGGGATTCGAGACCACCAGCAGTCTCAGCTCGTCGGCGTGGAGACGCTTCTCCAGCACGCGCCTCACCTCGTCCAGGGTCACCGCGTCGATGCGCTCGCTGTACCTCTCCAGGTAGTCGGGTGGCAGATCGTAGAAGGCCACGTCCAGGATCTGCGCCGCCAGGGCGTCGGGGGCCTGGAGGCCGAGGGGGAACTGCCCCGTCAGGTAGCGCTTCGCCTTCTCCACCTCGGCGGCGGTAGGCCCCTGGGCCGCCAGCTTGCGCACCTCGCCCAGCGTGGCGTCCACCGCCTGCCGGAGCGAGGCGTTCTTCGTGAAGCTGCTGATCTCGAACGCGCCCGCGTCGCGGAACATCTCCCAGGCGCTGTGGATCCCGTAGGTGAGCCCGCGGTTCACCCGCAGCTCGTCCACGAGCCGCGAGGCGAAGCCGCCGCCCAGGATCGTGTTCGCCACCGAGAGGGCGTAGAAGTCGGGATCGTCGCGGGCCACGCCGGGGCCGCCGAAGCGGAACTGGGTCTGCGTGACCTCGGGCTTGCTCACGATCAGGATCTGCCGTGGCCCCTCCTCGGGCACGCCCTCGCGGGCCGCCAGAGGCTTCTCCGCCGGGCGGCGCCATTCCGCGAACGCCCGCCGGAGCGCCGCCACCACCCGCTGCGGATCCACGTCCCCCACCACCGCGAGCCAGGCGCGGTCGGGCGTGACGAAGCGGCGATGGAAGGCGACGACGTCCGCGCGCGTGAGGGCGGTGACGGACCTCGTCCAGCCGATGGCCGGGTGGCCCAGGGGACTCGAGCCCCAGAGGAACGGATCCAGCTCCACGTCGGCCACCTCGCTGGGATCGTCCTTCAGGGCCGCGAGCGCCCCGAGCGTCTCGGCGCGCTTGCGGGCGAACTCGGCCTCCGGCAGGGTCGGGCTCACGATGGCGTCGCGGAAGAGCTCGAGCCCGACGGCGAAGTCCTTGGTCAGCACCTCGCAGCTCACGGCGAGCTGCTCCGCCGAGGCGGAGGCCTCCAGCGATCCCCCCACGAAGGCGATGTCCTCGGCGACCTGCTGCGCGTCGCGCCGGCCCGCGCCCTGCGTGAGCAGCTCCGCGGTGAGGCTCGCCAGCCCCTCCTTCCCCGGCGGGTCGTCCACGGAGCCCGCGCGCGCCACGAGCCGGAACTCCACGAGCGGCAGCCGATGCTCCGGAACGACGAAGACGGTGAGCCCGTCGGGCAGGACGACCTTCGTCGTCGGCGGCAGCTCGAGCGGCTCGGCGAGAGCAGGCGCGGCCAGCACCACCGCCACGCCCAATCCCAGGATCGCCCGGGTCGCCCTCATCGCTCGGCTCCGGGCTGGCCGGGGCCCGAGCCGGCGGCCGACTCGGGCACCAGGGTCACGACGGTCAGCCGCAGCGGATCGAAGATCCGCCGGGCGACGCGCTTGCAGTCTTCGGCCGTGACCGCCTGGATGCGGTCCATGGCATGGAACATCTCGCGGTAGTCGCCGAAGAGGTGCTCGTAGTAGCCGAGCGTCAAGCCCACTCCGTTGTTCGTCTTGAGCTCCTTCACGAAGTCCGCCTCGAGCAGGTTCTTCGCCTTCTGCAGCTCACGGGGCGTCGGGCCCTCGCGGGCCAGTCGGCCGAGGACGTCGGAGACCGACCTCTCCCCCTCCGCCCCGCTCTTCCCCGGCTTCAGCTCGACGAAGACCTCGAAGAGCGTGGGATCCAGGTGGGGCTGGAACGAGGTGGTGACGCCGAGGGCGATCTCCTGGTCGTAGACCAGCGCGCGGTGCAGGCGCGACGACTCCCCGTCCGAGAGGATGCGCGACAGGATCTCCAGCGTCGGCACGTCGTGGCTGCGGAGATCGGGGGCCTTGTAGCCCAGGTCCAGCGACACGTTCTGCGCCGGATAGTGCACCTGGGCCCGGCGCTCGCCGCGCTGCTCGGGCTCCGAGTCCGGCGGCTGGGGCGGGACGGGCTGGCGGGGGATCCCGCCGAAGTAGGCACGGATGCTGTCGAGGGCCGCCTTGGTCTCGAAGTCGCCGGTCAGGACGAGGATGCAGTTGTCGGGGGCATAGTGGATGCGGAAGTACTCGAGCATGTCCTCGCGGCGAATGCGGTTCAGGTCCCCCATCCAGCCGATGACCGGCCAGTGGTACGGCGATGCCTCGAAGGCGGTCGCATAGAGCTGCTCGTCCAGCATACCCGCGATGTCGTTGTCGGTGCGGAGCCGGCGCTCTTCCTTGACCACCTCGATCTCGCTCTGGAGCTGCTCCGGCAGCAGGGAGAGCGAGGCCATCCGGTCGGAGTCGAGGAAGAGCACGACGCCCAGCCGAGCGGAGGCGATCTCCTCGAAGTACGCGGTCATGTCCCGGTCGGTGAAGGCGTTCGAGTAGCCGCCGTTCCCCTCGAGGATACGGTCGTAGTCCTTCGGCGGGACGTGCTTCGAGCCGTCGAACATCATGTGCTCGAAGAAGTGGGAGATGCCCGTGATGCCGGGGCGTTCGTCGCGCGAGCCGACCTTGTACCACTGCCAGAAGGTGACCGCGGGGACCGAGTGGTCCTCGTGGGTGAGCACGACGAGGCCGTTCGGGAGCACGTGCTTCTCCACCGGCAGCATTCGCGGCGTGATGCGCACCTCGGCCCGGGCCCCCGCGGACGCGACGGCAGGCGAGGGCGCCGCCGCCGCGAGCCGCGCGCTGGCCGGGAGCGAGGCCAGGCCGGCGCAGAGTGCCACGGTGACTGGGAGGATGGGCCGCATGGGGAGTCCTCTCGGGGATGAAGACGATCCGGTGTCGCGAGGTTGGCGCAGTCTAGGGTGCCGACCGGAAGGTCAGCAAGCCAGCGAGGCGCGGATGCGGAGGCCCTGTGGGAACACTCGACAAGGCGGAAGATCGGGAAGGGCGGAGCGAGTCCCGGCGCGGGTCAGTCGCCGGCAATGAGCACGTTGCCGGACAAGGAGATGGCTTAGTCGTCGCCCGGCGACCAGGCAGCCGTGACGTTGCTGGCCTGTGGCTTTGTGATCTAGTCTGGTCGCATGTTACTTGCCAATCATGAGCAGTCGCCGAGACGAGCCTCGAGCCGCGCACTCGCGCGAGGCAATGAGATCAATCAAGCTCACAAGTCAAGGGTGGCTTTTGATCCCTGTAGCAAACAAATCGTGCGGGAGCTAACGTCTCGGTCGTGAATGCCATGACCGCGCAGGGCCGCGGCCGCCCAGCAAAGCCCACCGCGCACCCGGTGGGCGGACACATGCGCAGGCGCCGCGTCGAGTTGGGGCTCACCGTTCGGGACGTCGCTCTGGCCGCCGGCCTCAGGATCAGCTCGGCTTCGTACATCTCCCAGCTCGAGAGCGGCGCGAAGGCGCCACACGAGGCGCTGGCCAGGCGCCTCGCGGAAGCCCTGCGTGACGACCCGCGCATCTACCTGGCCTGGGCCGCCCTCGGCAAGCGCTCGGACCCCGTCCAGACCGCGCGCGCCGTGGGAGTCCTCTCCGAGCTGCTGCGCCACCCCGCGCTCTCGTCGCCCGGCCGGGAGCCGTCCCCGCTCTCGCGGTCGGGGGAGGCCCAGGAGCGGACCGCCGCCGAGTCCGCCGCGAGCCTCGCGAGGCCCGCCACTCAGCCCCTGCCGGTGGGTTCGCGATCCCTCGAGCCCCTCGAGCGGGCGAAGCCTCCAGGCCAGCCCATCGCGCCAACCCCCCCGCTCTTCGAGACGAGGGCGCTCGCACGCCCGTCGCCCACGGCGCAGGTGCTCGTCCCCGAACTCGAGGAGGGGGCGGATCCGGGCGAGGCCGCGCGCGCGGTCCCACGCGTGATCGCCACGCACGCCATCGCTGCCGAGCCCCCGGTGGCCGAGGTCCTCGCGCGCCCCTTCGCCTATCGGCTCTCTGAAGCCGGCGTGCGGCGGGTGCGCGACGCCCTGCCGGCGGGGAGAGTCGTCGTGCTCACGCGCCGCACCTGGCCGCTCGAGCCCTCGGCGCCGTACGCCGTGCGGCTCTCGGGTCACGTCCTGCTGAGCCGGATCCTGTGGAACGAGCGCCAGCTCCTGCTGCTCCCGGCTCCGGGCGAGAGCGACTTCATCGTGCTCGAGGCGCCGGACAGGAGCGCGCTCGAGCACCTCCTGGCCGGGCGGGTCTGCGGCCTGCTCGGCGGCCTCGCCTAGCCGCCCGAGCCATCGCCATGGCCCACCGGCCCGAACTCGAGCGCCTGGCCAAGGAGTGCGAGATCACGCCCTTCCGCTCGTCGGGCCCGGGCGGCCAGAAGAAGAACAAGGTCGAGTCCAGCGTGCGGGTCCGCCACCTGCCGACCGGCATCCTGCGCATCGCCACGGAGAGCCGCTCGCAGTGGCGGAATCGCGAGCAGGCGCTCGCCCGCGTGCTCGAGGAGCTGCGGCGCCGCGCCCGCCGCCCCAGGCCGCGCCGGGCGACGAAGCCCACGCGGGCCGCGGTCGAGGAGCGGCTCGCCGGCAAGCGGCGCGCGGCGCTCAGGAAGCGCGAGCGCTCGGGAAGGCTGGAGGACTGAGCCCGACGGCCGCCTTCAGGACCAGGCGGCGCCCCCCTTGGGATCCACCTCCTCCGGATGGTGCTTGATCACCCGGGCCTCGGCGATGAAGACGACCTCCTCGCCGATGTTCGTGGCCAGGTCCGCCACGCGCTCCAGGTTGCGCGCCACCAGGATCAGCTCCGTCGCCCGGCTGATGGTCGTGGGGTCCTCGATCATGAAGGTGATCAGCTCGCGGAACACCTGGTGGTTCAGAGCGTCCACGTCGTCGTCTCGCCGCACCAGGCGCCGGGCCGTGCCGGCGTCCCGGCGCACGAAGGCGTCGAGCGCCTCGTGCAGCATGCCGCTGGCGAGGGCGGCCATGCGCGGGATGTCCACGAGCGGCTTGAGGAGCGGCTGCCCGGCCAGGCGCAGGACGCCGCCGGCGATGTTCACCGCGTGGTCGCCCACCCGCTCGAGGTCGTTGTTGATCTTGAGGGCGGCGGTGATGAAGCGCAGGTCGCGGGCCATCGGCTGCTGCAGGGCCAGCAGGCGCAGGCAGCGCTCGTCGATGTCGTTCTCCATGCGATCGACGACCTTGTCGTCCTCGTAGATCTCGCGCGCCAGGGCGACGTCGAGCCGGCGCAGCGCCTCGACCGACTTGAGGACGATGCTCTCGGCGCGGCCGCCCATCAGGAGCAGTTGCTCCTTGAGGCCCTCCAGCTCGCGTTCGAAATGCCGCTCCATCCGCTCCTCTCTCCCGGGCCGCCGGCTCCGGCCCCGCCCGGGCCCGAACACTAGCCGAAGCGCCCGGTGATGTAATCCTCGGTGAGCTTCTGCCGCGGCCGGGTGAAGATCCTCCGGGTCTCGTCGGTCTCCACCAGCTCGCCGACGAGCATGAAGGCCGTCCGGTCCGAGATGCGGGCGGCCTGCTGCATGTTGTGGGTGACCACCACGATCGTGTAGCGCGACTTCAGCTCGAGCGCCAGCTCCTCGATGCGCGCGGTCGCCGTGGGATCCAGCGCCGAAGCCGGCTCGTCCATGAGCAGCACCTCGGGCTCCACGGCCAGCGCCCGGGCGATGCAGAGCCGCTGCTGCTGGCCGCCGGAGAGCTGGAGCGCGCTGGAGCCCAGGCGGTCGCGCACCTCCTCCCACAGCGCCGACCGGCGCAGGCTGGCCTCGACCCGGGCCTCCAGCTCGCCACGATCGCGCAGGCCGAGCAGGCGCAGCCCGAAGGCCACGTTGTCGAAGATGCTCTTGGGGAAGGGATTGGGCCGCTGGAAGACCATGCCCACGCGCCGGCGCAGCTCGACCACGTCCGTGGACGGGGCGTGAACGTCCACGCCCGAGACCCGGATCTCGCCCCGGACCCGCACGCCGGGGATGAGGTCGTTCATCCGGTTGAAGGCGCGCAGCAGCGTGCTCTTCCCGCAGCCCGACGGGCCGATGATCGCCGTGACGCTGTGGCTCGGCACCTCCAGGGAGATGCGCTTGAGGGCCTGCTGGCTCCCGTACCAGAGATCGAAGTCGCGCACGACGATGCGTGGCTCGGCGGCCGCGGCCCCCGGTTCCGCGGGGACCGGCGGAACCTCGGCCCGCGGCGGGGGCAGTTCGGTCCGGAGGGGGGGCGGGGTCTCCAGCGTGGGCATCTCAACTCCTTCCCGGCAGGCGCCGCACGGCGAGGCGCAGGAGGGCCGAGAGCAGGGCGACCAGGAGCAGCAGGACCAAGGCACCCGTCCAGGCCTGCCGGTTCCAGTCCTCGTAGGGCGCCCGCGCATAGTCGTAGATGAACACGGGCAGGGAGGCGATGGGTTGGTCGAGGCTCAGGGACCAGAAGCGGTTGCCCAGCGCCGTGAACAGGAGCGGCGCGGTCTCCCCCGCCGCGCGCGCCAGCGCCAGGAGGATCGCGGTCACGATCCCGGCCGAGGCCGAGGGAACGATCACCTGCTGGACGGCCCGCCAGCGCGGAGCCCCGAGGGCGAGGGCCGCCTCGCGGTAGGAATGCGGCACCAGCCGCACCACCTCCTCCGTGGCCCGTACGATGGTGGGCAGCATGAGAACGGCCAACGCCACCCCCCCGGCGAGCGCCGAGAAGCGTCCCATCGGCACGACGACCAGGCCGTAGGCCGCGACCCCGACCACGATCGAGGGAACGCCCGCCAGCACGTCCGCCGTGTAGCGCACGAGCGCGGCGAGCCGCCCACGCCCGTACTCCGCGAGCCACACGCCCGCGCCCACGCCCACGGGCACGGCCAGCAGGGCCCCGAGCCCGGTCAGCACGAGGGTGCCGGCGATGGCGTTGGCCATGCCCCCGCCCGGCTCGCCCACCGGCTTGGGCAGGCGCACGAAGAAGGCCCAGCTCAACGACGGCAGCCCCTTCGCGAGCAGGTGCCAGACGATGAGCGCCAGGGGGAGCACCACGCTCGCGCCCGCGAGCCAGCAGGCGACCTGCGCCGCCGCGTTCCACAGGCGGCGGCGGAGCGCGGGCGGGCGCGGCACGAGCCGCGCGGGGGAATCAGGCCGCGGCCGCGACATCGCGCCTCCCTCCGCCGGCCCAGTGCACGAGCACCCGCGCCGCGGCGTTCACGAGCAGCGTGAGCAGGAACAGCACCAGCGCGATCTCGATGAGGGCGGACAGGTAGAGCTTCCCCGTGGCCTCGGTGAATTCGTTGGCGATGACGCTGGCCATGGTCGCTCCCGGCGCCAGCAGCGAGGCCGAGATGCGGTTCGTGTTCCCGATCACCATGGTCACGGCCATCGTCTCCCCCAGCGCGCGGCCCAGGGCGAGGATGGCCGCCCCCAGGATGCCCGGGCGGGCCGCTCCCACGACTTCCGCGATGGCTTCGACGCGCGTCGCCCCCAGAGCGAGTGCCGCCTGCCGGAGCGCCCCGGGGGTCGAGAGCAGGATCTCGCGACTGATGGAGGCGATGGTGGGCACCACCATGATCGCCAGCACGATGCCCGCGTTCAGCATGCCGATGCCGAAGGGAAATCCCTGGAAGAGCGGGAGGAAGCCCAGATGCGTGGTCAGCCAGGGCTCGACGGCGGTGCGCAGGAAGGGGGCCAGCACGAACAGGCCCCAGATGCCGTAGACGATGCTCGGAATCGAGGCCAGCAGCTCCACGAGGAAGGCCACGGCGCCTCCCAGGCGGCGCGGCGCCAGCTCGGCGAGGAAGATCGCGGCGCCGATGCCCAGGGGCACGGCGAGCAGCATGGCGATGGCCGACGAGACCACCGTGCCGTAGACATACGGCAGGCCGCCGAACGTCCCGCGCACGGGGTCCCAGTCCGTCGAGACGAGGAAACGCCAGCCGAAGGCGCGCAGCGAGGCCGACGCGCCGCGAGTCGACTCGAAGACGATGAGGGCGACGACGGCGAAGACGAGCAGGGCGAGGGAGGCGAGCCCCATCCGGTAGAGATCGTCGGCGTGCAGCCGGGGACGCGCCAGGGCCCAGGCACGGCGAAACCGCGGAGGGCCTGCCCCCCGCCGATCCGCCGCCAGCGCGTCACTCATGCCACGACCGCGTGCAGGCTCAGCTCCCGGCCAGAAGGAGCTTGCCGCCGGACGTCAGCTTGCGCAGGTTGGCCTCGTTCACCTTCACGACCGACTCGGGCAGGGGCGCGTAGTCGAGCGCCTCGACCATTCCCTGGCCATCGTGCATCGCCCATTGGATGAACTCGGCCAGGGCCCGGCCCTTCGCCGGGTCCTTCTGGTCCCGGTAGACGAGCAGGAACGTGAGCCCCGCGATCGGCCAGGCGTCGGGGTCGGGCGAGTTCACGATGGGCGTGCGCACGTCCTTGGCGAGCAGGGCGGCGGCGCCCGTGGCTGCCGCCGTGGTGGAGGCCAGGGAGGGCTCCGGGAAGCGGCCCGCGCGGTTGCGCAGGAGCGCGACGGGGAGGCGGTTCTGCTTCGCGTAGGCCAGCTCCACGTAGCCGATGGCGCCCGGAGTCTGGCGCACGAGGCCCGCCACGCCCTCGTTGCCTTTGCCGCCCACGCCGGTCGGCCAGCTCACCGAAGTGTTCGCCCCCACGAGCTCCTTCCACTCCGTGCTCACGGCCGAGAGATAGGTGGTGAAGATGTTCGTCGTGCCGCTCCCGTCGGCGCGGTGGACGGGCAGGATCGGGCCGGTCGGGAGCCGCAAGCCGGGGTTCGCCGCGGCGATGCGCTTGTCGTTCCAGGCCGTGATCTTGCCCATGTAGATGCCGGCCAGGACCTCGGGGGTCAGGCGGAGCTGCCCCGAGAGGCCGGGGAGGTCGTAGGCCAGCACCACGGCGCCCGCCACCGTGGGGAAATGGACGACCGGACGAGGCAGCTCCCGGAGCCGCTCGTTCGAGAGCGGCGCGTCGCTGGCGCCGAAGTCCACGGTGCCGGCCCTGACCTGCTCGATGCCGGCTCCGCTGCCGATCGACTGGTAGTTGATGGTCACCCCGGTCTTCTGCCGGTAGGCATCGAACCACTTCGAGTAGATGGGGTACGGGAACGTGGCGCCCGCCCCGGTGAGGCTCTGGGCCGCGGCGCCGGCCGCCAGGACCGCGCCCAGCGCGGCGGTCGCGAGCAGGATCCGAGCGGCGCCTCGCGCCGGGTGCCGGAAGGTCGTGGTCATGCGCGTCATCCTTTCTCGCGGGCTCATGAGTGGGGTCCGCTGAACTTGTAGTAGAAGGTCACGCGGGCCTGCAGATCGTGGTGCGCGGGCACCACGCCGCTGCCCTGGGCCGTGTACTGGGTGGCCTCGAAGTTGGGCATCACGTGCACGTCCTTGTAGGGAGCCCAATCCAGCCCCGCGATCCACAACTGGGAATCGACGCGGTTGGGATTCCGCTTGTCGGGCTCCCAGAAGTCGACGCGCGCGAACGCCCCGAGCGTCGTGGTGGCCGTGCCGCGCGCGAAGATCGAGAGGCCGCGCGGCTCCTGATTGGGCGACGCGCCTTCGTGGTCCACCCGATCCACCGCCTCGACGCCGAGCGCGCCCCGATGGAGGTCGTAGCCGGCGAAGACCTTGTAGGTGGCCTGGTCGTTGTTGATCGCCGCCGCCGTGACGCGGATGGGCTGGTAGTCCACGTAGGGCTCGAGGCGGAGGTCGCCGAAGCGGAGCGGCAGCGACAGGTAGTAGCGCTTGAAGCGGTCGTTCTCCACCTTCTGGCCCGGGCCGTCGCCGATCATGGCCGAGTAGCCCAGGTGGTGATTCGGGTCCACGAAGCCCTTCAGCTCGACGCCCAGGTCGGCGGAGGGGACCAGGCCGCGGAAGTCCACCAGGGTCTTCTCGATCGCCCGGTAGGCCCAGAACTCCTCCGAGTTCTCGAAGGTGGGCGTGGAGAGCACGCCGAAGAAGAAGTCCCCGCGGGGGACGAGGCTGCGGGCCTGAATGTAGGCGGCCTTCACCGCCACGCCGATCTTGCCGTCCGAGGTGAGCGACTTGCCGTCCGCCTCCAGCCGGAAGCGCGTGGAGAAGCGCACGTTCAGATCGTTGTCGAGCTGGAAGTAGGCGCGGCGCAGCTGCACCCCGTTCAGATCCTTGGTGATGGAGTTCTTCCCGTCGATGTTCGTCTGTCCCAGGTCCGCTCCGTTCGCGTCGTAGACGTGCGTCGGATTCCCGTCCACGTTGTAGTAGTAGTCGCCGAACATGTAGCCGCTGATCTTCCCGCGCGGGAAGTCGGGCGGGGCCGGTTGGACGGCGGGCGGGGGCGAGCTCGGGCCTTCCGAGCCGCTCGGGGGGCTCGTCTGGACCTGGGCCGCACAGGGAGTCGCGAGGATCAAGACCGCAGCCAGGGACCAAGCGCGGTGTGCCATGGTTCTCCTCTCTCGTCGTCCAGAGGCGGCCGCCGGACGGGGTGGGGCTCTGCGCGGCCGGGGTTTCGCTCGCTCGGGAGCTTCCGCGGCGAGGATGTCGCGGGGGACGCCGGCCCAGGCCCGCGGCCTCCGCGCCGGGGAGACGAGGGCGAGCCGGCCGGGAGCGGACGGACCCGGGCCCGCGAACGGCAGGGTCGGTCCGCCGCTTGGCCGTCGCTCCGAGGTGTGGTCCACACCTCGATTGGATTCCGGCGCGCGTTACGGCGCGGTTTCCGCCGGATGAAAAGGGAGGAAATAGCGGCGGCTCGAGCCGGGCGCCCGGGGAGCGCCGGTGGCGCCCGCGGCGAGCGGAGCGGCTCAGGCCGGCGGCCCGGCGGGCTCGCGCGGCAGCTCGAAGCGAAACGTGCTGCCGGTGCCGAGGCGGCTGCGGACGCTCACCTCTCCGCCGTGGAGCGCGGCGATGTGCTTGACGATCGAGAGTCCGAGCCCCGTTCCCCCCTTCTCCCTTGAGCGCGCCTTGTCCACCCGGTAGAAGCGCTCGAAGATGCGCGGCAGGTCCGTCTCGGGGATGCCGCTGCCCGTGTCCTCGACCTCGCCCCACACGCGGGGCCCGGCCTCGCCCAGGCGAACCCGCACTCCGCCCCGCTCGGTGTACTTCAGCGCGTTGTCGAGCAGGTTGGCCAGGAGCTGCTCGAGGAGCCCGCGGTCGGCGGTGACGCGAACCGCCTCTCCCGGGTCGAGGGCGAGGAAGAGTCCCTGCTGGTCGGCGCGCGGGCGGAAGGCGGCGACCTGGGCGGCCACGAGCTCGCGCAGGTCGAGCCGCTCGAGGTTCAGCTTCGCCCCGGGCCGCTCGAGCCCCGCCAGGGTGAGCAGGTCCTCCGCGATCGCCTCGAGGCGCACCGCCTGGTCCCGGATCACCCGCACGAACGCCTCGCGGTTCTCCGGATCGTCCAGTCCGCCGTCCAGCAGGGTCTCCGCGTAGCCACGCATCGACGTCAGGGGAGTGCGCAGCTCGTGCGACACGTTGGCCACGAAATCCTGGCGTATCCGGTTCAGGGCCTCCGCCTCGGTCAGATCGTGCAGCACCAGGAGCAGGGCGCCTTCCCCAGCGGCGGCCAGCGGCGTGGCCGTGGCGTGGACCAGGCGCTGGCCCGGCGTCCAGAGCCGCAGCTCCTTCTCGACCGTGCGCTCCTCCCAGCGGGCCGCGCGCACCAGATCGTCCAGCTCGGGCGAGCGGACGTACTCGGCGTAGGGCGTCCCGGGCTCGGCCGGCAGCGGAGCGCCGAGCAGCGCGGCGCAGCTCCGGTTCATCCGGATGACGCGCCCCTCGCCATCCAGCAGGGCCACCCCGTCGCGCAGGTGGGCGAGGATCTGCTCGCGCTCGTCGCGGTCGCGCTCGAGCGCATCCAGCCGGGCCCGGCCCTCGGCGGCCATTTCGTTCATGGCCCGCCCGAGCCGACCCAGCTCGTCGTCCGGCTGCTCGCGGGCGCGCACCCGGCTGGCGCCGGCGCCGAGCCGCCTCGCCACCGCCGCCAGCTCGCGGATGCGTCTCGCCTGGCGTCCGGTCACCCACAGCCCCAGGGGCACCGAGAGGAGCAACGCCAGGGCTGCCGCCGCGAGCGAGATGCGAAGCAGGGAGGCGTCCAGCTCGCGCAGGACCACGAGGGGCTCGGCGAGCCTCACCACCGCCACCCGGCTGCCCGGCAGGGCCGGGATGGCCAGGTACTCGAGATCCTCGCCGAGCGTGTGGCTGTGGCGCAGGGCGCGGCCGACGCGCCCCGCGAGGGCCGCCCGCACCTCCGGTCGCCCGGCATGGTTCTCGACCGCCCCGAGCCGCGCGGGGGGCACCTCCGTGTCGCCCAGCACGCGGCCCGCGCGGTCGATGAGCGTCACCCGGTAGCCGAGCGCCGTGCCCGTGCGCTCGGCCAGCGCCTCCCAGTCCGCCTCCGCGGGCAGCTCGTGGCGAACGCGGTCCGCCGCGCGCTCGAGCGACTCCGCGGTGCGCTCCACCACCCAGGCGCGCTGCTGCCGGGCCGCGAGCAAGGCCATGAGGGCGAGGGCCACCACGACCACCAGGGCCTGGCCCATGAACAGCCGCAGCCGCAGGGACGCGCTCACGGACGGTCCGGTCCCGATCCCGGCGGGACCAGCTTGTAGCCGGCTCCCGTCACGGTCGCGATGAGACGTTGCCGCTCGCCCAGCTTCGCCCGCAGGCGGCGCACGTGCACGTCCACCGTCCGCGTCTCGCCGACGTAGTCGTAGCCCCACACCTTGCGCAGCAGCTCCTCCCGCGAATGCACGCGGCCCGGGTGGCGCGCGAGGAACGCGAGCAGGTCGAACTCGCGCGGCGTCAGCGCCAGGGTGCGGCCGCGAAAGCTGGCCTCGCGCGCGGCGGGATCGATGCGAAGGAGGCCCACTTCCACGAGGCCGGGCGCCCGCTCCGGGCGGGCGCGCCGCAGCAGGGCCTGGATGCGCGCCACCAGCTCGCGCGGGCTGAAGGGCTTCGTGAGGTAGTCGTCCGCTCCGTGCTCGAAGCCCAGCAGCTTGTCCATCTCGGTCGCGCGGGCGGTCAGCACCAGCACGGGCAGGTCGCGCGTCGCCGGCTCGCCCCGCAGCTCGCGCAGCACCTCGAGGCCGCTGCGCCCGGGAAGCATGAGGTCGAGGATCACCGCCTCGGGGCGCGCGGCGTAGATGCGCTCGAGCCCCTCCTCGCCGTCGGCCGCCAGCGCCACGCGAAAGCCGGCCCGTTCGAGGTTGTAGCGGACGAGATCGCGGATCTCCTTTTCGTCCTCGACGACCAGCACGAGGTCGGCCATGCGCCCTCCGGTCCGCCGATGCTACGGGCGGACGGAAAGCGCGGTCAACGACGGGCCCACCGGGCCCCGGCTGCGGCGGGGCGACGGCTCCCGGCCGCCGAGGCGGGGTTGTCCGCGCCTGGCCGCGACGCTACGCTGGGTTCCCGACAGCGGCGGTCGTGCGTACCCCAGTCGTTCGGCGAGGCGAGCCATGTCCGTCCGGCCCGAAGTCCACGCGGTGATCACCGAGAAGGCCGGCTACCACGACCTCATCGAGGTCGTCGGCTGGCTGGATCGCGAGCCGGTGGTGAACGTGTACCTGCTGGCGCTGGTGCTGCGCGACGGGCTGAGCGCCTCCCAGGACGAGTACTGGGTCGCGCGGCGGGGCGGCAGCCTGGCAGGGCTGGTCTGCCTTGGCGGCGCGGCGGGAGCCGTCCTCCCCGCGGGCGACGATCCCGCCGCGCTGGCCGCGCTGGCCGAGCGCACGGTGGGGCGCCTGTCGGTCGTGCCCGAGCGGTTCCAGCTCGTCGGCGCCCGGGAGGCGGTGAGGGCGATCGTGGCGCGCCTGCGCGAGGCCGGGCTCACGCCGCGTCTCGAGCGGCCGCAGACCTACATGGCGGTCGAGCCGGGAGGGCTGCCGTCCTTCCGCCGGCTCCCGGAGCTTCGCCCGGCGCGCCCGGAGGACTTCGCTCTCGTCTACCAGAGCGGCGCCGACCTGCGGGCCGAGGAGCTCGAGGAAGATCCTCGCGTCGCCGACCCCGAGGGGTACGCGCGCCGCGTCCACGCCGAGTGCCGGGACGGCTACACCTACCTCTGGCTGGAAGGCGGGCAGCTGCTCTTCCGGGCCAGCCTGAGCGCGCTCACGGCGGACGCCGTGCAGATCTCCGGCGTCTACACGCCGCCAGAGCGGCGCAACCGCGGGTACGCCCAGCGCGGCCTGGCGGAGCTGTGCGCGCGGTTCTTCGCGCGCGCGCGCGCGGCCTGCCTCTTCGTCAACGACTTCAACGCGCCGGCGCTCGCGGTCTATCGTCGCCTGGGCTTTCGCACGTGCGCGGCCTGGGCCACGGCCTTCTACGGGACGCGGAGGGCCACTTGACGCCGTGAGGCGGGGCGGCGGCCCGGAGCCCCGTTTCTCCTTGACCGCGGTTTCGCCGATCTGCGACCGTGAGCCGGGATTCGTCCGGATCGTCGTCATCGACAGGGAGGTTGATCGTGAAGAAGCTCGTGTTCGCCGCGCTGCTCGTCGCCGGAATCGTCTCCGGCACGGGCGCCTCCGCGCAGGTCTTCGGCCAGTACACCTCGGCCGACATTCTGCCCGTCAACTCGCGTCTGGCCGGCGCCTACCTCGACCTGAGCAGCAACGTCGTGGGTCTGCTCGGGCAGCTGCGACTGAGCTTCTATCCGAACGTGGATTTCGGCTTCCAGGGCGGCTTCGGCCGGCTGGACCTGGGCTCCAGCAGCAAGACCACGCTGCGCCTGGGAGGCGACTTCCGCATCGGCGCGGGCCAGCCGTCCGAGAGCTTCCCGCTGAAGCTGGCCGTGGGCGGCGCGCTCGGCGTCGAGACCAGCGACCAGTACCACGTGCTCAGGCTCGGTCCGACCGCCGTGGTCAGCCACGCCTACGCCTTCTCTTCCACCGCCTCGATCGCTCCTTACGCCGGAACCATGCTCTCCTTCGCCAGCGTGGACATCGGCGGCGAGAACCAGACGGACTTCTCGGTTCCCATCCGACTCGGCGCCGAGCTGCGGGCCATCCCCGGAGTGCAGGTGGCGGCCGAGTTCCAGTGGCGCCTGGGCGACGATTTCGCCGACCGCACGGCCTTCACCGGCGGCGTGAACCTGCCCTTCTAGCCTCCCGCCGCGCTTCCCGGGCATCGACCACGACCCGGTGCCGGCCCCAGCCGAGTTGGCCGCCGCGCCGCAAGGGCCATCGCTGCCGGGCGCCGAAACGCACGCTCACGGGATCCGCCGCCGGCCCTGCCGCGATCGGGGGTCAGCCCGTCCTCATCACTGCTGGACCGGTCGTCTCGAGGGCCTACTGCACAGGCGTTCCCCTGCCCACAAGAGACTGTAGACACAGGCTTTACCTACCTGAGTCCCCGGCCAAAATGAGCCTTGTCGGCGCTCGAGGCGGGTGCTAGCCTCCCGGCCCCTGCATGGGGGTCCCACGGGACTCGACCTGCAGGGGCTTGGCATATCCGGTCAAATCAGTGCAAAAAACTGCCTTCTGTACACGGGGGCAACCAAGGTCGAGCCCGGTATCCGGGTCACTGGCGGGTTCGACCGTGAGCTGTGGAAAGCGTGTGGAGGAAAGGAGGTACGGCTGAAGCGAACGCTTTCCGCAGGAAAGGGTTAGAGACGCTGCCCTCGTTGTTGAAAAGCCTTGTCCACATTCTCCACAGATCGTCGTGTCCCAGGGCGCTTGGCCGCGATTGACCGAACTCGCCGCAGCTCCGCCCCCTGTGGACAACTCCCGCGACCTTTCAGCAAGGAACGTTGAAATGGCCGTCCAGTCGGTGCAATCGGAGGAGACCAGCCGACTCTGGGCGCTCGTTCTGCACTCCGTGCGCGGCAAGCTCGGCAGCCCCCAGGCTTTCGATACCTGGTTCAAGCCCATCGCCCCTCGCGCCGTCAACGCCCAACTCGTCGAACTGGAAGTACCCAACGCCTTCTTCGTGGACTGGATCCACGAACACCACCTGGCTGCTCTGCGACAGAGTCTCTCGGACGTGCTCGGGGCCGTGCCGGAGGTCCGCTTCGCGGCGCTCGAGCCCGAGGCTCCCGCGCTGCCCGCGGAGCCCCGGCCGAATTCCCCGGCCCCGGCGATTCCCGCGGTGGCCGAGCCGCGAAACGGCCGACTCTGGCTCGACAGCCAGCTCAGCCCTCGGCACACGTTCGAGAGCTTCGTCGTCGGCAGCAGCAACCGCTTCACCCACGCCGCCTGCATGGCCGTGGCGCAGAATCCGGGCCGCGCCTACAACCCGCTCTTCATCTTCGGCGGCTCGGGCCTGGGCAAGACTCATCTGCTGCACGCCATCGGACACTCGGTGATGGCGACCCGGCCGGGCTTGCGCGTGTACTACGTGCCGGCCGAGCGCTTCACCAACGAGATGATCTACGCGATCCAGCACGCGCAGACGCTGGCGTTCCGCAACAAGTATCGGAACGTGGATCTCCTGCTCATCGACGACATCCAGTTCCTGGCGGGAAAGGAGAGCACCCAGGAGGAGTTCTTCTACACGTTCAACGCGCTCCGCGACGCCCACAAGCAGATCGTGGTGACGGCCGACAAGCCGCCCAAGGACATCCCGATGCTCGAGGAGCGCCTCACCTCGCGCTTCAACCAGGGCCTGATCACCGACGTCAAGCAGCCCGACCTCGAGACCCGCATCGCGATTCTGCGCAACCGCTGCGACCAGGAGGGGGCCGACGTTCGCCTCTCGGAGGACGTGCTGCTGCTGATCGCCGATCGCATCCGCAGCAACATCCGTGACCTCGAAGGCTGCCTCGTCCGCCTCATGGCGGTGGCGGCGCTGACCGGGCAGGAGATCACCCTCGAGCTCGCCGAGGAGGTCCTCCAGCACTACGTCGACCCCGGGCCGGATCAGCTCACCCCGGAGCGCATCGTCGCCCTGGTCGCCGAGCACTTCGGCGTCAAGGGCGACGCTCTCTTCGGACAGAGACGGACTCGCTCGGTGACGATGCCGAGGCAGGTCGCGATGTACCTGCTCAGGCAGTTGACGGAGCTGTCTCTGGTCGACATCGGCCGCATGTTCGGGGGCCGCGATCACTCGACGGTCATCTACGCGTGCGAGAAGGTCGCCTCGATGGTGACCGCGGATAGCGAGTTCGCGGAGCGGATCAACGGCCTGATCTCCACCCTGGCGTCGGGATGAGCTGTGGATAACCTGTGGAGGGCTGGGGAAACCTGGCCCTTCCAGGCCAAAATCTTGCAAAGTTAAGGAGAAAGGGGGCCGTAGCCCACACCCGCCGGGGAGGTCTCCCGGCCTTGTGGGGACGCGGTTTCGGAGGTCCCGCGCGAGGCCTTCCACGATCTCCACAGCCCCTACGACTACTGTTTCTTTTCTTCTTTGCTTACAAGCAGTTAGAGTAGAAGGACAGACCCGAAAAGCACTTGCGGCCAAGCCCCGCGCCGCCTATGATGCATCGGTTTCGGAGGTAGCCTCCGGCAATTGCCATACCGTGCCGCGGAACCCGTGGCCGGCCTTGGGTTTCCCCTAGTCAGGGAGTGACCTTATGGAGCTGACCATCCAGCAGGGCGACTTGGCGTTCGCCGTCGCGCGAGCCCTGGGATCGGTGTCGAGCAAGAGCCCCCTCCCGCTCCTGAGTTGCGTGCTGATCGAGGCGGACAAGAGCGGGCTGCGGGTGACGGGCACTGACCTCGACGTGACCACCTCCACTCTGGTTCCTTGCGCGGTCTCGAGCCCCGGCAAGACCGCGGTCTCCGCTCGGCACTTCCACGAGGTGCTGCGGAAGATGCCGAAGGGAGTGCTGACGCTCAGCGTTCGTGATGGCCAGTGCCAGGTGAACTATGGCGAGGGAAAGGGCTGGTCGCGCTTCCCCGTCCAGGATCCAGCGGACTTCCCTCGCGTGCCCGAGTTGAAGGGCGAGACTCGGGTCACGCTGGACGGCGCCACGCTGTCACGCCTCGCCTCGCGAACGGCCTATGCGGCGTCGACCGAGGAGACGCGCCCCCAGTTGAACGGAGTCCTGCTCCTGAGCGACGACAAGGCCGTGACGTTCGTCTCGACGGATGGCCACCGTCTCGCTCGAGCCGGCCGCACGGGCTCCTATGCGGGTCTGGCTTCGCCGGGGATCATCGTGCCGACGCGTGCCCTTCACGCGGTCAGCCGCACGGCCGAGGAGGCCACGAGCCCCGTGGAGATCGACGTGGCGGCGGGCCGCAACCAGGCCGGCTTCGGCACGCAGGTGGGGGAGTATCGCGTCCAGATCCTCACCCGCCTGCTGGAAGGGACGTATCCGAACTACGAGCAGGTGATCCCCAAGGACAACCCTCGCACCTTGACCGCGCGCCGGGCCGACCTCATCGAGGCCATCGACATCGTGGCGTCGCACGCGGACAACGTGACCCGCCAGGTGCGCTTCTCGCTGCGGAAGTCCGAGCTGGGCGTCTCGTCGACGACCCCGGAGCTCGGCGCCGGCGAGCAGAAGGTGCCGGCCACGTTCGACGGCGAGCCCCTGGAGATCGGCTACAACGCGGGCTACCTGCTGGACATCCTCCGCAGCATTCCCACCGAGCAGGTCTCCTTCCGCCTGAAGACGGCCCTCTCGGCGGGGATCATCGAGCCGGTGGGCGCCCTGCCGCAGGGCGAGGAGAACCTGCTGTGCCTGATCATGCCCCTGCGGCTCCCCGATGCGGGAGGATGACGCGTGGAGTCGTTGTCGGGCGTGCTGCCGCGCGTGCTCAAGCAGCTCGGGCTGGAGCAGGGGCTGCTGGGTTGGCGGGCGGTGGCCGAATGGGATCGGGTCGTGGGCCCCGACGTGGCTCGTCACGCGCGGGCGGTCGCCTATCGTGACGGCGTGCTCCAGGTAGAGGTCGAAGGCTCGGCCTGGATGCAGGAGCTGGGATTCCTCGAGCGGGTCCTGGTGCAGAAGATCAACCGGCACCTCGGCCGGTCCGTGGTGCGGGATGTGCGATTCGTGTTGCCCAGAGGAGGGATCCTCCGGTGAGTGCCGAGAAGGGAGAAGCGGGTTTGGTCGAGGCGAGCGGCAAGTCCAAGGGCCATCACTACGACGCCACGAGCATCCAGGTGCTCGAGGGGCTGGAGGCCGTGCGCAAGCGACCGGCCATGTACATCGGCGACGTGGGCCCGCGCGGGCTGCACCACCTGGTGTACGAGGTGGTGGACAATTCGGTGGACGAGGCCCTGGCGGGCTTCTGTGACGAGATCGCGGTGACGATCGAGAAGGATGGCAGCATCACCGTGGTCGACAACGGTCGCGGCATCCCGGTAGACCTGCACGCGACGACCAAGAAGCCGGCGCTCGAAGTGGTCATGACGACCCTGCACGCCGGCGGCAAGTTCGACAGCAAGAGCTATCGCGTCTCGGGCGGCCTGCACGGCGTCGGCGTCTCGGTGGTCAATGCGCTGGCCGCCTGGTGCGAGGTCGAGGTCCTGAAGGAAGGAATGCTCTACGTCCAGCGCTACGAGCTGGGCCGGACCACCGGGCCGATGAGGTCGCGCCCGGCCGAGAAGGGGCGCAAGGGCACCGGCACGACGACGCACTTCCTCCCGGACGCGCAGATCTTCAGCGACACGACCTTCCACTACGACACGCTGGCCGGCCGGCTGCGCGAGATCGCCTTCCTGAACAGCGGTCTCAAGATCCGGCTCACCGATGCGCGCGCGGGCAAGAGCCACGAGTTCCACTACAAGGGCGGCATCGCCGAGTTCGTCCGCTACCTGAACCAGAACAAGGAGGTGCTGCACCCGAAGCCCGTGACGTTCACGCGCGAGCGCGAGGACGTCTCGGTGGACGTTTCGCTGCAGTACAACGACGGCTATATCGAATCCGTGCATTCCTTCGTCAACAACATCAACACCATCGAGGGCGGCACCCACCTCATCGGCTTCCGCTCGGCCCTCACGCGCTCGCTGGTGAACTACGCCGAACGCGAGGGGATGACCAAGAACAACAAGGCCGGGGTGAGCGGGGAGGACGTGCGCGAGGGCCTCACCGCGGTGATCTCGGTGAAGATGCAGAACCCGCAGTTCGAGGGGCAGACCAAGACCAAGCTGGGGAACAGCGAGGTCAAGGGCATCGTCGAGAGCATCGTCGGCGAGGGCCTCCGCGAGTACTTCGACGAGAACCCCTCGGTCGCGCGGCGGATCGTCGAGAAGATGCTGGCCGCGTCCCGGGCGCGCGAGGCGGCGCGCAAGGCCCGCGAGCTGGCCCGCCGCAAGACGATCCTCGACGGCGGCTCGCTCCCCGGCAAGCTGGCGGACTGCTCGCTGGACGATCCCGCGACCTGCGAGATCTTCATCGTCGAGGGCGACTCCGCAGGAGGCACCGCGAAGCAGGGACGCGACCGGCGCTTCCAGGCGATCCTGCCCATCCGCGGCAAGATCCTCAACGTCGAGAAGGCGCGCATCGACAAGGTGCTCGCCAACGAGGAGATCCGCAGCATCATCACGGCTCTCGGCGCCGGCGTGAAGGAGGAGTTCGACGTCGCGAAGCTGCGCTACCACAAGATCATCCTCATGACCGACGCCGATGTCGACGGCGCGCACATCCGCACCCTGCTGCTCACGTTCCTGTACCGCGAGTTCAAGGACCTGGTCGACAACGGCCACGTCTACATCGCGCAGCCGCCTCTGTTCCTGGTGAAGAGCGGAAAGGACGAGATCTACTGCTACGACGAGAGGGAGCGCGAAGCGGCCCTCACGCGCCTCGGAAGGAAGAACGTGATCGTGCAGCGCTACAAGGGCCTCGGCGAGATGAACCCCGAGCAGCTCTGGCGCACGACCATGAACCCGGAGACCCGCACTCTGCTGCGCGTCTCCAGCGACGACGCGGTCGAGGCCGACCGCATCTTCACCATTCTGATGGGGGAGCAGGTCGAGCCGCGGCGCCAGTTCATCGAAGAGAACGCGCTGGCGGTGCGGAACCTGGACGTGTGATGACGAGACCAATCGAGCCCGTTCGTTCGGGCGTGGCGTTGATCGTGATGAGTCTGGCGTTGTTGCTGCCCGGCCTGGCGCGGGCGCGGGACTGGCGGCCGGAGCTGAGCGGGTCGTTCGGCGGGACGTTCGGCGTCCTGGGCACGCCCAACGAAGGCGGGCCCTCCGGGACGTTCGCGGCGCTCTGGCCCGTGTCCGAGCGGTTCTCCTTCGGGGTGATGCTGCACGCCGACGACGCGGGCTCGAAGGTGGACAGCCTGCGCGACGCGCAGGGCCACGGGCTGTCGTACGGCATGGTGGAGCAGCTCCACCGCATGGCGACGGGGTTCTCGTGGCGGCTGGACGCGCACCTGCCGCCCTGGCGAAAGCTCGTGCCGACGGCCAGCGCGAGCTGGGGCTACTACCGGGTGCGCGACGACGTGCGCGGGACGAAGGTGGACGAGACGGGCTCGATCGGTGGCAGCCTGGGTGCCAGCCTGCGATGGCCCTTCGGCCCCCACTTCGCCATGGGCGCGGGGCTGCGCTACCACCGGCTGTTCAACGACTTCGAGAAGGGCTTCGTGAGCGCCGGCCTCGAGGGGATCTGGCGCTGAATGGCCGGGTCCGAAGGCGCCAGGGAGCGGGGTCCGGTGAGAGCCCGCGGCGCGGAGCCCGTGACCGCGGGCCCTGCGGGAGCTTGGGGTGCGCGTGCCGGCGCCTGGCGGCGGCCGGCGCCCGGGCCGGTCGACCGTAGGGAGGCAGGGACGCGAGCATGACCTTGAACGACCGGACGAGAATCCTCGACACGCAGATCGAAGACGAGATGAAGACCAGCTACATCGACTACTCGATGTCGGTCATCGTCTCGCGAGCGCTGCCCGACGTGCGGGACGGCCTCAAGCCGTCGCAGCGCCGCATCCTGGTCGCGATGAACGATCTGAACCTCGCCCCCGGGCGCGGCTACCGCAAGTGCGCCAAGATCGCCGGCGACACCTCGGGCAACTACCATCCGCACGGCGAGGGCGTGGTCTATCCGACGCTGGTGCGGCTGGCGCAGGACTGGGTGATGCGCTACCCGCTGGTGGACGGGCAGGGCAACTTCGGCTCCATCGACGGCGACGCCCCGGCGGCCATGCGCTACACCGAGGCCCGGCTCACCCACCTCGCCGTCGAGATGCTGGCGGACCTCGAGAAGAACACGGTCGACCTGCGGCCCAACTACGACGAGACGCGGGAGGAGCCCGTGGTGCTGCCGGGCGTGGTGCCCAACCTGCTCGTCAACGGCTGCTCGGGAATCGCCGTGGGCATGGCGACCGAGGTGCCGCCGCACAACCTGGGCGAGGTCTGCGATGCCGTCGTCCACGCCATCGACCATCCGGAGGCCACCGCGGCCGACCTGGCGCGCATCGTCAAGGGTCCGGACTTCCCCACGGGCGGCATCATCTACGGCATGCAGGGCATCCGGGACTGCTACGAGTCGGGGCGCGGGCTCATCAAGGTGCGGGCTCGCGTCCAGGTGGAGGAGGGGCGAGGCGGTCGGATGAGCCTGGTGGCCACCGAGATCCCCTTCCAGGTGGGCAAGGCCACCCTGCTCGAGCGGATCGCCGACCTGGTGCGCGAGGGGAAGGTCACGGGGATCAGCGACCTGCGCGACGAGTCCGATCGCGACGGCATGCGCATCGTCGTGGAGCTGAAGAAGGACGCCAACCCGAAGGTCGTGCTGAACCAGCTCTTCGTCCACTCGCCCCTGCAGGTGACCTTCGGCGCGATCATGCTGGCCCTGGTCGACAGCAAGCCGCAGGTGCTGAACCTGCGGCAGCTCGTGGAGCAGTACGTGCTGCACCGCCAGAACGTGGTGCGGCGCCGGACCGAGTTCGAGCTGGCCGAGGCCGAGAAGCGGGCCCACATCCTGGAAGGCCTGAAGGTCGCGCTCGACCACCTGGACGCCGTGATCACGCTCATCCGCCGCGCGAAGGACGTGGAGACCGCGCGGCGGGGGCTGATCACCGAGTTCAAGCTGAGCGAGATCCAGGCGAACGCGATCCTCGAGATGCGCCTGGCTCGCCTGACGGCCCTGGAGCGCTCGAAGGTCGAGCAGGAGTACCTCGAGGTCATCCAGCTCATCGAGCGCCTGCGCTCGATCCTGGCCAGTCCCAAGAAGATCCTGGGCATCATCCAGGACGAGGTGCGGCGGCTGAAGAAGGACTACGGCGACCCGCGCCGCACCGAGATCGTGGGCGAGGAGGGCGAGATCGGCTACGAGGACACCATCGAGCAGAAGGACATGGTGATCACGATCTCGCACGCGGGTTACATCAAGCGCCAGGAGATCAACGCGTACCGCTCCCAGCGCCGCGGCGGCAAGGGCGTGATCGGCGCGCGCACCAAGGAAGAGGACTACATCGAGCACCTGTTCGTGGCCAACACCCACGCGTACCTCCTCATCCTGACGGACAAGGGCCGCTGCTACTGGCTCAAGGTGCACGAGATCGAGCAGGCGGGACGCATGGCGAAGGGGCGCCCGCTCGTGAACCACCTCGAAGGCATGGGCCGCGACGAGCGCGTGCAGGCGGTCGTGCCGGTCAAGGAATTCGACGAGCAGCACTTCCTCGTCTGCGGCACCAAGCAGGGTCTCATCAAGAAGACCGTGCTCTCGGCGTACGGACACCCGCGCAAGGTGGGGATCAACGCGATCCTGCTCGAGGAGAACGACGGCCTCATCGAGGCGGTGATCACCGACGGCACGCAGGACATCATCCTGGCGAAGAAGAAGGGGCTGGCGATCCGCTTCCCCGAGAGCGAGGTCCGCTCCATGGGCCGCACGAGCTACGGGGTCAAGGCGGTCACCCTGGACGACGACGAGGACGAGGTGGTGAGCCTGGTCGCGGTGAAGCGGCAGGCCACCCTGCTGGCGGTCACCGAGCACGGCTACGGCAAGCGCAGCGAGATCGCCGACTATCCGGTGACCCACCGCGGCGGCAAGGGCATCATCACGATCAAGACGACCGACCGAAACGGCGCCGTCGTCGCCGTGAAGGAAGTGGTCGATGGCGACGAGCTGATGATCGTCACCCGCAGCGGTCAGCTCATCCGCATGCCGGTCCGCGGCATCAGCGTGATGGGCCGCAACACGCAGGGCGTGACGCTGGTGAACCTGACCGCGGCCGAGGGCGAGCTGCTGCCCGACGTGGTCGCCGGGGTCACGCGCGTGGTGAGCGAGGACGAGGGCAACGGCGACGTGCCCGGCAACGGGAACGGGGGCGAGGCCGCCGCGGAGCCTGCCGAGACGCCCGGCGAATAGGGCGATGGGCGGCGCAACCCGCGGGCCCCGGGTGGCGCGGTGAGGGCGAGCGCGCGCGGCCAGCTCCGCGGGCTCGGCGCGATGGCGGTGGCGACCCTGCTCTGGGGCGCCACCTTCGTCGTGATTCGCGACAGTCTGCGGGCGCTCGACCCGCTCGCGCTCGTGTTCGGCCGCTTCGTGGCGGCGAGCCTCGTGCTCCTCGTGCTGGCGGTGCCGCGCCGGCGCCGGCTGACCCGCGCCACCGTCCTGGGCGGCGTGCTCGCGGGCGCCTGCTTCGCCGGCGGCTTCCTCTTCCAGGCGATCGGGCTCACGCGCACGACCGCGGGCAGCTCCGCCTTCCTGACCTGCGCCGGCACGCTCTTCGCCGCCTTCTACGCCTGGCCGCTGCTGGGCCAGCGCCCTTCGGCCGTGCTCCTGCAGGGCCTCCTGCTCGCGCTCGCGGGAGCCGCGCTGCTCTCCGCGGGCGCTCCGGGCTCGCTCCTGCACTTCGGGGCGGGTGAGACCTGGACCCTGGCGGGCGCGGCCATCTTCGGGCTCCAGATCGTGGCGCTCGCCCGTTTCGCTCCCCGCGCGGACGGACTCCTGCTGGCGACGGCGCAGGCGCTCACCGTGGCCCTGATCCTCCTGCCTTTCGCCGGCGGCACCCCGGCCCGCTTCGCCGTCCTCCCCCCGGCCACCTGGTGGCGGCTGGCCTATCTCGTCGTGGCGGGCAGCCTCATCGCCCCGCTGCTGCAGATCGAGGCCCAGCGCCAGCTTCCCCCGGGGCGGGTCGCGCTCCTGTTCGCCCTGGAGCCCGTCTTCGCCGTCGCCTTCGCCCTCACCCTGGGCAAGGAGAGCTTCACGCCCCGCTGGTGGCTGGGCGCGCTCCTCATCCTGGCCGGCGTGCTGAGGGTCGAGTGGGAGGCGGCGCGGCGCGGCCCCCGGCCCGCCGAGGGGCGGCCGCCGGTCGCAGCGTCGCGTCCAGCCAGCTGAGGAAGCGCGCGGCCAGGGTCGGGTCGGCGCGGAAGTGGGCGTAGCCGCGCCCGGGGACGGATGCGTCGACGACCCGCGAAGCGCCGCGATTGCCCGCCTGATAGAGGACCTCGGTGGGATCGTGGGACTGGACGTATTCCTCCGAGGCGACCTCGAAGAAGGTCGGCAGGCGGAGGCGCGCCGCCAGGGCTCGGCTGGCCCCCACCTCGACGGCCGCGGGGGTGGGGCTCACGAGCAGGAGCGCGCGCACGCGCCGGTCGGCGGCCGCCGCGGCCAGCGCCGCCGGGGCCATGGCGCCGACGCCCGCGACGACGTAGCGCGTGGTGTCCACGGGGTAGCGCCGGGCGAGCACCCCGAAGGCGTCGCGCACGTCCCGCGCCGTCCGGGCCTGCAGCTCGTCCTCGCGGTTGAACCAGGCGGCCGGCGAGGGACAGCTCGGCCCGACCGAGCTGCCCGAGCCGCGCGGATAGAGGATCAGGCTGGTGATGCCGTGCCGGCGAAGTGCGGAGACCAGGCTGTCGGCCGAGCCGACCGTGTCGCGGCTGGCGAGCAGGAGGATGGCGGCGAGCCCGCCGCGCCGGCCGTGGGCGACGGGCCGGCGGCCCAGCCCCGCGGGAATCGCCAGCCCGCCGAGGGGGAAGCCGTCCGAGGCCGGCACGTTGAGGAGCTGTCCGCCCAGCTCCCCGGCCAGCGCCACTTCCGGCTGGTCGCGCTCCAGCACCGCGCGGGAGACCTCTTCCCGGATGCGCGGCAGCACGTTCAGGGCGTTACCCGCCTGCTCCAGCATTCGCGTCGCGTCTTCATCCGTCCCGCGCGATCGCTCGGCCACCGGCATGAGCAGGTCCACGGCCTGCCGGTACTCCTTGCGGGCCAGAGCCACCGCTCCCATGCGATAGCGCCATTCGGACTGCCCCAGCAGCTGCGCCTCGATCGGCCGGAAGAGAGCGGCGGCGCTGTCCGGGTGCCCCGCGAGGAAGCGCGTCCAGGCCAGCCGGCCCGCCACCTGGAGCGTCGGATACATCGGCGAGCGCTCGCTGGCCCACTCCAGGCGCACGCCGGCTTCGCGGAGGTCGGCCGGCGTGCGGCGGTAGAGGAGCTCGTCCACGAGGGCGAGCAGCTCGTCGCTGGTGAGGAGCGCGTCGAAGGCACGCCGATGGCAGATGATGGCGCTGTCCACGAGGCCCGCGCGCTGGTAGCTCTGCCCGGCGTAGGAGAGCGCCTCGCCCTCGAGGGCCGGAGCGTGGGCGGCGGCGGCCGAATCGGCGAAGGCCATGAGCCGGGCGCGGAGGGCGGCGCCCGACGACCCCGCATCCAGGATCGCGGCGATGCGCGGCGGGGGAACGTCGGCCAGCGCGGGCGCCGCGCAGACGGTCAACATCAGGGTCAGGCGGACGATGGGCCTCATGTCGAATCCTCGGGGGCCATCGGCCCCAGGGTGGGGGAAGCGCCCTCCCGTCCAGCCTCGGCGGCGGGCGCCGGCTGCGGGCCCCGCGCCGAAGGCACGGGCGCGCGCCCGCTTGCCAGTCGGTGGCGGACCATGTGGGCCACGACATTGTAGCCGAGCCGCGCGCCCCGACCCAGGGGCCCGCGCGCTGGCCGCACGCACCTGCGTCCTTTGCGCCCCGCGGGGCCGCATGCGACGATGCGCGAGCCATGGCACGCGCCGCCGCATTCGTCCACTCGCCCGAGTACTTCTGTGACATCGGGGTGCACGTCTTCCCCATGGAGAAGTTCGGCCTCGTGCGGCAGCGGCTGGTGGAGGAGGGGGCGGTGGCCGAGGCGGCGATCCTGGAGCCCGCCCCCGCCTCCCGCGAGGAGCTGCTGCGCGTCCACACGGCCGAGTACCTGGACGACCTCGAGCAGCTTCGCTGGACCCGGCGCACCATGAACTCGGAGCTGCCCCTCACGGCCGAGATCGTGCGCTCGTATGCGCTGGCCGCGGGGGGCACGGCGCTGGCCGCGCGCGAGGCGCTGGCGCGCGGCTTCGGCGTGAATCTGGGCGGGGGTTTCCATCACGCCTTCGCCGACCACGCCGAGGGCTTCTGCTACCTGAACGACATCGCAGTCGCGATCCGCACCGTCCAGCACGAAGGCCTGGTGCGGCGCGCCGCCGTGGTGGATTGCGACGTGCACCAGGGGAACGGCACGGCCCGACTCTTCCGCGACGACGACACGGTGTTCACGCTCTCGCTTCACCAGCAGCGCAACTACCCCGAGCCCAAGGAGACGAGCGACCTCGACGTGGGGCTGGAAGACGGGACGGCCGACGCGGAGTACCTGGAGCGGCTCGGCCAGGCGCTGCGCCGGGTCTGGGAGTTCGCGCCCGAGATCGTGGTCTTCCAGGCGGGCGCGGACGTGTACCGGGAGGATCAGCTCGGGGGCCTGGGGCTGACGCTCGCCGGCCTCGAGAGCCGCGATCGCCTGGTCCTGGAGGGCTGCGCCCGGCGCGGCGTGCCCGTGGCGGTGACGCTGGGGGGAGGCTATGCCCGGCGCCTGGAGGACACGCTCCTCATCCACCTGACCACCTGCCGCCTCGCGCTCCAGCTCGCGGCGGCGGAGCCGCCTCGCGCCGGGGAGCCATGATCCGCTGCTGGCACGCGGACGAGGGCGGCGCCCGCCCGCTCGAGCCGGCAGAGGCCGCGCGCCTCGCCTGCCAGGGACCGGGCGCGGTCTGGCTGGACCTCGATTCCGAGCCCCAGGCTGCGGTGAGCGCGCTGCTGGCGCCGCTGGGCATCCACCCGATCGTGATCGAGGATCTGGTGGTCGACGTGAATCGCCCCAAGGTGGACAACTACGGACCGTATCTCTACCTGGTCGTGCATTCGGCCCGCTGGGACGAGGATCGCCCTCTGCTGCGCGAGGTCGACGTGGTGATCGGGCGGCACTTCCTCATCACTCATCACGAAGGGGCCACACGCTCAGTGGATGCGGCCGTCGAGGTGCTGCCCCGGCGCCCCGAGCTGCTGGCGCAGGGCCCGGCGCCGCTCATGCACTTCCTCCTGGACGTCCTGGTGGATCACTGGTTGCCGATCACGGACCAGGTCTGCGAGGAGATCGACGAGCTGGAGGAGGCGGTGTTCGTCGGCAGGGACGCGACCGTGCACCAGCGGATCCTGCGGCTCAAGCGGGGGATGTCGGCGCTCCGCCGGGTGGTCGGTCCGCAGCGGGACACGGTGCTGGCGCTGACGCGCGACGAATTCGAGCCCGTGCCGGCCCGGATGCGGCCCTACCTCCGCGACGTGTACGATCGCCTCGCCCGGGTGAGCGACCTGCTCGAGTCCTTCCGCGACGAGACCGCCACCCTCCTCGACCTGCACGTCTCGCGGGTCTCGAACCAGATGAACGAGGTGATCAAGCGCCTCACCGTGATCGCCACGATCGGGCTGCCGCTCACCATCGTGACGAGCTTCTACGGCATGAACGTGGGGCCCGAGCGGATCTTCCCCGAGTTCCGCTGGTTCGGGGCGCACCCCGTGGTCTTCGTCTGGGCCCTGCTGCTCGTGACGACCGGCGCGACCTGGTGGTACTTGAGCCGCAGGCGCTGGATGTGAGGGGAGGAGCGGCGAGGCGCGAAGCGGGGACGGGCGGATGCGACGGGACCGCCCGAGGTGGGCGGTCGCGTCGTGAAACGGGGGGGGAGACGCTCCTGCTGGCACGACCGGGAAGCGCCGGGGCTGGCGTCCCGAGCTTCTGCAGCCCCCTTCCCGCGAGGCCGCGACACCCTCCGGCGAGAGCACCTCGCTCTGCAGGACTCCGCGCCGCCGAGCGCTAGGCGGGTCGCGCGCAGCGAACGCGACCCCGGGTCGGGTCTTGAAAGCTCCCTGCCAAGGAGGTCTTTCTGCCCGGCTGCGATCTGAGTCTCTGCCGGGGTCCGAGCGTTGTCAATCCGGGACACCGGCGGACGCGCGGCACGCGGCGCGGCCGGCCCGACTCAGGGCTTCGGTTTCTCGGGTCCGTCCGCCGTGGCCGATGGCGCCGGCTTGCGTCCCGCCCCGGACGCGGCTCCGCCCGCGGGGCCCAATACCTCGAGCGACGCATCGTCGTAGTAGACCAGGCCCGTCGCCGGCACGTTGTAGGCGAACCAGGCCCAGATCTCGTAGGCGTCCCGCGGCGTGTCCATCTCGAGCGAGACCGGGGTCCAGTCGTTCGTCAGGCTGAAGACCTTTCCGGGCTCGGACTGCACCATGCCCCGACTCAAGCTGCTGGCGTACAGGCGAATGTAGGCCAGCCCGCCCTTCAGGCTGTCGGTCTTCACCCAGCCCGAGAGGCGCAGGCGCTTGCCCGCGAGCCTGTGATCGAAGACCTGGCAGACCCCCGTGCGCGCCTGGATCAGCCCCTCGTCGCTGCTGGTGAAGCGGATGCTGGCCTTGCCCGAATGTGCGACCGTCGTGTCGCGATCGATCCGCTGCCCCGCATAAGGGGGCATGGAGTACTCCCAGGCGTTGCCGTCACCCTCGAAGCCGGGATCCGCGAGCAGGTTGGTGCGCTCGGGGTAGGGGGGCGCGGGCCGCGCCGGCGCGATGGTGAGCGACGCGTCGTCGAAGAGCACCTGGCCCGTGCCCTGCAGGCCCAAGCGGACGTAGACCATGTTGGTGGTCGGCGGCACGAACATGCGCACCTCGCGCTGCACCCATTCGGTCTCGGGCTCGTTGAAGTAGCACCGCTTCCAGCCGAGGTCGAGCAACGGGTCGTCCAGCTTGTTGATCCTGAGGCGCCTCCCCGCCGCGTCCCGAGGGATCTTCCAGATCTTCGCCATCCTGCCGATCGTGTCGCGGTAGGCCTGCAGCAGGATGTACGCGCGGCCCTGGAGGCCGTTGGAGCGCGTCCACACGGAGAGCACCAGGTCCTTGCCCCAGGTCTCGGGCCCCACGAGCACGCTCTGATTCCAGTTGTGCCAGACGGGGATCAGCGTGCTGGTGTTCGCCACGCTCACCGCGTAGCGCCCCCCGTGCACGAGGAAGGTGTCCCGGCCGAAGAACACGGTCGCCACGTCCGTCTGGGAGGTGTCCCAGGCCGCCGGCATCCACGGATGGTCCTCCAACGGCTGCTCGAACCCCGGGTTGGCGAGGAGGTTCTTGGGGGGGCGCGTCGGGGCGGGGGCCGCCAGCGAGGCGGCGGCCATCAAGCCCAGGCAGAGGGCGATCAGCCAAGGGGTCGATGACCAGAGCGGCGACCGGGACATGCCATCTCCTTTCCTGGCGTCGGCAGGCAGCACGCGGCTACGGATGGACGTATAAGACTACCAGAACCGGCTGAAGCCAGGGACTCCGGCCCCTGTCGGGTGGCGGGGAGGCCGGGCGGCCCGCGCCTTGCCCGAGCCCGCTGCCCGGCGCGTCGTTGCCGTCGCCGGAGCCCCTTCGCTACAGTCCGGCCCGCAGTCCCGCCCGACCCAGTTCCGCGCCGGAGACGCCAGTGCCCGAGTGGTTCTTCTCGTCCGACCTCCACGGTCAGGGCGCGCTCTACGAGCAGATCGTGGCGCTCGTGGCCGCCCACCGCCCCCCGGTTCTGGTGCTGGGGGGCGACCTCGCCCCCCACGCGTCGGGGGCCGAGGGAGTGATCCGCCAACGCCTGTTCCTGGAGGGCTTCTTCGTCGAGTTCGCCCATCGGGTGCAGGAGGCGTCGGGGGGACTCGAGCTGCTCGTGCTCATGGGCAACGACGACTGGGGCGCGAACTCGGACGTGCTCCACGACCACGACGGCGTCCTGTGGCGCGTGCTGCACGAGCGCGTCGTCGAGGTGGAGGGCGTCCGGGTGGCGGGCCTGTCCTGGGTTCCCATCACGCCCTTCGGCATGAAGGATTGGGACCGTTGGGAGGACGGCGACGCCGAGACGCCCCCGCGCCTCGACGGCTGGTCGAGCGGCCCCGGAGGCATCACTCCGATCCGCTTCGATCCCGAGCATCGTTCCCCGACCATCGCCGAGGCGCTCGAGGAGCTTCTCCCTCGGGCCGGCCCGGAGGCCCTGTACGTGCTCCATTCGCCGCCCAGGAACACCTGCTGCGACATGATCCGGGCACGCACGCACGTCGGCTCCCGGGCGATCCGGGCCTTCGCCGAGAGGCATCAGCCGCCGCTGATCCTGAGCGGGCACATACACGAATCTCCCCGAGTCTCCTCGTCGTTTCGGGACCGGATTGGCCGCACCGTGGTGGTGAATCCGGGTCAGTTCGGCACGGTCCGCCTGTGCGGAGTCTGGTTCGACCCGCGCAGCGTCACGGACACGTTGCGGCACACCGTGTTCCGGTGACAGCCCAACGGCCCCGGCCGCCCGCCGCCGGCCCGGGGGCCGGATCCCGAGGGCTGCTGGTGTCTCCCATGCTAAGATGGTGTGGCTCCCCGGCCCTGGACCACCCGAGAACGACCGAGGTGCCTCGATGAGACGCGCCCTCTTCATGGCGTGCGGCGCCATGTTCCTGCTTCCCCTCCTCTCGCCCGCCGTCGCTCGCGCGGGCCCGGCGGCAGTTCCCTGGCAGTCCTGGGATCCGGGGCTCCAGCAAGCCGGGACGACGGGACGCACGGTCCTGGTGGACGTCTACACGGACTGGTGCGGGTGGTGTAAGCGCATGGACCGGGATGTCTACGCCCGCCGGGACGTGCAGGACTACCTGGGCCGCAAGTTCGTGGCCGTGAGGCTCAACGCCGAGAGCAACGAGATCGCCCGCTACGAGGGGCGGACCTACACGTCCCGCACCCTGGCGGCGCGCTTCGGAGTGAACGGGTACCCGACCACGATATTCCTCAGCCCGACCGGCGACTTCCTCGGGAACGTCCCCGGCTACACCCCGCCCGACCGCTTCCTGCTCCTCCTGCGCTACATCGGCGACGGACACATGGGCCGAGGCGAGAGCTTCGAGGACTTTGCGCGAGGCGCCGCGGCGGGGGGGCGCGCCTCGCGGCGTTGATCCGCGCGCGCCGGGCGCACGCGCAGCCCCCCGCCCGCGGGCCGGCCTCGCGGGAGAGAGGGTGACGCATGTCCCTGCTGGACGCCACGCGACTCGCCGTCCTGGACACGGAGACCACGGGTCTGGATGTGACCCAGGGGCACCAGTTGGTCGAGGTCGCATGCGTGAGCCTCGAGGGCGGCCGGATCGAGGACACCTGGTCGAGCCTGGTCGCTCCCGGCCGTTCGATTCCGCCCGACGCCGTGGCCGTGCACGGCATCAGCGACGCGATGGTCCGGACCGCGCCGGCCCCCGCCGAGGTCGCGTCCGAGCTGCGGCGGCGCTGTGCGGGCCTGCCCCTGGTCCTCCACCACGCCGCCTTCGACCTGCCGTTCCTGGCGGCCCTGATGAGCCGGACGGGCCAGCCGCCCCTCTTCAATCCCGTCATCGACACCCTCGGCTTGGCGCGTGCCTTCCCCGACGGCGGCGGGCATTCGCTGCAGGCGCTGGCCGCGCGCTATTCCCTCCCGCCCGAACGCCCCCATCGCGCGCTGGGCGACGCGCTCACCACCGCGCGGCTCCTGCTGGTTCTCGCCGGGCGGTGGGAGAAGGAGCGTGATGTGCACACGGTGGCGGAGCTGGCGGCCGCCAGCCAGGACGCGCTGCGCCCGGCCGGGCGCCGGCAGCGCGGGTGAGGGCGGGCGCGAAGCTTCGTGGGCCGCCTCGTTTGACAGCCGTGGGCAGCAGCGAATAAATCAGGCGACAGCAGGCGCGGCCAGGTCTCTAGCGAAGGGAGTCTCCATGACCGTGAACTCTCCTCCCGAGGTGGGGCAGCCGGCCCCGGACTTCCGACTCAAGGGTCCGGGCGGACAGCCGGTCACGCTCTCCGAGTACCTGGGCCACAAGAACGTCGTGCTGGTCTTCTATCCGCTGGCGTTCTCCCCTGTGTGCTCGCACCAGCTGCCCGACGTGCAGAAGGAGCTGGCCCGCTTTCGGGATCTCGACACCGAGGTCCTCGGGATCAGCGTGGACTCCTGGTACGCGAACCAGGAGTTCGCCCGCAAGCTGCAGCTCTCGTTCCCCCTGCTCTCCGACTTCGATCACGCGGCCACCGCCGCCTATGGCGTGCTGATGCCCGAAAGGCGTTACAGCGCCCGCGCCCTGTTCGTGGTCGACAAGCAGGGCCGGATCGCCTGGCGCGAGATCGCCCCGAGTCCGACGGAGATCCCCAGCACCGAAGACGCCCTCGCCGCCCTGGAGAAGTTGAAGTAGCCGGGAGCCCGGGCGCCCCCCGGCCGCGAACCCGCCGCCATGTCGAAGGACGAGCCCACGGTTCTGGTGGTGGATCGCGAGAGCGACGCCACCAAGGCACTCCTGGCCTTCCTGCGCGAGAACGAGCTCGACGTGCTCTGGGCGCGCGATGGCGAAGGAGCCTACAACGCGCTCGACTCGACGCGCGTGGACTGCCTCGTGACCGAGTTGCGCCTTCAGCGCATCGACGGCATGACCCTGCTGCGGCTGGCGCGCGAGCGAAACCGCGACGTCTGCGCCGTGGTCGTCACCGAGGGCGCCGAAGTGGCCATGGCGGTCGAGGCCATGCGCCGGGGAGCCGCCGATTTCCAGGTCAAGCCGCTGAACCACGACAAGCTGCTCGCCGTCCTGCGCCAGGGTCTCGAGCGGCAGGCCCTCGCGGCGCGCGTGGCCGAGATGGAGGCGCAGCTCGACGAGCGGTTCGGGCTCGAGCGCATCGCGGGGCGCTCGCCGGCCATCCTCGGGGTCATGGAGCAGATACGGCACATCGCCTCGACGCGGGCCACGGTGCTGATCGAGGGGGAGATCGGCACGGGCAAGGGGCTCGTCGCGCAGGCCATCCACCAGAACAGCCCGCGCAAGAACGAGCGGTTCGTCTGGGTGAACTGCGGGGCCCTGGCCGAAGGGGTCATCGAGAGCGAGCTGTTCGGACACGAGCGCGGCGCCTTCACCGGGGCCACGGCGCTCCGCCGCGGGCGCTTCGAGCTGGCCGACGGGGGCACGCTCTTCCTGGACGAGATCTCCGAGACCTCGCCGGCCGTGCAGGTGAAGCTGCTGCGCGTGCTCCAGGACCGCTCGTTCGAGCGCGTGGGCTCACCCGAAACCCTCAAGACCGACGTGCGCCTGATCGCTGCCAGCAACCGCGATCTGGCCGGCGAGGTGAAGGCGGGCCGCTTCCGCGAAGATCTCTACTACCGGCTGAGCGTGGTGCGCGTCCAGATGCCGCCCCTGCGGACCCGCCCCGAGGACATTCCCCTGCTCGTGGAGTCGTTCCTCCGTGAGTTCAACCGGGAGCACGGCCGGCGGGTCACGGGCATCACCCGGGGCGTGCTCGACCGGCTGGTGCACTATCGGTGGCCGGGCAACGTGCGCGAGCTGCGGAACACGATCGAGGGCATGGTGGTCTTCGCGCAGGGGCGGCGCCCGCTCGATCTCTCCGACCTGCCGGATGCCCTGCGCGAGGTGGAGAGCGCGGGAGAGAAGCTCGAGCTGCGCGTCGGGATGACCGTGGACGAGGCCGAGCGCCAGCTCATCGCGGCGACGCTGCGCCATTGCGGCAACGACAAGCCGCGCGCGGCGGCCATGCTGGGGATCGGGCTGCGGACCCTCTACCGCAAGCTCAAGCGGTAGAGCCGGCCCCGAGGGCTGGCGCGGAGCCGAAGAGCGGGGCCAGCCGGCGCGCCCTCGCCCGGGAAGGCCCCCTGGGCCCGGCCGGATCTCGGCTTCAGGGGCCGCAAACAGTGCCTAAGCCTCGCGGCCGGGAATGCCGATAACGAGCAGAGACCCGCTCGCCGGCTGCGGAGGTGCGCATGGCGTTGCCCGAAGAAGACGAGCCCAATCCCGAGATCGACCCGGAATCCCCACCCCCGCCGAAGGTCTTGCCCTTCGTCCCCCGTCAGGCCCCGGACTGGCTGACCGGACCGGGTGACGACGTGCGCTCGGCCGCCGAGGTCGAGAGGGAGGCCGCCGAGAACCCGCCAATCGCACTGCCCGAGCCGGTGCTCCTGCGGCCCGCGGGAGCGAAGGCGGGGCCCGTGAGCGAGACTTCCCCGGGAGAGCGGGCCGCCGCTCGCGGCGACGAAGGCGAAGAGGCGGAGCCCAAGGCGACCGAGACCTCCGCCCAACGCACCGCTCCCTCGCCTCCTGCGGTCTGGGCGGCGGCGGCGAGCAGCCTCCCCGTCCCGAAGCTCGCCCTCCCTTCGGAGCCCGAGAAGGTGGAGGAGGACGACGAGGACGAGGATGCGGCCCGGAGGATGCCGGCGGACAACCTGCCGGGCGGCAAGGAGGACCGTCAGGTCGTCGCGGCGACGCCGGCCCTCGCCCCTCTCCGCGAGCCCTGGTGGCTGATCGCGTTGGACGCCCTGCGCAGCGACCTGCGCGTCCAGATCGGGGCGGCGGTCGGCATCATCTGCCTGGCCGTGGTCGGCTATCTCACCTGGCCGCAGGGCGTGGACGCGACGCCTCTCTCGCGCATCCGGCGCCACCCGGCGGAGTACGACGGTCGAACGGTCGTCGTGCGCGGCCGCGTCGGCGACGACGTCTTCACGGTCGGCAGCGGCTGGGCCTTCTTCCTCACGCAGGGCCGGGACACCATCGTGGCCTTCACGCGCACCCAGGCCCCACGGCCCCACGAGTCCGTGACCGTGAAGGGCCAGGTGAGCACGGGCTTCCTCGACGGGATGGCGCGCCAAGCGCTCTTCGAGGACGCTTCCGCGGCCAAGTAGCCTCCCCGCCGTCCACGGGCCGCTCCCGCGGCCGAGCCCGCCCGCGCGGTCCGGTCTCCAAGCGCGTGGCGCTGGCCACCGCGGCCCTTCTCCCCGCTCGACTCATCGTGGAGTCGAGGCGCCGACGCCACCGGGCGGTCTCGCGCCGGAGCCCCGATCTGCCTGCAACGATGGCAGATCGCCGGCCACGCGGCCTCCTCACTTGACAGCGGCAGTCGTTCTTGCCAACTTGGCGCCTGGAGCCGCCGGCCGCCAGGCACTCCGTGCCATTTGGGCACGAGCCTCGAACCGGCGCTGCGCTCATCCCCCGACTCAAACCTGTCGAGTCGATCCAATCCCTAGAGAAGCGTGGAGGTTGTGTTCCCGGGTAGAAGCTCGATCGGGGGCGGCATGCCGATTGCCGAAAGGCGGGGCGCGTTCTCGAGGGTGAGCCGTCGAGGCCCATCCGTGGATCCGAGCGCCGAGAAACCAAGTCGAGCCCCGGCAGGGGCAAAACCGAATCCAGGAGGAGGAAGCACATGAACGTCCGGCCTCTCGCAGACCGCATCCTGGTCCGTCGTATCGAGGAGAAGGAGACGGTGCGGGGAGGGATCATCATTCCCGACACCGCCAAGGAGAAGCCCCAGGAGGGCGAAGTCGTGGCCGTGGGCCCGGGGCGCCTGGGCGATGACGGCAAGCGGCTCAGCATGGAAGTGAAGAAGGGAGATCGCGTCCTCATCGGCAAGTACAGCGGCACGGACGTGAAGATCGACGGCGTGGAGTACGTCATCCTCCGCGAGGACGACGTGCTCGGCGTGCTGGCGGCGGAGAAGTGAGACTTCGGCGGCTCTGCGGCCCCACGGCCGGGCGGAGCCTGTTCTTTTCCTAGGGAGGCGTCATGGCAGCGAAGCAGTTGATCTTCAGCGAGCAGGCTCGCGCCAAGGTGCTCGAGGGCGTGGAGATCCTGGCCAAGGCGGTCAAGGTCACCCTCGGGCCGCGCGGGCGGAACGTCGTTCTGGACAAGAAGTGGGGCTCGCCGACCGTGACGAAGGACGGCGTGACGGTCGCCAAGGAGATCGAGCTGGAAGAGCCCTACACCAACATGGGCGCGCAGATGGTGCGCGAGGTCGCCTCGAAGACCTCCGACGTCGCGGGCGACGGCACGACGACCGCGACCGTGCTCGCCGAGGCCATCTTCCGCGAGGGCCTCAAGAACGTCACTGCCGGCTCATCGCCCATGGCGATCAAGCGCGGCATCGACAAGGCCGTGGACGCGGTGGTCGAGGAGCTGAAGAAGCTCAGCCGCACGGTGAAGGAGAACAAGGAGATCGAGCAGGTGGCCGCCATCTCGGCCAACTCCGATCACGTCATCGGCAAGATCATCGCCGAGGCCATGGATGCCGTGGGCAAGGACGGGACGATCACGGTCGAGGAGGCCAGGTCGGTCGAGACCACGAAGGAAGTCGTCGAGGGCATGCAGTTCGACAAGGGCTACATCTCGCCCTACTTCGTGACCGAGAAGGAAGCGATGGAGGCGGTCCTCGAGGACGGCTACATCCTGCTGTACGAGAAGAAGCTCTCCAGCATGAAGGACCTGCTGCCGGTGCTCGAGAAGATCGCGCAGCGGGGCAAGCCCCTGCTGATCGTGGCCGAGGACGTCGAGGGCGAGGCGCTCGCCACCCTGGTCGTGAACAAGCTGCGCGGCACGCTGGCCGTGTGCGCGGTCAAGGCGCCGGGCTTCGGCGACCGCCGCAAGGCCATGATGGAGGACATCGCGGTCCTCACCGGCGGCAAGGTCATCAGCGAGGACCTCGGCATCAAGCTCGAGAACGTCCGCATCGAGGACCTGGGCCGCGCCAAGCGCATCGTCGTGGACAAGGAGAACACCACGATCGTCGAGGGCGCGGGCAAGAAGACCGACATCCAGGGGCGCATCGGCCAGATCAAGAAGGAGATCGAGGACACGACCTCCGACTACGACCGCGAGAAGCTGCAGGAGCGGCTGGCGAAGCTGGCCGGCGGCGTGGCGGTGATCAACGTCGGCGCGGCGACCGAGACCGAGATGAAGGAGAAGAAGGCCCGCGTCGAGGACGCGCTGCACGCGACCCGCGCGGCGGTCGAGGAGGGCATCGTGCC
>JAWOLC010000144.1:0-3268 GCA_033853925.1 Candidatus Eiseniibacteriota bacterium
CTCCTCCTCGATCGCCTCGCCCTGGAGCTGGACGGCGCAGCCTGATGGGTCGCATGTACTCTGTGCCTCTGTACCCCTCTGTGCCTCCGTGGCCTTTGCCGCTTGACCCGGCGCGCCGCCGCATCAAACTTTCGTGCGGGGAAAGCGTGCGCGCTTCGGCGCGGCCAAACGGGTAACCCGGCGTAGCACATGGGAGTTGCGTCGCTCTCGGAGCGCGAAAGAACGGTTCTGGAGGCGGTCGTCCGCACGTACGTCGAGACGGCCGAGCCCGCAGGGAGCCGCATGGTGGCGCGCTGCTGCGGCCTGGGCGTGTCCGCCGCCACCGTGCGCAACACCATGCAGGACCTGGAGGAGAAGGGCTTCCTTTACCACCCCCACACCTCGGCCGGCCGCATCCCGACCGACCTGGCGTACCGCTTCTACGTCGATTCGCTCATGCCGCCCTCGCGCGTGAGCGCGACGGAGCAGCGCCGCCTGCGCCGCGGCCTGGTCGAGGAGGGGCTCGGTCCGCTCGCCCTGCTCATGCGCCGCGCGGCGCAGGTGCTCGGCCTGCTCACCGGCGACCTCGGCGTCGCCGTGCTGCCTCGCCTGGACGAGGCCGTGCTGCACAAGCTCGAGCTGCTCGGGCTGACGGGTGAGAAGGTGTTGCTGGTGCTGCACCTTTCGGGCGGCACCGTGCGCACGGTCTACGTGGACCTGCGCAGCTCCGTCCCGCCCGAGGCGCTGTCCTCGGTCACGATGATCCTCAACGAACGGCTCGCCGGCCAGACGCTGCGGGCGATCCGGCAGACGCTCCCCGACCGCCTGCGCGATGCTTCGCTGGGCGACGAGTCCGCCACGGAGCTGCTCAACATCTTCCTGCAATCGGGCGAGGAGCTGTTTCAGGCGCCGGAGCTGGCGGAGGACGAGGTCCAGCTCGGGCGGGCCAGCCTGCTGGCGGCGCAGCCGGAGTTCTCGACCGGCACCGGGCTCAAGAGCCTCATCGAGCTGACCGAGCGCCGCGACCTCCTGGCGGACGTCCTTCGCCGCGGCACGGAGCAGTCGCCCCTGCGTGTAACCATCGGCGCCGAGCATCGTCGTCCGGAGCTGGCGCCGTTCACGCTCGTCACCTCCGAGTACCATGTGGCCGGCCTGTCCGGCGTCGTCGGCGTCATCGGCCCCACGCGCATGGCCTACGAGAAGGTCACCGCCATCGTGGAGAGCGCCAGCTCGCTGATCTCGGAGCTGCTCTCGACGGAGTCGACGGGGCGTCCGGACCGGAACCGCCGGCTCACGCAGGGGAACTGAGGCCGGACGGCCCGGCCACTTTGGCAGCCGGCGCTGGCATGATCCAGGCGACCCGGGCGCTTTCCGGGGGGGTCGGCCGGCTCCGGCAATGGCGTAGGCGACATCGTCGCCTCGGGCGACGTCGTCGCCGCACGTTCTTGAATGGGAGAAGGATGCGCGACTACTACGAGATCCTCGGCGTGGCCCGGGACGCGGACGCCGACACGATCAAGAAGGCGTACCGCAAGCTCGCCTTGCAGCACCACCCGGACCGCAACGAGGGCTCCAAGGACTCCGAGGAGAAGTTCAAGGAGGCGACGGAAGCGTACGAGGTCCTGCGCGATTCCGACAAGCGCACCGCGTACGACCGCTACGGCCACGCGGGCGTGAAGGGCGCCGCGGCCGGCCCCGGCTTCGGCGGCTTCAACTTCGCCGACGCGCTCGAGGTCTTCATGCGCGACTTCGGCGGCTTCGGCTTCGAGGACCTCTTCGGCGGCGCCGGCCGCCGCGGCGGCGGCCGCTCCAGCACGCGCCGCGGCTCCGACGTGCGCGTGCGTCTGCCGCTCACGCTGGCCGACGTCGCCGGCGGCGTGCACCGCACGCTCAAGCTCCAGCTCCTCGAGCGCTGCGACGCGTGCGGCGGCACCGGCGCCGAGAAGGGCGCCGCCCCCGTGCGCTGCCCCACCTGCGGCGGCACCGGCGAGGTCCGGCGCGTCCAGCGCTCCTTCCTGGGCCAGATGGTCAGTGTCTCGCCCTGTCCCGCCTGCGGCGGGGAAGGGCAGCGCATCGACGATCCCTGCCAGCGCTGCGACGGGACGGGCGTGCGCCGCGTCGAGAGGACGGTCGAGGTGGACATGCCCCCCGGCGTCTCCAGCGGCGACTACATCACCCTGCGCGGCGCCGGCAATGCCGGTGTCCGCGGTGGCCCACCCGGGGACATCATGGTGGTGGCCGAGGTCGAGGACGACCCCCGCTTCGTCCGTGACGGCGCCGACCTGGTCTACGACCTGGCCGTGACCTTCAGCCAGGCCGCCCTCGGCGCCCAGGTCGAGGTCCCGACCGTCACCGGCACCACCGAGCTCAAGCTCCCGCCCGGTACCCAGAGCGGACGGCTGGTCCGGCTGCGCGGCAAGGGCCTGCCCCACCTCCAGGGCGGCGGCAAGGGCGACCTGATCGTGCGCGTCACCGTCTGGACTCCCACCGAGCTCAGCAAGGACCAGGAAGCCCTCTTCCAGCGCCTGGCCGAGCTGGAGGCCGCCCCGCCCAGCACGACCGACCAGCGCGATCGCGGCTTCTGGTCCAGGGTCCGTGAGGCCTTCTCTGCCTGACGCCCCCGAGCGCCCGGACGCGAGCGAGCGGCCGGGCGCTGCCGAGCCCGCGCCTCCCGGCGCCCCCGAGCGCTGGGGCGCAGCCGGTCCCCCGCCGGGCCTGGACGCGCCGGGGGAGGCGCTCGCGCGGCCGGGTGCCCCCGAGCGCTGGCTCGTGCTCTCCCTGCACGTGCCCGCCCCCTGGCTTCACGACGATGCCGCCGAGCTTCTCCTCGACCTGGGCGGCAGCGCCGTGCAGGTCGAGGGCGATGCGCTCACCAGCTACTTCACCCCGCCACCCGATCCCGAAGCCTTCGTCCGCGCTGCCCTGGCGGAGCTGCGCGGGCGCGTCCGGCTCGTGGACCGCCCGGCGGCCGATCGCCTGCGCGCCGACTGGCGCTGGGAGGCCAACCAGGACTGGGCGCGCGAGTGGCGGCGAGGCCTGCGGCCGCGCCGCGTCGGTCCCTTCCTCGTCACGCCGAGCTGGTGCGAGCCCGAGGCCGAGACCGGCCCGAACGCGCCCGGCACCCCACCCGAGCCCCCGCCCCACGTCATCGTCATCGACCCGGAGATGGCGTTCGGCACGGGCGAGCACGCCACCACGCGCGGCGCGCTGCGCCTGCTGGCCGAGAGTGTCCGCCCCGGGGATCTGGTGCTGGACGTCGGCACCGGCAGCGGCATCCTGGCCATCGGCG
>JAWOLC010000145.1:0-41688 GCA_033853925.1 Candidatus Eiseniibacteriota bacterium
TGACGCTCGGCTGGCTGATCGCGGCGATCGTCAAGGCGGCGACGCCGCTGCCGACCTACGTGTCGCTGTGGTCGGTGGTGGTGGGGCTGCTCTTCTCGGCCACGGTCGGCGTGTTCTTCGGGGCCTACCCGGCGATGCGCGCGGCGCGCCTCGATCCGGTCGAGTCCCTGCGCTACGAGTAGGCGCCCCGCGGCCGTTCCCGCGGACGCCGGAGCGTGGCCTCGCTGCTTCCCGGGCCGGGGCCCCGGCCCGCGCCACCCCGGGCGCGGCGAGCAGCGGCCCCTGCCGTGGGTGAGCGCTGCGCAAAGTCGCGCCGCCTCGCCTGCGCGGGCGTGAACCGCGGCCCGCCGGCTCCCCGTCCACTCAGGCTCCGGCGCTCCTCCTGCTATAGTCCCGGGCGATGAGCACCCGCCTGCAGGACGAGCGCCGAGCCGCGGCGCCCGCGGTGCCCCCGCCGTCCACCGACGGCTCGAGCCGCGCCCCGGGGCTGAGCGACATCGTCATCCACGGCGCGCGCGAGCACAACCTCCAGAACCTGGACCTGCGCCTGCCGCGCCAGAGCTTGATCGTGATCACGGGCGTCTCGGGCTCCGGCAAGTCCTCGCTGGCCTTCGACACGCTCTACGCCGAAGGCCAGCGCCGCTACGTCGAATCCCTCTCCGCCTACGCCCGGCAGTTCCTGGGCCAGATGGAGAAGCCGGACGTGGACGCGATCGAGGGGCTCTCGCCGGCGATCGCCATCGAGCAGCGCAGCGCCGGCTCCAATCCGCGCTCGACCGTGGCGACGATCACCGAGATCTACGACTACCTGCGCCTGCTCTTCGCGCGCCTGGGGGTGCAGCACTGCCCCCGGTGCGACACGCCGATGCGGCGGCAGAGCGTGCAGGAGATCGTGGATGCCGTGGCCGAGCGCTTCGGCGGGACGCGGGTGGCGCTCCTGGCTCCCCTCGTGCGGGGCAAGAAGGGCGAGTACCGCAAAGAGCTGGAGGCGGTGCGGCGGCAGGGCTACCTGCGGGCGCGCATCGACGGCCAGTGGCTCGAGCTGGACGAGGCGCCCAGGCTGGCGCGCTACAAGCGACACGACATCGACGTGGTCGTGGACCGGGTCACGGTGGACGAGGGGGCGCGGGCCCGCCTCGCCGATTCCGTGGAGACGGCGCTGAAGCTGGGCCAGGGTCTCGTCGCCGTCGCCCGCAGCGAGGGGGCCCGCGGCCCCCGCGGGGAGGACCTGCTCTTCAGCCAGGGGGCCGCCTGTCCCAAGTGCGGGACGAGCGTGCCCGAGCTGCAGCCGCGCAGCTTCTCCTTCAACTCTCCCTTCGGCGCCTGCCCGGCGTGCGAGGGCCTGGGCAGCCTGCTCAAGGTGGATCCTGAGCGCATCGTGCCCGACCCGGACCTGTCGATCGCCGCCGGCGCCGTCTCCGCCTGGGGAGACGCGAGCGGCACCTGGGTGGGAGGGACGCTCAAGTCGCTCGCGAAGAAGTACGGCTTCAGCCTGCAGCAGCCGTGGCGGAAGCTCCCGGCGCGCGTGCGCGACCTGGTGCTCCACGGGACGGGCGAGGAGGAGCTGCGCTTCGAGTACCGCCTGCGCAAGGGCGCTTCCTGGGTGCACACCGGCGCCTTCGAGGGCGTGATCCCGAACCTGGAGCGTCGCTACCGGGAGACGACGAGCGAGCACGTCCGCCGCTGGATCCACAGCCTGATGAACCCCAAGCCGTGTCCCTCCTGCGGGGGGCGCCGCTTGAAGCCGGAGAGCCTGGCGGTGCGCATCCAGGACCGGTCCATCGCCGACTGGACGGCGCAATCCGTCGAGGAGGCGCGCGTCGCGCTGGCGGCCCTGCGCTTCGCGGGCGCGCAGCAGACGATCGCCGCGCCCATTCTCAAGGAGCTGGCGAGCCGGCTGGGATTCCTCGAGGACGTGGGCCTCGCGTACCTCACCCTGGATCGCGGCGCGGGCTCGCTCGCGGGCGGCGAGGCGCAGCGCATCCGCCTCGCGACCCAGATCGGCTCGCAGCTCACGGGCGTGCTCTACATCCTGGACGAGCCTTCCATCGGCCTGCACCACCGCGACAACCAGAAGCTCCTCGCCACGCTCATGCGCCTGCGCGACCTGGGCAACACCGTGGTGGTCGTGGAGCACGACCGCGACACCATGGAGGCGGCCGACTGGCTGGTGGACCTGGGTCCGGGAGCCGGGCGGCACGGCGGCAGGCTCGTGACCGCGGGTCCGCCCGACGAGGTTCGCGAGGTGGCCTCGTCGCTGACGGCGCAGTACCTCTCGGGGGCGCGCGCGATCCCGGTTCCGGCGGCGCGGCGCGCGGGCAACGGCAGGGCGCTCGAGGTCCTGGGCGCCAGCCAGCACAACCTGAAGGGTATCGACGTGCGCTTTCCCCTGGGAGTGTTCACCTGCGTCACCGGCGTCTCCGGCTCGGGGAAGAGCACCCTGGTGAACGACATCCTGCTCGCCGGGCTCCAGCGGCGGCTGCACGAGACCGGCCCCGTGCCCGGGACGCATCGCGCCCTCGCCGGCGTCGAGCACGTGGACAAGGTGGTGGCCATCGACCAGAGCCCGATCGGGCGGACGCCGCGCTCGAACCCCGCCACCTACACCGGCACCTTCGGCTTCATCCGCGATCTCTTCGCTCGCCTGCCCGAGGCGCGGGTGCGGGGGTACGGGCCCGGGCGCTTCTCCTTCAACGTCAAGGGAGGGCGCTGCGAGACGTGCCAGGGCGACGGCCTGAAGAAGATCGAGATGCACTTCCTGCCCGACGTCTTCGTCCGCTGCGACGTCTGCCACGGGCGGCGCTACAACCGCGAGACGCTGGAGGTGCTCTACAAGGGGCGCTCCATCGCCGACGTCCTCGACCTGACCGTGGAGGAGGCGCTCGACCTGCTCGGCGCCGTGCCGGCGCTGCGGCGCAAGCTCGAGACGCTGAAGGCGGTGGGCCTGGGCTACATCCATCTGGGACAGTCGGCCACCACCCTCTCCGGCGGCGAGGCCCAGCGCGTGAAGCTGGCGACCGAGCTGTCTCGGGTGGCGACCGGCCGGACGCTGTACATTCTGGACGAGCCCACGACGGGGCTGCACTTCGAGGACGTGCGCCTGCTGCTGCAGGTGCTCCACTCCCTCGTCGAGCGGGGGAACACGGTCGTGGTGATCGAGCACAACCTGGACGTCGTCAAGAGCGCCGACTGGCTGATCGACCTGGGACCGGAGGGCGGCGAGCGCGGAGGCGTCGTGATCGCCGCCGGCACCCCCGAAGCGGTGAGCCGCGCACGGGGGTCGTACACCGGCGAGGCTCTGCGCGAGGTGCTGTCGCGATGAACCCCCTGACCACCGCTCCCGCCCAATCCACGCGAACGTCGCCCGCCGTCCCGACCGGCACGATGAAGGCCGTCGTCAAGACCAAGGCGGGGCCCGGGGTCGAGATCCGCGAGATGCCCGTGCCCACCGCCGGCCCCGGCGAGCTGCTGCTCAAGGTGCTGCGCGCCGGCGTGTGCGGCACCGACCTGCACATCTACGAATGGGACGCCTGGAGCCAGAAGCGCATCCGCCCGCCGGTCATCATCGGGCACGAGTTCGTGGGGGAGATCCTGGCCCTGGGCACGGGAGTCACCGAGTTCAAGCTGGGCGAGCGGGTGTCGTTCGAGAGCCACATCGTCTGCGGACACTGCACGGCCTGCCGCTCGGGCGACGGCCACGTCTGCGAGAACACGAGGATCCTCGGCGTGGACGTGCACGGGGGCTTCGCCGAGTACGCCGTCGCGCCGGCGGCCAACGCCTGGCGCGGCCCCGCCAACGTGTCGCTGGAGGTGCAGGCGGTGATGGAGCCTCTCGGCAACGCGGTGCACACGGCGTTCTCGGGGAACCTGTCCGCCTGCCGGATCGGAGTCACGGGCTGCGGTCCCATCGGCCTCTTCGCGATCGGCGTCGCGCGCGCCGCCGGGGCCTGTCAGGTGATCGCCAGCGACGTGGCGCCCTACCGGCTCGACCTGGCCCGCAAGATGAACGCCGACGCGGTCATCGACGCCGGTCGGGAGGACTTCGTGGGCCGGGTGATGGAGCTGACGGAGGGGCGCGGCCTGGACGGCGTGCTCGAGATGTCGGGCAACGGGAAGGCCATCCGCGACGGGCTGGCGGCGCTCCGCAACGGCGGGCGCCTGTCGCTCCTCGGCCTGCCCCGCGAGAACTTCGACCTGGACTGGAACAACCTGCTCATCTTCAAGGGCGTCACCCTGCACGGCATCGTCGGCCGCCGCATGTACCAGACCTGGTACCAGATGGACAATCTGCTGCGCAGCGGCCGGCTCGACGTGCGCCCCGCCATCACCCACGTCATGCCGATGGAGAAGGTGAGCGAGGGGATCGAGCAGCTCCGCTCGGGCAGAGCGGGCAAGATCGTCCTGGTTCCCTGGGGTCAGGAATAGGGAAGCCGAGCGCCGCGGCCGCGTCCGCCGGGGCGCCGCGGTCGCCGCGGCGTGAGCGGGGCGCGCCTTGACCCCTCGGGATGCCTTGAGTACCTTGCGATGGTCTGCTCATCCGTGAGGAGCCGTCCATGCCTACTTCCGGTGCTCCGAAGCTCACTCCGTTCACGGCCTTCCACCGGGCGCTCGGCGCCAAGCTCGTGGAGTTCGCGGGCTACGAGATGCCCCTGCGCTACACGGGCGACGTTCGCGAGCATCTCTGCGTGCGGAACGCCGTCGGGCTCTTCGACATCACCCACATGGGCGAGTACCACGTGGCCGGTCCGGGGGCGGGGGAGTTCATCCACCGCTCGGTCACGAACGACGTGCTCGGCATGCAGGTCGGACAGGCCATCTACAGCGCGATGTGCCGCCCCGACGGCGGCATCGTGGACGACCTGCTCGTCTACCGGTTTCCGAACCGCTGGATGATGGTGGTGAACGGGGCCACCAACGCCAAGGACTACGCCTGGCTGAAGAGCCAGGTCCCGGCGGGCGTGGAGTTCCGCGACGTGACGGAGGAGACGGCGCTTCTCGCCCTGCAGGGGCCACGCGCCGAGCACGTTCTGCGCGGCCACGTTCCCGACGCCGCCCTCGACCTGGGCTTCTATCGCTTCCTCGAGGGGAATGCCTTCGGTGCGCCCGCGGTCATCTCCCGCACCGGCTACACGGGCGAGGACGGCTTCGAGCTGTACTTCGCGCCGCGCTACGCGCCCCAGGTCTGGGAGGGTCTGCTGGCCGCCGGCGCCCCGCACGGCCTCGAGCCCGTGGGCCTGGCGGCGCGGGACACGCTCCGCCTGGAGATGGGCTACATGCTCTACGGGAACGACATCGACGAGCGGACGACGCCTCTGGAGGCCGGCATCGGCTGGACGGTGAAGCTCAAGAAGGGCGATTTCGTGGGACGCGAGGCGCTGCTGCGGCAGAAGGAGCAGGGCCTCGCCCGCAAGCTGGTCGGCTTCACCGTGGACGGTCGCCGGGTCCCGCGCCACGACATGAACATCGAGTCCGGGGGGCGAGCCGTGGGCCGGGTGACGAGCGGCACGTTCAGCCCGAGCCTCGAGCGCCCCATCGGCATGGGCTACGTGGAAACCGCGCTGGACCGCCCGGACGGCTCCCTCGAGGTGCTGGCGGGAGGGACGCGCCTCGACGCGCGCATCGTTCCGCGCCCGTTCTGGACGCGGGGTTCGCGGCGCGCCTGACGGGAGGTTGCCTTGGCTTATCCGGACGACATCCGCTACACGGCCGAGCACGAGTGGGCCCGCTTGGAGAAGGGACTGGTGACGGTGGGCATCACGAGCTACGCCACCGATCAGCTCGGCGACGTGGTCTTCGTCGAGTTGCCGCCGCTGGGCCGCGCGCTGGAGGCGATGAAGGCCTTCGGCGTCGTCGAGGCGGTCAAGACCGTGAGCGACCTCTTCGCCCCGGTGGCGGGCGAGGTGGTGGAGGTGAACGGCGCGCTCGCCGGGAATCCCGCCCTCGTGAACCAGGATCCCTACGGGGCGGGCTGGATGGTGCGCATCCGGCCCGCCGATGCCCAGCAGTACGGGCGCCTCATGTCGAGCGCCGACTACGCGAAGCACGTGGAGGCGCAGCACGCATGAGCTTCGTCGGCCTGACTCGCGAGGAAGAGCGCCGGATGCTCGAGACGATCGGGGTCGGGCGCTTCGAGGAGCTGCTGGGCGCGATCCCCCGGGAGTCGCTGCTCGAGCGTCCGCCCGAGATTCCGGGGCCCCTCTCGGAGATCGAGATGCGCCGCCTGTTCGGCCAGTGGTCCAGCGAGAACCACGCCGCGCAGGCGGTCTCGTTCCAGGGAGGCGGCATCTACGACCACTGGATCCCGGCCGCGGTGGACGCTCTGGCCGGCCGCTCCGAGTTCGTCACCGCCTACACGCCCTACCAGGCCGAGGTGTCTCAGGGCACGCTCACGGCCATCTTCGAGTTCCAGAGCCTGATCGCCGAGCTGACGGGTGGCGACGTGGCGAACGCCTCGATGTACGACGGCGGCACCGCCATGGTCGAGGCCGCGCTGCTCGCCCGGCGGCAGACGGGAAGGCCGAGGGTCGTGGTCGCGGGCCTCGTCCACCCGCACTACCTGGCCGTGCTGCGCACGTACCTGGATCCCTCCCTGGTCGCCGCCGTGCCGGACGAGGCGGGGCTGGTGACGCCGGCGGGCCTGCATGCGGCGCTCGGACCGGACGTGGCCTGCGTGATCTACCAGCAGCCCAACTTCTTCGGCCTGCTCGAGAGCCCGCAGGCGATCCACGTCGCGGCGCACGCGGCCGGCGCCCTGGCGATCGCCGTGTGCGATCCGATCGCCCTGGCCCTGCTCGAGCCGCCGGGCCGACCCAGCGGGGCCGATCCCGCGGGCGCGGACCTGGTCGTGGGCGAGGCGCAGTGCCTCGGCAATCCGATGTCCTTCGGCGGCCCCCTGCTCGGCTACTTCGCGGCGCGGCAGAGCCTGCTGCGCAACCTGCCGGGCCGGCTGGTGGCCGAGACGGTCGACCGCCAGGGGCGACGCGGCTTCGTGCTCACGCTGCAGACGCGGGAGCAGCACATCCGCCGCGAGCGAGCCACCTCGAACATCTGCACGAACCAGGCGCTGATGGCGCTGCGAGCCACGATCTACCTGGGCCTGCTGGGCAAGCAGGGGATCCGGGAAGTGGCCGAGCTGTGCGTGCAGAAGAGCCACCACGCCGCCTGCCTGGCCGCGGCCATCCCGGGCTACCGGCTCCCCTTCTCCTCGCCCTTCTTCCGCGAGTTCGTGCTGGAGTGCCCGCTCGAGGCCCGCAAGGTGATCGAGGGCGGGCTCGAGTTCGGCGTGCGGCCGGGCATCAACCTGGGACGCTTCCGCAGCGAGTGGAAGAACCTGCTCCTGGTGGCGGTGACCGAGCTGCGCAGCGCCGAGGAGATCGACCGCTGGGCCCGCACCCTGCGCAAGGCGGAGGCGAAGCCATGAGCATGGCGCGGCGGCTGCTGATCGAGCAGGGCGGACCCGGACATAGGGGACCGGCCCTGCCCGCGTGCGACGTTCCGGTCCAGCCCCTGGCCGAGCTGCTCCCCGGCGTGCCCCTGCGCGCGGACCTGCGCTTCCCGCAGGTGACGGAGCCCGAAGTCGTGCGCCACTTCGTCGAGCTCTCCACGCTGAACCATCACGTGGACCGGGGCTTCTACCCGCTGGGGTCGTGCACCATGAAGCACAACCCCAAGATCAACGACGAGCTCGCGGCCCTGCCCGGCTTCCTGCACGCCCACCCGCTGGCGGGAGACGCCGCCACCCAGGGCTGCCTGCGGGTGCTGGCGGCGGTGCAGCGCCTGCTCGCGGACGTGACCGGCTTCGCCGCCGTCACGACCCAGCCGGCGGCGGGAGCCCACGGCGAGCTGACCGGGCTCCTGCTCGTGCGGGCCTGGCACCGCTCGCGCGGAGAAGGGGAGAAGCGCCGGCGCGTGATCGTGCCCGACTCGGCGCACGGGACGAATCCGGCCAGCGTGAACCTGGTCGGCTACGAGGTGGTGGTGGTGCCTTCGGGCGCGGACGCGACCGTGGACCTCGCGGCCCTGGAGAAGGCGCTCGACGACCGCGCCGCCGCGGTGATGCTCACCGTGCCCAACACCGTGGGCCTCTTCGAGCCGCGGGTCACCGAGGTGACGCGGCTCGCGCACCGCGCGGGCGCGCAGTGCTACCTGGACGGGGCGAACCTGAACGCGCTGGTGGGCCGCGTGCGCCCGGGCGACCTGGGCTTCGATCTCATGCACATCAACGTCCACAAGACGTTCTCGACCCCGCACGGCGGCGGGGGCCCCGGCGCCGGTCCGGTGGCCGTGGCTCGGCACCTCGAGCCCTTCCTGCCCACCCCCGTCGCGGTGGTCGAGGCGGACGGGCGTCTGCGCCTCGACTGGGACCGCCCCCGGTCGATCGGCCGGGTCCATTCCTTCAACGGCAACTTCGGCGTCCTGGTGCGGGCCCTGGCCTACATGCTGAACCTGGGTCCCGAGGGCCTGGCCGAGGTGAGCCGCCTGGCGATCCTCAACGCGAACTACCTCATGCGGCGGCTGGCGAGGAGCTACGAGCTGCCCCATCCGCAACCCTGCATGCACGAGTTCGTGCTCTCGGGACGGGGGCTCAAGAAGCACGGCGTCAAGACGCTCGACGTGGCCAAGCGGCTCCTCGACTTCGGCGTCCACGCCCCCACCGTCTACTTCCCGCTCATCGTCGAGGAGGCGCTCATGATCGAGCCCACCGAGACGGAGACGCTCGACCGGCTGGACCATTTCGCCGCCGCGATGGAACGGATCGCCGCGGAGGCGGCGGAAGACCCCGCGCGGCTGCACGAGGCACCGCTCACGACGCCGGTCTGCCGGCTCGACGAGGCCCGGGCGAGCCGCGAGCCCAAGCTGCGCTGGACCGTGCCGGACAGCCCGAAGCCCATCCCGGAGGAGGAAACGGCGACTTGGAGCTGAGCGCAGGACGCGCTTCGCCCGAGGCCCCACCCGAACTGCCGACGCCGCCACCCGGAGCGACGCTGCCGGATTCCGCGTCCGCGGTGGAGTGGAAGGTCAGCCCGTGGCGCGAGAACCGCGTGGGCGCCGGGCTCGCCCTGGCCTCCGCGCTGGGGCTCTGGGGGCTCGCCGCCTGGCTCCTCCCGGGCGAGCCGCTGCTGAGCAGCCTCCTGGGGCTCGCCGTGCTCGGCGCGCTGGCTCCCGGGCTGGCGCCGATCCAGTGCCGAGTGGACGACGCCGGGGTCGGCCGCCGCCTGCTCTTCGCCTGGGAGCGACGATCCTGGGCGCAGATCCGTCGCGCCCGGGTCGAGGCCGCGGGGCTCTTCGTCTCGCCCTTGACGCGGGGCAGCCGGCTCGACCGCTTTCGCGGCCTCTTCCTGCCCGTGCCGCGCCGCGGGCCCGGAGGCGCGGAGCTGCTCGGCGCCCTGCGCCGCGAGGTGACCCGGCATGGTCTCTGACCCGATGGCTCTCGGCCCCGAGGATCGCGCCCTGCTCGAGCGCGTGGCCCGGCGCACCGTGGACCTGCACCTCGAGGTGCCGGCGCTCCTCGCGCTCGAGTCCCTGCGCCCCCTCTCCTTCGCGGCCAGCCAGGCTCTGCTCTTCTTCGAGCCCTTCGCCCAAGCCCTGCTCGGGATCCGAGACTACCGCCGCTTCGCCCAGCTGGTCGAGCGCCGCGAGACCCTGGAGGAGCTGGCGACGATGATCGAGGGGCGGGTGGCGGAGGTCCGTCCACCCCGCCGGCCCGCCGCGGGCGCGGGCGCGGGCGATACGGCCCGCGCGCCCCAGGAGCCTCGCCGTTGAGCGCCCCGTACGCCCCCGGGGTGGAGGAGCCCCGGCTCATCCTGGCCACGGACTGCGGGTCCACCACGACGAAGGCCGTCCTGATCGAGCGCCGACAGGAGGGCTACCGGCTGGCGGCCCGCGGCGAGGCCCCGACCACGGTCGAGACGCCCTTCGAGGACGTGACCCGCGGGGTGCTGAACGCGGTCCGCGAGGTGGAGGAGATCGTCGGCCGGCGGATCGTCGAGGACGATCGCATCGTCTCGCCCCCGCGTGCGGGCGTCGGCGTGGACCTCTACGCTTCGACCTCCAGCGCCGGCGGCGGGCTGCAGATGATGGTCTCGGGGCTCGTCCTGCAGATGACGGGGGAGAGCGCCCAGCGCGCGGCCCTGGGGGCGGGGGCGATCGTGATGGACGTGATCGCCCTGAACGACGGGCGGCGCCCGCACGAGAAGGTCCAGCTCCTGCGCCGCCTGCGGCCCGACATGATCCTGCTCTCGGGGGGCACCGACGGCGGCGACGTGCGGCGCGTCACGGAGATGGCCGAGATCCTGGCGGCGGCGGAGCCCAAGGCCCGGCTCGGCGCGGGCTACCAGCTCCCGGTCATCTTCGCCGGGAACCGTGACGCCTCGAGCCAGGTGCAGGAGCTGCTCGAGCCGCACGCCACTCTGCGGGCGGTGCCCAACCTGCGTCCCTCCCTCGAGCGCGAGAACCTGCGGCCCGCCCGCGACGCCATCCACGATCTCTTCATGGAGCACGTGATGGCTCACGCGCCGGGCTACCGCAAGCTCATGTCGTGGACTCCGGTGCCCATCATGCCCACGCCCGGGGCGATGGGGCTCATCATCGAGAAGGTGGCCCAGCGCGAGCGGCTCGCCGTGCTGGGGGTGGACATCGGCGGCGCCACCACGGATGTCTTCTCCGTGTTCCGCGGGGCCGAAGGCGAGCCGCTCTTCCACCGCACCGTCTCGGCCAACCTGGGCATGAGCTACTCGATCGCCAACGTGATGGCCGAGGCCGGCCTGGCGAACATCCTGCGCTGGGTGCCCTTCGAGGTGAACGAGGGCGCGCTGCGCAACCGGATCCGCAACAAGATGATCCGCCCCACGACCATCCCGCAGACCCTCGAGGACCTGGTGATCGAGCAGGCCATCGCCCGCGAGGCCCTGCGGCTGGCCTTCGAGCAGCACCGGCAGCTCGCCACGGGCCTGAAGGGGGTGCAGAAGGAGCGCACGATCTCCGAGGCGCTCACGCAGCCCGACGGGGGCGCCTCGCTCGTGGACCTGCTCGAGCTGGGTCTCGTCGTCGGCTCCGGCGGCGTTCTCTCGCACGCGCCGCGCCGGATGCAGGCCGCGCTGATGATGATCGACGCCTTCCTGCCGGAAGGGCTCACTCAGCTCGCGGTGGACAGCATCTTCATGGCTCCGCAGCTGGGCGTGCTCTCGACCGTGCACGAGGAGGCCGCCGCGCAGGTGTTCGAGCGCGACTGCCTCGTGCGGCTGGGGGCGGTCCTCGCGCCGCTCGGCAACGCCAAGCTCGGGCAGCCCTGCGTCACGGTGGAGGTGAGCGGCCCCGACATGGCCCCCGTGACCCGCCGCGTGCCCTTCGGCGAGATGACGCTCCTGCCCCTGCCGCCGGCCGGGGCCGTGGGGCGCATGAGCGCCGTGCCCGAGCGGGGCTTCGACCTCGGCGCAGGTCGCGGCCGGCCGGTGAGCGCCCGGCTCCCCGGAGGCCACCTGGGGCTCATCGTGGACACGCGCGGGCGCCGTCCCTTCGAGCTGCCCGCCGACCCGGCGCTCCGCATCCAGCGCCTGCGCGCCTGGCACGAAGCCTTGGACGTCTACCCGCGCGGGAGCGGCGCGTGAGCTACGCCTACACGCCCGGCCTGCGAGTGACCGAGGGCGCGGTCGTGCGGCGCGAGCGCCGGCTGCCCCTCAAGGGGCAGGTGCTCGTCCGCTGCGGCGACGCGGTCGGTCCCCAGGACGTCGTGGCCCGCACCGAGCTGCCGGGGAACGTGCAGACGGTGAACCTGGCCGCCCGGCTGGGCGTGGATCCCGCCCGCGTGGCCGACACCCTGACGAAGCCCATGGGCTCCGACGTGCGCGGGGGCGAGGTCGTTGCCGAAGCCAGGAGCTTCCTGGGACTCGGCCACCGGGTCGTGACGGCCCCGGCGAACGGCTTCCTCGAGAGCCTCTCGCCGGTGACCGGTCAGCTCGCCCTGCGCGAGCCCCCTCTCCCGGTGGAGGTCCAGGCGTACGTGCGAGGGGTGGTGGCGGAGGTGCTGCCCGGCGAGGGCGTGGTGGTGGAGGCGCATGGCGCGCTCCTCCAGGGCATCTTCGGGGTCGGGGGAGAGACCTGGGGCGCCATCGTCGTGGCCGTGGACGGTCCCGATGCGGAGCTGGCGCCCACGCGCCTGCGGGCGGAGCACCGCGGGCACGTGGTCGTGGCCGGCGCGCACGTCACCTACGACGCGCTCATGCGGGCGCGAGAGCTGGGGGTCGCGGCGGTGATCGCGGGCGGCCTCGACGACCTCGACCTGCGCCGCCTCCTGGGTCGCGATCTGGGCGTGGCGATCACCGGCTCGGAGGAGCTGGGCCTGACGCTGGTGCTCACGGAGGGCTTCGGGCGCATGCGCATGGCCGATCGGGCCTGGAAGCTCCTCAGCGAGCGGGCGGGCCGCCTCGCCTCGGTGAACGGGGCGACGCAGATCCGCGCCGGGGTCCTGCGGCCCGAAGTGCTCGTGCCCGAGCCGGGCGCCGAGGGCCCGGCCGAGGAGAACGGCCAGGGACCCGGGCTCGAGGTGGGCTCGCTGGTGCGCGTGATCCGCACTCCGTACTTCGGACGGCTGGGCCGGGTGGTGGATCTCCCGGCCGAGCTGGGGAAGCTCGAGAGCGAGGCCATGGTGCGCGTGCTGGCCCTGGAGTTCCTCGAGGACGGAGCGCGCGTCCGGGTGCCGCGCGCCAACGTCGAGATCATCGCCACATGAGACCCGCACGGCTGAGCCCGTTGACAGCAATCGGCGTGCGCCCTAGTTTCGTCGCGTCGCGCCCCGGCGCCCCCGCGGGTGCGGCTCGAGACAGGATGTCGGATCGCGCCAGGGAGGTGGCCATGAGCGGAGTGTGGGCTTGCTGAGCCGCGGTGCGGCCCTGGCCGTCGCGCTCCTCGGGCTCGCGCTCGCGGTCCGTCCGCAGCCCGCCCTCGCGCAGGGCCAGGCGATCATCGTCCCGCCGCCGGTGATCCAGCCGCCCCCGTCCGCCGCCCACGTCCCGCCTCCGCCCGCCCCGGGGGCGATTCCCGCGCCCCGGCCGGCGCGCGGCCTCACCTGGAAGGACGTCCCCGACGACGCGGGCAGGGCTCTGGACCTGGCCTGGACGCTCTCGCCGGACGACACGCTCCACCGGCCCGTGCTCCAGGGCTATTACGTGATGCGCTCCGAGAATCCCGGCGGCCCCTGGACCCTGGTGGATTCCGTCGCGGCCGGCGTCTCCGGCTACCGGGACCAGTCGACCAGCCTCCAGCGCAACGTCGTCTACTTCTACCGCATCGACGCCTATGGCCCGGGCGGCGTCACGCCCCAGGGCAGCATCACGGGGCCCGCCATCGCCGTGTCGCAATGGTTCAATCACACGCGCTGGAGCGTGCTGGTCCTGACCATGCTCTTCTTCGCCTTCGTCCTCTTCTTCATCCAGAACGCCCAGGGCGAGGGGAAGAAGCCCTTCGTGCGCCGCATTCCCGGCATCGACGCGATCGAGGAGGCGATCGGGCGGGCGACCGAGATGGGCCGGCCGGTCCTCTACGTCCCCGGCGTCCAGGACATCGACGAGATGCAGACCGTGCAGTCGCTCATCGTCCTCGAGAGCGTGGCCAAGACCACGGCCAAGTACGAGACCCCGCTCAAGGTCCCGGTCACCTACCCGATCCCCTTCACCATCGCCCAGGAGATGGTGCGCGGCGGCTACCTGAACGCCGGACGCCCGGAGCAGTACGACCCCGACAGCGTGCAGTTCGTCTCCCCCGAGCAGTTCGCCTATGTCGCGGCCGTGACCGGGATCATGCTGCGGGACCGGCCGGCGGCCCACATCTTCCTGGGGGCCTTCTTCGCCGAGTCCCTGCTCCTGGCGGAGACCGGCTTCGCGACGGGCGCGATCCAGGTCGCGGGCACGGCGAACGCGAACCAGCTCCCGTTCTTCGTGGTGGCCTGCGACTACACCCTCATCGGCGAGGAGCTGTTCGCGGCCAGCGCCTACCTCTCCGGTGAGCCGAAGCTGGTCGGCAGCCTGAAGGGAGCCGACCTGATGAAGCTCGTCATCCTGGCCCTGGTGCTGGCCGGCTGCGTGCTGGAGACGCTCGGCCGGCACGGTCTCACCGCGTGGCTGTCGACGCAGTAGGAGGACAGGGGTGAAGCGTGAACTGCCGCTCTTCGTGACGGCCGCCGTCGGGCTCTTCATGATCCTGTCCTTCTTCGTGCCGCACCAGGTGGTCAGCGTGCCCGCCGACTTCCTCCAGCAGAGCGCCGTGATCGTGGTCGCCTTCGGCATCGTGCTGGGCGGCGCGAACCTCCTGCGCCTCAACCTCCAGTCCGTGGTGAAGCGCCAGGCGGGCTGGCCCTACCGGCTCGTGCTCATCGCCGGGCTGCTCGCCACCGTGCTCATCGGGCTCATCGAGGGCCGGGACTTCCAGGCCGCGGGCACGCGCTCGACCTGGATCTACGACGAGGTCTACTCGCCGATGAGCAGCGCCATGTTCGCGCTGCTCGCCTTCTTCATCGCCTCGGCCGCCTTCCGCGCCTTCCGCATCCGCACGGTCGAGGCGGGATTGCTGGCGCTCGCCGCCTTCCTGGTCATGCTGGGACGGGTGCCGCTCGGCAACGCGCTCACCGCCGCGCTCCCCGAAGGCCTCCGTCTGGGGCCGATCGCGGAATGGATCCTGCGCGTGCCCCAGAACGCCGCGAACCGCGCCATCCTGATCGGGGCGGCGCTGGGGGTGATGGCCACGGGCCTGCGCGTGATCCTGGGCATCGAGCGCAGCTACCTGAGCGGGGAGGAGTAGGCGATGCGCCTGTTCGAGGGCCTCGCCCGCCTGGACCGCCGCTGGATCTTCGCGGTCACCGGCCTGCTGGTGCTGATTCCCCTGCTCTGGCCCCTGAACCTGCCGCTCTCCTCGTCCCCGCCCGTGCGCGCCTACCACGCCGCGATCGCCGCGGTGCCGGACGGCTCCCACGTGCTGGTCTCCTGCGACTTCGATCCGGCGGCCAAGCCGGAGCTGGAGCCCATGGCCCGCTCCACGCTGCGCCAGCTCCTGGCCAAGCGCTGCAAGGTGGTGGTCGTCGTGCTCTATCAAGGGGGTGCGCGGCTGGTGGGACAGATCGTGCGCGAGGTGGCGGCCGAGCGCCATGCGGTCTACGGCACCGACATCGTGGACCTGGGCTACAAGGCCGGCAACGAGGCGGTCATGGTGCTCATGGGCCAGAGCCTCCCCAACACCTTCCCGCGCGATCAGGACGGGCTCGACGTGCGCACCCTGCCGATCATGCGCGGCGTGCGCAACTACTCGAGCTTCCCCCTGCTCGTCAGCCTCTCGACGGGCTACCCCGGCACCAAGGAGTACGTGCAGCAGGTGCAGGGACGCTTCCACATCCCGATCGTGGCCGGAGTCACGGCGGTGACGGCGCCGACCATGTACCCGTACCTGCAGACGGGACAGCTTCGCGGCCTGCTCGGCGGCATGGCGGGGGCGGCGGAGTACGAGCGGCTGCTCGACGAGCGGGGGCCGGCCTCGCGCGGCATGGACGCGCAATCGCTGGCGCACGTCTTCGTCGCCCTGTGCATCGTCCTCGGGAACCTGGCCCAGTGGGGCCGGCGGAGAGGAGACGGCGCGTGAGCCTGCATCCGAGCCAGGACCTGAGCGTGTGGCTGGCCGCCGCGCTCACGCTCTGCATCTTCAGCTTCCTCTACAAGGACAATCCGTTCTATCGCTTCGCCGAGAACCTCTTCGTGGGCGTCTCGGCCGGGTACTACCTGGTGCTGAACTTCTGGACCGTGCTCGTCGCGAACCTGTGGGATCCGCTGGTCACGAGCCTGGACGGCCGGCACGGCTCGCCGCTCGCGGCTCGGCTCGGCGACTACCGGGCGTTCCTCGTGCTGCCGGCGCTGCTGGGGGTGCTCCTCTTCTCGCGCTTCGTCCCGCGCCTGAACTGGCTGGCCCGCTGGCCGCTCGCCGTCATCATCGGCGTCTACGCGGGCCTCAAGACGACGGGCTTCGCCCAGGGGGACTTCGTGGCGCAGGTCCAGGGCAGCATCCAGCCGCTGTGGACCGGGAATTGGGGCACGAGTCTCAGCGCCTGCATCTTCACCGTCGGGCTCCTCGTCACGCTGCTCTTCTTCTACTTCAGCCGCGAGCACAAGGGCGCGCTGGGGGTCGCCTCGAAGGCCGGCATGTACTTCCTGATGATCTCCTTCGGCGCCGGCTACGGCTACACCGTGATGTCGCGCATCTCGCTGCTCATCGGCCGCTTCCAATTCCTGCTGCACGACTGGCTCGGGCTGCGCTGAGCGAGCGCCTCACTCCGCGATGATCCTCTGGTGCGACGGCGCGCACGACGCGCCCGAGAACATGCGCCGCGACGCGGCGCTGCTCGCCGGGGTCGAGCGGGGCGGCGAAGCCGTGCTGCGCCTCTTCCGCTTCGCTCCGCCCGGCATCACGCTCGGCCGCTCCCAGGACCCCGCGCGGGAGCTGGACCTGGAGCGCTGCCGCGCCGCCGGTGTGCTCTGGGCCGTGCGGCCCACGGGGGGGCGGGCGATCTACCACGACGAGGAGTGGACCTACGCGTGCGCGGCGCCGCTCGCCGACCCCGTCTGGGGCGGGACGCTCGCCGCCGCCTACCAGGCCCTGTCCGGGCTCGTCGTGCGCTCGCTGGCCGCCCTGGGAGTGCCGGCGACGCTCGCGGCCGGCTCGGCCCGGGGCAGCCTGGCGCCGCGGGAGGCGCGGGGCGCGGCGGCGCCCTGCTTCGCCTCGACGGCGCGGCACGAGGTCGTGCTGGACGGCCGCAAGCTCGTGGGCAGCGCGCAGCGACGGACGGCCCGCGCCTGGCTGCAGGAGGGGAGCCTGCTCCTCGGGCCCGCGCACCTGAGGCTGGTGGAATTCCTCGCGGTCGCCGAGACGGAGCGCGGCCGCCTGCGGGCCGCGCTCGAGCGGAGCTCGGTGGATCTGCGGCCGCTCCTCGGGGAGCGGGCCGCGCTCGAGCGCTGGGCGGACGCGCTCCTCGCGGTTCTGCCCTCGGGAACGCGGCGCCTGGACGGCGACGCGGGCCACGAGGCGCTCTTCGCCGGTTGACCCTCTTGGGGACCGGGCGGATACTCGAAAGTCCACGTTCCCCCGCGCTCCCGGAGGCCTTGCCGATGTCGCGCCCGACCGCCATCCTCGTGGGGATCGCCTGGCTCGTCCTGGGCACGGCGGCTCGGCCCGTGCCCGACTCGGCCTCCGAGGGCCGGCCCGCCCCGGTCGCGTCGGCCGTCGAGCTCATGCGCACGCCCATGGCCGAGACGGGGGTCAAGGGCGGTCGCTTCGTGCTCGCGGTCCTGAACGACCCGAAGACCTTCAATCCCTTCATGTCGAACGAGACCAGCTCGAGCGACGTGACCGGGCGGCTCTACACCGGGCTGGCGCAGTACGACAACGTCCGGCAGGAGCCCGTGCCCGCCCTGGCGAAGTCCTGGACCGTGAGCCAGGACGGACGCACCTGGACGTGGCACCTCCGCCGCGGGGCCCGCTTCTCCGACGGCCACCCCATCACCTCCGCGGACGTGCTCTTCAGCTTCGCCGTCGCCTACGACTCCACGCTGCACCAGGCCATCTACGACCAGCTCACCGTGGACGGGCGGGCGATGAAGGTGTCGGCGCCCGACTCCTACACGGTGGTGACGCGGGTGCCGGGTCCCCTGGCGCTGGTCCTGCCCAAGGTCATGGCCCTGCGCGTCCTGCCCAAGCACGTGCTCGAGCCGGTCTGGCGTGCCGGACGGTTCGCCTCGGCCTACGGCGTGGCCACGCCGCCCGAGAGGCTGGTCACGAGCGGGCCCTGGAAGCTCAAGCAGTTCGTGCCCGGGGAGAAGACCGTGCTCACGGGCAATCCCTACTGGTTCGGCGTGGACGCGCGGGGCACGCGGCTTCCCTACCTGGACGAGCTGGTGTTCCTGGTCGTCCCCGATCAGAACGCCATGGTGCTCAGATTCCAGGCCGGCGAGGCGGACGCGGTGGACAACGTGAAGGCCGAGGACTACGCGGACTTCGCGCGGAACCAGACGCGGGGGGACTACACCCTCTACGACCTGGGGGCGTCGCTCACCAGCAACTTCTTCTGGTTCAACCTCAACACCAGGAAGAAGCCCGGCGGGCGCAAGGCCGTGGGCGAGCCCTGGGCGGATCCCATCCATTATGCCTGGTTCGCCCAGCGGGACTTCCGGCGCGCGATCTCCATGGCCATCGACCGGGAGGCCATCATCCGCAGCGTCTTCTTCGGCCAGGGGGTGAAGTGCTGGTCGCTCATGACCCCCGGCTACCGCCAGTTCTACTCGCCCATCGCCTCGCCTCCCGACTACGACCCCGCCGGGGCGAAGCGGCTCTTGGCGCGACTCGGCTTCGTCGATCGCAACGGCGACGGGGTCCTCGAGGACCGGTCGGGGAATCGGGTGCGCTTCACCCTCGAGACGAACGCGGCCACGGCCCGCGTGCAGATGGCCAACTTCGTGCGCGACGACCTGGCCAAGATCGGCGTGCAGTGCCTGGTGAGCGTGGTCGATTTCCACGTCCTGATCGACCACATGCGCGACAACTTCGACTACGACGCGATCCTGGCGGGGCTCACCGGTGCCGTCCCTCCGGATCCGGGCATGGTGAGCAACTTCTACCGCTCCAGCGCCGTCTCGCACTTCTGGAACGTGCGGCAGCCCCGCCCGGAGAGCCCCGCCGAAGCCCGCCTGGATTCGCTCTTCGAGGAGGTCCTGCTGCCTCGCAGCCTGGCCGCCCGCCGGCGCATCTCGGCCCAGATGGACCGCGTCCTCATGGAGCAGTGCTGGCTGATCTGGCTGCCGACGATGAAGGCCGAGCTGCCGGTGCGCAACCGCTTCGGCAACGTCCACCCGAGCGCGGTTCCCCACCGCCTGCTCTGGAACATCGAGACGGTGTTCGTGAGGCCGCGAGGCACGCGGTCCTGACCCGCGGATGCGGACCTACCTCCTTCGCCGGCTGCTGCAGCTCGTTCCGCTCCTCCTGGCCCTCACCGTCCTCACCTTCCTGCTCCTCAAGCTGGCCCCGGGCGACTACCTCGGCACGTTGGCGGAGAATCCCCAGGTCTCCGAGCAGACGCTGGCCGGACTGAGGCACCGCTTCGGCCTCGACCGGCCCTGGACCGTGCAGCTCGTCCTCTACGTGAAGAACGTGGTCCTCCATCTCGACTTCGGCGAGTCCTTCTCCCGCCACCAGCCGGTCTTCGCCGTGCTGCGCGTCGGGCTGCTGAACACGCTGCTCCTGGCCCTGGCCGGAGCGCTGGTCACCTGGGGGCTGGCGATCCCGCTGGGGGCGTGGGCGGCGGCCCGCCACGACACGCCCACGGACCGTGCCCTCTCCGTGGTCGCGTTCCTGGGGCTCTCCGTGCCGGAGGTGCTCTCCGGGCTGCTCCTGCTCATGCTGGCCGCCCGCACCGGCTGGTTCCCCGCGGGCGGGATGCGCTCGCTGGACTGGGATTCGCTCACCCTGCCGGGCCGAGCCCTGGACCTGCTCCGGCACCTGGCGCTGCCGGCGCTGGTGACCGGCCTCGTGCCGCTGGCCGGCCGCATGCGGCAGATGCGCGGGAGCCTTCTCGAGGTGCTGCGCCTCGACTACGTCACCACCGCGCGGGCCAAGGGGCTCGACGAGCGCACCGTGGTGATGAAGCACGCCCTGCGGAACGCCCTGAATCCGCTCATCACCCTCTTCGGCTACACGCTCGGCACGCTGCTCTCGGGCTCGCTGGTGGCGGAGATCGTCTTCTCCTGGCCGGGGCTCGGCCGGCTCACCTACGAAGCCATCCTCTCCCGCGACCAGTACCTGGTCGTGGGCTCGGTGCTCATGGCCGCCGTCGTGCTGGTGCTCGGGAACCTGATCGCCGATCTCCTGCTCGCCGCGGCGGACCCGCGGATCCGCGATGCGTGAGGGGGCTCGGACGCCCGGCGAGCCACGACCGCAGTCGCCTGGCCGCCTCATGTGGCGCCGCCTCCGGCGGAACCGCGCCGCCCTGACCGGCGCCGTGCTGCTGGCGATCTTCTACTGCCTCGCGCTGCTGGCTCCCTTCGTCGCTCCCTACCCGGAGGACGAGATGGACCGCAGCCGCTTCTACCACCCCCCGCAGGCGCTGCACTGGCGCGACCTCGAGGGCCGCATCCATCTGCGTCCGTTCGTGCGCCCGACTCGGCCCGGCTCCGCGACCCTGGCCTACCAGGAAGACCCCGCGCGCGGCGTGCCGCTGCGCTTCTTCGTGCACGGCGCCCGCTATCGCCTGCTCGGGCTCCTGCCCTCGGACCGCCACCTCTTCGGCGTGGATCCGCCCGAGCGGGTGAACCTGCTGGGCACCGATCCGGCCGGTCGCGACGTGCTCTCGCGCCTGCTCTTCGGCGCCCAGGTCACCCTCAGCGTGGGCCTCGTGGGGATCGCCCTCTCCTTCACCCTCGGCCTGCTCATCGGCGGCATCGCCGGCTTCTTCGGCGGCTGGGTGGACGGGCTCGTCATGCGGGGCGTGGATCTGCTGCTCAGCGTGCCGGGCCTGTACCTGATCATCGCCCTGCGCAGCGTGTTCCCGGCGGGGCTGCCCAGCCGGCAGGTCTACCTGGCGATCGTCGCCATCCTCGCCCTGATCGGTTGGGCGGGGCTGGCCCGCGTGATCCGCGGCATGGTCCTCTCGATCCGGCGCGCCGACTACGTGACCGCCGCCGAGGCGCTGGGCGTGGGCCGCCTGCGCATCATCGTTCGCCACGTCCTGCCCAACACCATGTCCTTCGTGATCGTCGCGGCCACGATCTCGGTGCCGGGTTACATCCTGGGCGAGGTCTTCCTCTCCTTCCTCGGCGTGGGTGTGCAGGAACCCAGCGCCTCGTGGGGGAACATGCTGCAGCAGGCCCGCAGCGTGGCCGTCCTCACCGATTTCCCCTGGCTGCTGTACGCTCCGGGCGTGGCGATCTTCGTGACGGTGATGGCCTTCAACTTCCTCGGCGACGGGCTGCGGGACGCGCTGGATCCGCGCGCCCTGCCGGGAGGACGGGCGGGATGAGCGAGCCGCTGCTCGAGGTCGAGGACCTGCGCACCCACTTCCTCGCCGGCGAGCGCGTGGTGCGCGCCGTGGACGGGGTCTCCTTCGCCGTGCGACCGGGAGAGACCCTGGCCCTGGTCGGGGAGTCGGGGAGCGGCAAGACGGTCACCGCGCTCTCCCTGCTGCGCCTCGTGCCGCCGCCCGGACGGATCGTGAGCGGCCGCGTGCGCTTCCAGGGACGCGACCTGCTCGCGCTCGGGGCGGACGAGCTGCGTGCCGTGCGGGGCAAGGAGATCTCCATGATCTTCCAGGAGCCCATGACCTCGCTCAATCCCGTCTTCACCTGTGGCGAGCAGGTCCTCGAGGGGCTGCGGCTGCACGAGCGGCTGGGGCGGCGCGCGGCGCGGGCGCGGACCATCGAGCTGCTGCGCCTCGTGGGCATCCCCGCCCCAGAGCAGCGGGCCCGCGAGTACCCCCACCAGCTCTCGGGGGGCATGCGCCAGCGGGTGATGATCGCCATGGCCCTGGCCTGCCGGCCGGCCCTTCTGATCGCCGACGAGCCCACCACCGCCCTGGACGTCACCATCCAGGCGCAGATCCTCGAGCTGCTCGGCCGGCTGCGCGAGGAGCTGGGCATGGCCGTGCTCCTCATCACCCACGATCTGGGCGTGGTCGCGGAGACGGCCGACCGGGTCGCGGTCATGTATGCCGGGCAGATCGTCGAGGCCTGCGACGCGTCGGCGGCATTTCGGCGGACGCGGCATCCCTACACCGCGGGATTGCTGGCCTCGCTGCCCCGGCTGGGCGATCGGGGCACGCCCCTGCGGGCCATCCCCGGGCAGGTGCCGGACGCCGCCGAGCCGCCGCGCGGCTGCCGTTTCGCCCCGCGCTGCCCGGCGGCGATCGCGCACTGCCGCGCGGCCGAGCCGCCGCTCGCCCGCCTGGAGGGAGACCACTGGGCGCGCTGCTGGCGGGCCGAGGAGATCGCCGCCGGCACCCTGGACGCGGTGACGGGGAAGGAGCCCGTTCGTGCCTGAGCCTCTGCTGGAGGTCCGCGACCTGGTCAAGCACTTCCCCATCCGGCACGGGCTCTTCGGCCGCGGGGCGGGGAAGGTGCGCGCGGTGGACGGCGTCTCGTTCGACATCGGCCGTGGCGAGGTGCTCGGCCTGGTGGGGGAGAGCGGTTGCGGGAAGACCACGGCGGGCCGCTGCATCCTGCGGCTGCTGGATCCCACGTCGGGGACGGTGCGGCTCGAGGGCCGGGACATCACCCGGCTCCCCCACCGCGAGCTGCGCCCGCTCCGCCGGCAGATGCAGATCGTCTTCCAGGACCCGTACTCGAGCCTGAACCCCCGGCTCACGATCGGCAGCATGCTGGGCGAGGCCCTGGCGATCCACGGGCTCGCGCGTGGGGCGAGGGCACGGGCGCGGGTCGCAGAGCTGCTCGAGAGGGTGGGCCTCTCGCCGGACCACGCGCGACGCTACCCGCACGAGTTCTCGGGAGGCCAACGCCAGCGGATCGGCGTGGCGCGGGCTCTGGCCGTGGACCCCAGGCTCATCGTGGCCGACGAGCCGGTGTCCGCTCTGGACGTGTCCATCCAGGCGCAGATCCTCAACCTGCTCCAGGATCTCCAGAGGACGATGGGGCTGGCGTTCCTGTTCGTCGCCCACGACCTCTCCGTGGTCGAGCACATCAGCGACCGCGTGGCCGTCATGTACCTGGGCCGCATCGTCGAGCTCGCCTCGGCGGACGTCCTCTACCGGGCCCCGCGCCACCCGTACACCGTGTCGCTCCTCTCCGCCATTCCCTCGCCCGACCCCGAGAGACGGCGCACACGCGTGGTGCTCAAGGGAGACGTGCCCAGTCCGGCACGGCCGCCCTCGGGCTGTCGCTTCCATCCTCGCTGCCCGCTGGCGCGCGAGGTGTGCGCCCGCGAGGAGCCGGTGCTTCGGCCGATCGGACCCGGTCACGTCTCCGCCTGCCACTTCGCCGAGGAGCTGGCGAGCCTTCCCCCCGGAAGCCTGGACGGGACGCTCGCTCCCGGCGAGAGGCCGGCGGCACGAGACTCCTGAGGCCAGTCCCCCGCCGGGAGCACGGCCCCCGCTCGGTCAGGGCCGTCATGCTGCCTGACACCTTGTCACATCCCGATGAATGGGTCCGCGTGGCTGGGTCCGCTCGTGACAGTGGGTGAGGAAGCGACTGGTCCGCGCCGCTCGGTGGGCTCCTGCTCGCCTCGCGTGCCGGCCAATCCGACGGCGCCTTCATCTCGGCGGCGCACCCCGACCTCGATGCCCGAGCACGCCGGGAAGCGCGCCTCTCGAGATGACTCTGCGGTCGAGGTCGGCGCCCACTTGATCTCCGCGTGACCGCGTGGGTTCTGCCCCACAGAAGGACGCTGGTCGGGTGAATCCGCCCCGTGGGCGTGAGGCTCGCCAAGCGACCCCGTGAACTCTCGCGCAGCCCCGGCGCCCGCCCGCCGCGCTAATGGGCTGCCGGGGCGCGACCTGATCCGCGGACGCCCGCGGCGAATGCAAAGTCGGCAGGGAGCGGCACTGCCCTTGCGAAGGCATGTCCTGCGAGGCCGCCGATCCCCGACGGGGCCGAGCAGCGCAGGAGGCGCCAGGTCCCCAGGGAACGGCCGCCGACAACTGAACACGGTGTGTTCCCTGTGCGACTCGTGATTGGCCGGCTGTGGGCTGATCCCCCTATCGCGAGCGAAGGAGTCTTACGGACCGGTACACGGTCGATACGGGGAACATTCTTCAGGGCCCCGGCCCGCGGGAGCACGACCTCAGCGCTCCGACATCCCCCGCGCGTGACCGGGGCCCATGATTTTCGCCCCCGCCACGCGGCCTCGCCCGCGCCGCTCGCCGCCACCGCGGGCCTCGAACTCGACGCGAGGCGCCCCGCGCGCGTGCTTCCTGTCCTTTCGTTGACCCCGCCATCCATCCCTGATAGCGTCGTCCGTTCGTAGTTGCTCGGATAGGCTCCAGGTGGCGGCAACGGGCGGCAATCAGGAGGAGTTGTCAGGCCGGTGACACGTGAGGCGTTCGGTCTGGTCGAGACGCGCGGGCTGGTCGCAGCCGTGGAGGCCGCCGACGCCATGTGCAAGACGGCCGGCGTCCGCCTGACTCGTTACGAGATCACGCTCGAGGCCCTGGTCACCGTGACGGTGCGCGGGCCGCTGGGAGAGGTCGAGGCGGCGGTGGCCGCCGGCGCTTCCGCGGCGGCGCGCAAGGGCGAGGTGCTCGCCCGGCACGTGATCCCCGCCCCCGAGAGACAGCTCGAGGAACCCATCGCGGGCCCCCCGATGGCGGCGCGCGAGAACGATGCAACCCCATAAGGAGAGTCCCATGCAGGAAGAGGCTCTGGGCCTGATCGAGACGCGCGGCTTCGTGGCGATGGTCGAGGCGTCCGACGCCATGGTGAAGGCCGCGCGCGTGCAGCTCGTGCACTACGAGAAGATCGGCGGCGGCTACGTGACCACGATCGTGCGCGGCGACGTGGCCGCGGTGCGGGCCGCGACCGAAGCCGGCTCCGCGGCGGCGGCGAAGGTGGGCGAGGTGGTCTCGGTCCACGTCATTCCGCGTCCGCACCCGATGCTCGAGGACGTGCTGCCCATCCGGCGGCCCGAGACGAGCGCGAAGAAGTAGCGATGATCCTGGCGCGCGTGCTGGGCACCGTGGTCTCGACACGGAAGGACCACGGGCTCACGAGCCTCAAGCTGCTCCTCGTCCGCGAGGTGGACGGGCAGTTCAAGCCGGCGGGGAACTACGTGGTGGCGGCGGACGCGGTGGGCGCCGGCGAGGACGAGCTGGTCATGGTGGCGGCGGGATCCTCCGCCCGCCTGACCGAGGTATCCCGCGACAAGCCGGTGGATGCGGTCATCGTGGGCATCGTGGACGCGGTGGAAGTCGGCGGCAAGGACGTCTACCTCAAGCGCTCCGGCGTGGTGGGGTGACCCGCGGCCCATGGCTCTCGACGAGAAGCAGATCGCGGCCATCGTGAGCGAGGTGCTCGAGCACCTCGAGTCGGGACGGACGGGGCGCGGCGGGCCGGCCCGCGGCCAGGGCGCGCCCCTGGGCGTCCACGCGGATCTGGATCGGGCCGTGGAGGCCGCCCGGGCGGCCTTCGCGGCCTACGACCAGACGCCGCTGGAGGCGCGCCGCCGCATCATCGCGGCCGTGCGCGAGCTGTTGGCGGCGAACTACCGGACCCTCGCCGAGCTGGCGGTGGAGGAGACGGGGCTCGGCCGGGTCGAGGACAAGATCCAGAAGAATCGCCTGGTGACCGAGCGCACCCCCGGCACGGAGGACCTCGAGCCCCTCACCTGGACGGGCGACCACGGCCTGACGCTGCTGGAGCGCGCCCCGTACGGGGTGATCTCGGTGATCACGCCGGTCACGAATCCGAGCGAGACGATCATCAACAACGGCATCTCGATGATCGCCGGCGGCAACACCCTCGTCCTCTGCCCGCACCCGTCGGCGCGCAAGGTCTCGATCCTGGCCGTGGACCTCGTGAACCGGGCGGCGCTGCGCGCCGGAGCGCCCCAGCCGCTGCTCCACACGGTCGACCAGCCCAGCATCGAGGTGGCCAAGAAGCTGCTGAACTACCCCGGCATCCGCCTGAACGTGGTGACGGGCGGGCCGGGCGTGGTGCAGGAGGCGCTGGCCGCGGGCAAGAAGGCGATCACCGCGGGGCCGGGCAACCCGCCTTCCGTGGTGGACGAGACGGCCGATCTGGAGAAGGCGGCGCGCGACCTGGTCGCCGGGGCCTCCTTCGACAACAACATCATCTGCACGGACGAGAAGGAGGTCGTCGCCGTCTCGCTGATCGCGGACCGGCTCAAGGAGGCGTTCGCGCGGGCCGGGGCGGTCGTCCTGCCGCCGCAGCAGATCGAGAAGGTGCGCCGGCTGGTGCTCGCCAAGGAGAACGGGCCGCGCCGGCACGCCGAGATCAACCGGCGCTACGTCGGCAAGGACGCCGCCGTGATCCTGCGCGACGCCGGCATCCCCTGCGATCCCGCCAAGCGTCTCGTCCTCTGCGAGGTGGACGCCGACCATCCCTTCCAGTGGACCGAGATGATGATGCCGGTGCTGCCGCTCACCCGCGTGCGCTCGGTGGACGAGGCGATCGCCTTCGCCCTGGAGGTGGAGCAGGGCTGCCGCCACACCGCCTCCATGCACTCGCGCAACATCGACAAGCTGTCGAAGATGGCGCGCCTCTGCGACTGCTCGATCTTCGTCAAGAACGGGCCCAACTACGCCGGCCTGGGGTTCGGCGGCGAGGGCCCCACCAGCTTCACCATCGCCAGCCCCACGGGAGAGGGCATGACCACGGCCCGCAGCTTCACCCGGGTGCGACGCTGCACCCTGGTGGACCACTTCAGGATCGTCTGATGCACGTCGCGATCGGAGCCGTAGAGACCAGCAGCATCGCGCAGGGGACCGTGGCCGCCGACGCCATGGTGAAGACCGCGGAAGTCGAGATCCTCGAGCTGGGGCCGCTCTCACCCGGCAAGTTCTGGATCCTGATCGGGGGCGAGGTGGCCACGGTGCGCGCCTCGTACCATCGCGGCCTGGAGGTGGCGGGGGAGACCCTGCTCGACTCGCTCTTCATTCCCCAGCTCCACGAGATGGTGGTCCCCGCGCTGCGGGGCACCTGCCCGCCGCACGACCACGACGCGCTGGGCGTCATCGAGACGCTCACCGCCGCCTCGGCCATCGTCGCCGCGGACCGCGCGGCCAAGGCCGCGGAGGTGGTCCTGCGGGATCTCCGCCTGGCCAACGGGCTGGGCGGCAAGGGGGTGCTCTGGCTGAGCGGGGCGGTGAGCGACGTGCAGGCCGCGGTGGACGCGGGGCGCGCCCTCGCCGCGCAGCAGGGCCTTCTCACGCGGGCGGTGGTGATTCCCCGCCTGCACGAGCAGATGAAGGCCAGGCTCTTCTGATGCAGTTCGCCCGCGTCATCGGGACCGTGGTCTGCTCCACGCGCGTGCCCTCCTGGCGGGGCCACCGCACGCTCCTCCTCCAGCCCACCGACTCGGCCGGGCACGACGAGGGCCGCTGGGTCGTGGCCGTGGATCTCGTCTCGGCCGCGCCCGGACAGCGGGTGTTCTACGTGCGCGCGCGCGAGGCGGCGAGCGCCCTGCCGAACCCCGACAACCCCGCCGACGCCGCCATCGTCGGCATCGTGGACGAGGCGCGCGAGACGCCGTGGACGGGCCCGCGCGGAGCCGGCGGCTGATGTTCCTGGCGCGCGTCGTCGGCGAGGTGGTCGCCACGATCAAGCACGGCGACCTCGAGGGGCGGAAGCTGCTGCTCGTGCAGCGGGTCACGGCGGCCGACGCGCCCACCGGCAAGCCGGCGATCGCCGTGGACCACGTGGACGCCGGGCCCGGAGACCTCGTGCTCGTGCTGGACGAGGGCAACGGCGCGGCGCAGGTGCTGCGCCGGCCCCGGGGGGCGGTGCGCACGGTGGTCGTGGGCGTGGTGGACGAGGTGGCGGGCGGGGGCGCGCCCTAGGCTCGGTCCGCGAACCTCCCCGCGCCCGCACGGCGCCCGACGCCCCGGCGTGCCCCAGGAAAGAGCTGCCGCGGAAGGGCGCGGTAGTGTAGATTACGCAGCCAGGATTGGAGGAGAGCATGCCGATCTACGAGTATCGTTGCGCCGCGTGCGGGCATCGCTTCGAAGCGCTGCTCTCGCGCCACGACGAGGCCGCACCCGCCTGTCCGCGGTGCGGAGGCTCGCGGGTCGAGAAGGCTCTGTCCGCGTTCGCCGTCCCCCGTGGAGGCCGTCCCGCCCCGGGGCCGTGTGGATCGACGGACTGCGCGTGCTGCCGGAACTAGCGTTCCGTGAGCCCGGGTCGGACCAGCTACAGGGAGGACGAGCCATGACCAAGGCGGACCTGGTCGAGGAGATCGCCGGCCGTACCGGGATCTCCCGCAACCACACGGCGGTCATCGTGGATCAGCTGCTGGACGCGGTTTCCCGGGCTCTGAGCGAAGGCAAGCACCTCGAGATCCGCGGCTTCGGGACCTTCAAGGTGCGCGAGCGGCGGGCGCGGCGGGCGCGGAATCCCCGCAGCGGCTCCGAGGTCATGGTGCCGGCCAAGCTGGTCCCGGTCTTCAAGCCGAGCAAGGAGCTCAAGGCCGTGGTGCTGGGGCAGGAGCCCGAGGTCGTCGAGACCGTCGCAGGCTGAGGGCGATGGAGATCCCAGGCCACCGAGCAGGGACACGGAGGATGTCGCATGGGGTCAGGCAAGAAGCGCAAGCGTAAGAAGATTGCGACCCACAAGCGGAAGAAGCGGCTCCGGAAGAACCGGCACAAGAAGCGGATCCGCTAGCACCGGGGAGCCGCCCGCGCCTCGCTTGATCGGCCGCGCCCTCTGGCGGCGCGGCCGCTGGACGTTCGAGGCGGCCCGGCGCTGGCGCGGCGGCCCGCGAGACCTCGTCTGGCCCGGGCGTCACGAGCCGGCCGACGGGGACTGGTGCGTCGCGGAGGTTCCCGAGGACGGACCGGCGCACCTGGTCGAGCTGCTCGGCGCCGACGACCGGCCGGCCTGGGACGACCTGGGCGTGGCCTCGCAGTTCCGCCTGCGCACGCGCTTTCCCGAGGCCGCCCAGCGAGAGGCCGCCGAGCGCGGCGAGCCGGACGCTCGCGAGCGGCATGGCCGGCTCGATCTCCGCGAGCAGCTCGTCTTCACCATCGACCCCGAAGACGCGCGGGACCACGACGACGCTCTGTCCGTGCGCGCGCTCGGCTCCGGTCGCTTCGAGGTCGGCATCCACATCGCCGACGTCTCCCACTACGTCCCGCCCGGCTCGGCTCTCGACGGCGAGGCCCAGGCGCGCGGCACGAGCTGCTACCTGCCGGGCGCGGCGGTTCCCATGCTCCCCGCCCATCTGTCGGAGAACGTGTGCTCGCTGCGCCCCGATCGGGATCGGCTGACCCTCTCGGTGCTGGCGGAGGTGGACGACGAGGCGCAGCTCCTCGGCTACCGCTTCGCCGAGTGCGTGGTGCGCAGCCGACATCGTCTCCATTACGGCGAGGTGGAGCGCGCCCTGAATCGCGAGGCGGTCATGGAGCCGGGGCTGCAGAGCGCCCTGGAGACGCTCATGCGCCTCGCCCGCGCCCGGCGCCGACGCCGGCTCGCCGCGGGGGCCCTGGATCTGGACGTTCCCGAGGTCAAGGCCTGGGTGGACGAGCAGGGCGTCCCCTGGCGCGTCGAGCGGCGGCCGCACCTCGAGAGCCACGAGCTGGTGGAGGAGTTCATGCTCCTGGCGAACCGCTGCGTGGGAGAGGAAGGCGTCCGCCGTCGGGCGGGGCTCCTCTTCCGCGTGCACGAGCCGCCGTCGCCGCTCAAGCTCGCGGAGCTGGACGCCATGCTGCGCGCCCTGGGCCTGCCGAGGCCCGCCCTGGAGGGATTCGCCTTCGCGCTCGCGCGGGCGGCGGATTCGGCGCCGCACGGGCCCCACGGGCGAACGCGACGCGCGCCCGGGCCGCCGCCCGCCACGGGACCGGTGGCGGATCCGGCGCGGGCGCTGCAGCGGCTCCTGGCCGCGCCCCTGGATCCACCGCGCCGCCGCCTGCTCCATCGCCTGGTGCTCCGCTCGCTCCCGCGGGCCCGCTACCTCGAGCGCGACCTGGGTCACTTCGGCCTCGCCACGCGGGAGTACTGCCACTTCACCTCGCCCATTCGTCGCTATCCCGACCTCCACAACCATCGCCGCGTCCGCGAGTGGCTGCGGGATCGACCCACGGCCGCCTGGGATCCCGTGGCGCTCGAGGCTCTCGCTCGGCACTGCAGCGCCACCGAGGAGAGCGCCACCGAGGCCGAGCGCGAGGCGACCCGCGTCAAGGGACTGCGCTTTCTGGAGACGCGACTCGGCGACCAGGCTTCGGGTATCATCACGGGGCTGGTGCCCAGAGGGTTCTTCGTCGAGCTGGACGACGTGCCGGTGGAAGGCTTCGTGCGCGCGTCCCTCGACCTCGACGAAACATTCACGCTCGATCCGACCGGAGTGCGCATGGTGGGCAGACGGACGCGGCGCCGCTTCAGCCTCGGCGATCCCGTCCAGGTGACCATCGCCCGAGTGGACGTGCCCGCGCGCGAGTGCGATCTCGCGCTGGAGGCGCCTCGGCGTCGGGGGCCTCGCTCGCGAGCGGGGCGTCGGGGCAGGAGGTTCTGATGCCGCAGAAGAGGAGCACGCGAAAGAAGGAGCGCCGCGGGACGGCTCGCGCCGACGCGCGCCTCAGCATGAGGGTCATGGGCTCTCCCGACGGCGGGCCCGTCACGCAGGTGGTGACCGAGAGCCAGAACATCTCCGCCAGCGGCGTGTACTGCCTCTCGTCGCACTACCTGGCTCCGCTGTCGAAGGTGGACCTGGCCATCGTGCTGCCCCGTCTACCGGGCGGCCGAGGGACGAAGGACATCATCAACTGCGAGGGCATCGTCGTGCGCTGCGAGGCCGGGCCGCATCGGAGCGATCGCCAGTTCCAGCTCGCCTGCATGTTCACGGAGCTGGATCCCAAGCGCCGCCAGCGGCTGGAGGAGTTCGTGACCTGGCGGAACCTGCAGGCGCTGCGGGCGGCGGCGCGCGGCGCGGGCCGGACGGCGGCCCGCGCGCGGACGGCGGCCCGCAAGGCGCTTCCCGCCCGGGGACGCGCAGCGACGGCCGCCCGCACGGCGCGGCGCTCGTCCGGGACGCTGCACTGAGTGGAGCCCGCGCGCATCCGGCGCCCGACCCCACGTCCGTGACGCGACCGCTCACCGTTCGACCCGGACCGCCCCTCGGCGGGTGCCTGCTCCCGCCCGGGGACAAGTCCATCACCCATCGCGCCTTTCTCTTCGGGCTCCTGGCCGAGGGGAGGACGCGCGTCGAGAACCCCAACCCGGGCGAGGACTGTCGCGCCACGCTGCGGTGCGCGGAGACCCTGGGCGCGGGCGTCGAGAGGGAAGGGGCGAGCGTGGTCCTCGTCGGCACGGGTGGGCACCTGACCGCGCCGCGCGGGCCGCTGGACTGCGGGAACTCGGGTACGTCGCTCCGGCTGCTGGCGGGCGTGCTGGCCGCGCAGCCCTTCGCCGCGACCCTCACGGGGGACGCTTCCCTGTGCCGGCGGCCGGTGGATCGCGTGATCCTTCCCCTGCGCGCGATGGGCGCCTCGCTCTCGGCCCGCGAGGGGGACCGCCTGCCGCCCCTCGTGGTGCGCGGCGGGAGCCTGCGCCCCTGCGCGGAGGAGGTCTTTCGCGAGAGGCCGACCCCCAGCGCCCAGGTGGCGAGCGCCGTGCTCCTCGCCGGCCTGAGCGCGCCGGGGCGCTCCACCGTCTTCACCCGGCGGGGCGTGCGCGACCACACGGTCCACCTCCTGCGTCACTTCGGCGTGCCCGTGGAGTACCCGCCTCCGCGCGAGCACGAGCCCTTCCGCAGGATCTCGCTGAGCGGCCCGGCTCGCCTCGCCGGCTGCCGCGTGGACGTGCCCGGCGACTTCTCGGCCGCGGCGTTCTTCCTGGCGGCCGCCGCCGCCCGCCCGGGCGCGCGCGTGGTCGCGGAGCACGTGAACCTGAACCCCACGCGCGTGGCCTTCCTGGACGTCCTCGAGCGCATGGGCGCCGGGGTGGAGGTGGCGGTGGCGGCGGAGCCGGCCGGAGGCGAGCCCGTGGGCACGATCGCCGTGACCGGCCCCGCCACGCTCGGGCCGGGGGACATCCCCCCCGAGTCCGTGCCGGCGCTCGTGGACGAGATTCCCGCCTGGGCCGTGGCGGCCAGTGCCGCCTCCGGCATCTCGCACCTGCGCGGCGCGAGTGAGCTGCGGCTCAAGGAGAGCGACCGGCTGCACGCGCTGGCGGAAGGGCTCGGCGCCCTGGGCGTGCGGGTCGAGGAGCTGCCCGACGGGCTCGACATCCACGGCGGTCCGCTGGGCGGCGGCACCCTGGGCGCGCATGGTGACCATCGCATCGCCATGGCCTTCGCCCTGCTCGGCACTCGCGCTTCCGCGCCCGTCACGGTGGACGACGCGAGCTCGATCGCCACGTCCTACCCCGACTTCGTCGCCGCCTTCGGCGCCCTGGGCGGGCGGGTCGAGGCCGGGCCTCCCGCGGGGGCGGGCGCGTGAGCTTCGTCGTCACGATCGACGGCCCCGCGGCGGCCGGCAAGAGCACCACGGCGCGCGAGGTGGCCGCGCGGCTCGGCTTCCTCTACGTGGACACGGGCGCCCTGTACCGGGCGCTGGCCCTCAAGCTGGAGTGGCAAGGCGGCTCCCCCGACGACCCCGCCTCGGTGGAGCGGATGCTGTCGGGCACGCGGCTGGATCTCTCCGGCGCGCCCGACCAGGCGCACGTGTGGCTGGACGGAAGCGACGTGAGCGGCGAGATCCGCACCCCGGCCGTGAGCGAGATGTCCTCGCGGCTGGCCGCCCTTCCCCTGGTCCGCCGCTGGCTGGTGCAGATCCAGCGGACCCTGGGCGAGCGCGGCCCGCTGGTGGCCGAGGGGCGCGACCTGGGCACCGTGGTGTTCCCGGACGCGGAGGTGAAGATCTACCTCGACGCCGCGCCGCTCACCCGCGCCCAGCGCCGGGGCCGCGAGCTGGAGCAGCGGGGCCTCCCGGTCCCGTTGCCGCAGGTGCTGGCCGAGATCGAGCGGCGTGACGAGCGGGACCGGTCGCGGGCCGACAGCCCGCTGCGGCCGGCCGAGGACGCGATTGTCGTCGAGAGCAGCCACAAGGGCGTGCTCGAGGTGGTGGAGGAAGTGCTGGCCGCCGTCCGCGCCCACCCGCGCTGCCCGCCCGACCCGGCACCGCCGCCCGGAGGGCCGGGGGCGGGCGCCCGGGGTGGGGCGCCAGGGCGCGATCCCGCCCCGGGGCGGGGCGATTAGGAGTTTCCTTGAGCTGGCATTATAGTCTCGTCCGCCCCGTGATAGGCGCTGCACTGGGCATGGTGACCGGGTGGGAAGTGAAAGGGCGCGAGCATGTCCCGCGCACCGGCGGGCTGGTCGTCGCCGCGAATCATGTCTCCTTCTGGGATCCTCCGCTGGTCGGCGCCGCCCTTCCCAGGGAAGTGCATTTCCTCGCCAAGGAAGAGCTGTTCACGAACCCGGTGTTCGGCTGGTTGATCCGGAGCTTCAACGCCATCCCGATCCGCCGGGGCATGGTGGATCTGAGCGGGATGGCTCGGGCCGTCGAGGCTCTGCGCCGGGGCGAGGTGATGCTGATGTTCCCGGAGGGCAGCCGGATGCGGGATGGCGAGTTGCATCCGGCGCGGCCCGGCGTGGGCATGATGGCGGTGAACGCCGATGTCCCCGTCGTGCCGTGCTACATATCGGGCAGCAATCGCTCCCGGCACTGGCTCACGCGCCGCGCCCTCGTCCGCGTCTGGATCGGGCCCGTGTGGAGCTGGCGGGACCTGGCCGGCGCGGCGGCCGGCCTCGCGCCGGGGCGCGCGCTGTACCAGGCCGTGAGCGACGCGGTCATGCGCGAGATCGGGCGGCTGCGAGCGGCCCAGGAGAGTTCGGCTTCACGTGGAGCGGCTTGAGCCGCTCCCTATCTCATCCGTCAAGGAGGTCTTCGTCCCCATGCTGGATTCGACCGGCACTACCCTCAACCCCGCGGCGGAAGCGCCGCAGCGGGCCCCATCACCCCCACCCGTCCCTCTCAACGCCGACGAGGAGGACGAGCTGAGCCTCGAGCAGCGGGCCGAGATGTTCGGCCAGTACGAGGAGTCGCTGCGTTCCCTGGGAGAAGGAGAGATCGTGCGCGGCACGGTGCTCTCCGTGGACGACAAGGAAGTCCTGGTGGACGTCGGCTTCAAGAGCGAAGGCGTGATCTCGCTGGCCGAGTTCTCCGATCCCGGCAGCATCAAGGTGGGCTCCATCATCGAGGTCTTCCTCGAGCGCATGGAGAACCAGGACGGGCTCGTCGTGCTCTCCAAGCAGCGCGCCGACTTCGTGCGCGTCTGGGACCGCGTCAAGGAGGCGCACGACACCGGACAGGTGGTGGAAGGGAAGCTGGTCCGCAAGATCAAGGGCGGCGTGGTCGTGGACCTCTACGGGGTCGAGGCGTTCCTGCCCGGCTCGCAGATCGCGCTGCGCCAGGTGCAGAACGTGGACGCGCTGCTGGGCCAGACCGTGCAGGTCAAGATCATCAAGCTCAACAAGCGCCGGCGGAACATCGTGGTCTCCCGCCGCGCCGTGCTCGAGGAAGAGCGCGATCGCATGAAGTCCACCATCCTCAAGGACCTGGCGAAGGATCAGATCCGCGAGGGCGTGGTGAAGAACATCACCGACTTCGGCGCCTTCGTGGACCTGGGCGGCATCGACGGCCTGCTCCACATCACGGACATGTCCTGGGGCCGCGTCTCGCACCCCTCCGAGATCTGCAAGATCGGGGACAAGGTGCGGGTCAAGGTACTCAACTTCGATCCCGAGAAGGAGCGCATCTCGCTCGGCCTGAAGCAGCTCGAGCCCTATCCCTGGGAGGGCGTGGACGAGAAGTACAAGGTCGGCGACCGGGTGAAGGGCAAGGTCGTCTCGATCACCGACTACGGCGCGTTCATCGAGCTGGAGAAGGGCGTCGAAGGCCTGATCCACGTCTCCGAGATGTCCTGGACCCGCCACGTGCGGCACCCGTCCAAGGTGGTCAACATCGGCGACATCATCGAGGCCGTGGTGCTCAAGGTGGACAAGGCCAACGAGAAGATCTCCCTGGGCCTCAAGCAGGTGGAGCCCGATCCCTGGCTCACGCTGGACGAGAAGTACCCGACCGGCATGCGCGTGCGTGGCAAGGTGCGCAACCTGACGAACTTCGGCGCCTTCGTCGAGCTGGAGGAGGGCATCGACGGGCTGGTGCACGTCTCCGACATGTCGTGGACCAAGCGCGTCGCCCATCCCAGCGAGGTGCTGAAGAAGGGCGACACGGTGGAGGTGGTGATCCTCTCGATCGACAAGGAGCATCGCCGCATCAGCCTCGGTTTGAAGCAGGTGAGCGAGGACCCGTGGCCGTTCCTGGCCGAGCGCTTCCCGGCCGGCATGGAGATCGCGGGCACGATCAACCGGCTGTTCGACCGCGGCGCCATCGTGGACGTGGGGGACGGCATCGAGGGCTTCGTCCCGCTCTCGCAGCTCGGGATCGAGGACCTCAAGCGCCCGAACGACGCCTTCGAGGTGGGCGAGTCGCTGAACATGAAGGTGACCCGCGTGGACGTCGCCAACCACCGCCTGATCCTGAGCGTGAAGTCGTGGCTCTCGGATCAGGACGACATCGCGCTCGCCGAGTGGACGTCGCGCCGGAACGCGGTGCGCGCCAAGATCGCGGCGAACCCGCCGGTGGAGACGCCACCCGAGCCCAAGGGCAAGGAGCGCGGGCGGGAGAAGCCGGACACGGACGACGAGTAGAGGCGCGCCGGCACGAGGCGCCGAGCGGCATCGGGCGGGGCGAAGGCTCCGCCCGGTTTCGTTTTCGCCGGACGGGCGATATCCTCCGGGCGATGCTCAGCGTCTGGCTCGCGTCGCTCGCGCTCCTCGCCGCCGCCCCGGCCGCGCCGTCCGTGCGGCAGGTGCTGGAGTCCCATCCGGCCGACAGCCTGCTCGCCCCGCTGGCCCGCTTCGAGAGCCAGCGGCACGGGAGCGAGGCGGCCGAGGCGGCGTTCCTGGCTGGGCAGCTCCACTATGCGCGCGGCGAGTACCGGCAGGCCGCCGACGCCTTCACCCGCGCCGCGGCGCGCTTCGCCCCCGCGCGCAAGGACGAAGCTCGCTACTGGGCCGGCCTCGCCTGGCTGGGGAGCGGCGAGCTGACGCACGCGCGCTCGTCCTTCGAGGAGGCGGCCCGGCGGGAGACGCCGTTGCGTCCCGAGGCTCTGCTGGGGGTGGCGCTCTGCTGGGAGGCCGGCGGGCGCCCGGAGCGCGCGCTCGAGACCCTGCAATCCCTCCTCGCCGCCGACCCGGGCGAGGCGGGCCCCGCCGCGCTCGAGCGCGTGATCGCTCTGTCCGGGCCGTTGGATCGTCCGGAGCTGGCGCGACGGGCGCGCGAGCAGCTGGCGCGCGACTACCCGCGGAGCCTCGAGGCGGCGCGGGCCGGACAGGTGGCCGCAGCCGGCCCGGCGCACACGCGTCCGGCGGCGCCGCGCGCCCTTCCGGCTCCTCAGCCGAAGCCCGCGCGTGTGCCGCCTCCGCCCGCGATCGCGCAGGCGCCGCTCACCGTGCAGATCGGGGCGTTCCGCGAGCCGGCGCGGGCGCGCGAGCTGGCCGAGCGGGCACGGCGCGCGGGATTCACCCCGGTACGGGTGTCGTCCCTGACGGAGCCCGGCGGCACGCTCTGCGCCGTGCGAGTCGGCGTCTTCGCCACCGCCGAGGACGCCCGCGGCGCGGGGGAGCGGCTGGCCGCCGCCCTCGGAGTCGCCTGGCGGGTGGTGAGCGCGCCGTGAGAGGGAAGGCCGACGCCCGCACCCCGCTCATGGAGCAGTACCTGAGCGTCAAGCGCGAGCACCCGGATGCCTTCCTCTTCTTCCGGCTCGGCGACTTCTACGAGATGTTCTTCGACGACGCCGTGAAGGGCGCCGCGCTGCTGGGGCTCACGCTCACCTCGCGCAACAAGCAGGACCCCGAGCCGATCCCCATGTGCGGCGTGCCCTGGCACCAGCGCGACGCCTATCTCGCCCGGCTGCTGCGGCTCGGTCACAAGGTCGCCGTGTGCGACCAGCTCGAGGACCCGGCCCAGGCCAAGGGGCTCGTGCAGCGCGGGATCACCGAGGTGCTCACGCCGGGCTCGGTCACGGGCGACGCCTTTCTCGAAGCCTCGGCCAACAACTTCCTGGCCGCCCTGTGGCCGGGGGAGGAGACGCTCGGCATCTGCCTCGCCGATGCCTCGACCGGCGAGGTGAAGCTGGCGGAGAGCGCCTGGGCCGAAGCCCCCGGCTTCCTCTCGCGCCTGCGGGTGGCGGAGTGGCTGGTGCCGGCGGCTCGCGACCTGGACGAGGCCGCGGCCGCGCGCCTGGAGGCCGTGCTCGGCGGGCTCCCGGGCGCGCGCAGCGTCGCCACGGCGCGGCGCTTCCTCGACCTGGGGCTGCCGCTGGCGCGCTGGCAGGCGAGCGGCGCCGAGCTGCTCGACGCCCTTCCGGGCGCGGCCCTGGCCGCGGCGATGGCGCTGGACTACCTGGACCGCGTCCAGGGCGGGGCCGCGCTCCAGCTCACCCGGGTCGAACGCTGGAGCGAGGAGACGGTGCTGCGCTACGACGGGGCCACGGCGCGGCACCTCGAGCTCTTCCGGCCGCAGCCGGGCGGGGAGCCGGAGCACACGCTGTGGCGGCACCTGGACCTGTGCGTGAGCCCGCCCGGGACCCGGCGGCTGCGAGCGTGGCTCGAGAGGCCGCTCGGGGATCTCGCGGCCCTCGCCGCGCGGCACGACGCCGTGGAGCGCTGGCTCGCCGCGGGCACGGCGCGCCTGGCCTTCCGCGAGCGGCTCAAGGGCTTCGCCGACCTCGAGCGCCTGGCGGCGCGGCTGGCCTGCGGGAAGGCCACGCCCCGCGACCTGGGCGCGCTGCGGGACGCTCTCGGGCGGCTGCCTTCGCTGGCGGCGGCGCTCGCCGACCTCGAGCGCGGGCCGGACGGCGGCTCGGACAGCGCGGCCCCGCCCGGCCCCGACGGCCGGCAGGCTCCGCCGGGGGCGGCGGGGCTCGCCGGCATCCCCGCCCTCGAGCAGATGCTGGCGCAGACGTTGGTGGACGATCCGCCGCCCGTCTCCCGCGAGGGCGGCCTCATCCGCGCGGGGCACGACGAGCGCCGCGACGAGCTGGACGCCCTCGCCCACTCGGGCAAGCGCTGGATCGCCGAGCTGGAGCAGGCGGAGCGTGGACGCACGGGGATCCCGAGCCTCAAGGTGGGGTTCAACCGGGTCTTCGGCTATTACCTCGAGGTGACGCGCGCCCATCTGGAGAAGGTGCCGGCGGACTACGAGCGCCGCCAGACCCTGACCGGGGCGGAGCGCTTCGTCACCCCCGCCCTCAAGGCGCGCGAGGCCGAGGTGCTGAGCGCCGAGGAGAAGCTCAGGGCTCTCGAGCACGAGCTGTTCGTGGCGCTGCGCGAGCGGGCGGCGGGCTTCGTGCCCGAGGTCCAGCGCCTGGCCGACACGCTGGCGCGCCACGACGCGGAAGCGGCGCTGGCCGAGGCCGCGGCGCGCTACGGCTGGGTGCGGCCGGCGATGGACGACTCGGACCGCCTCACCCTCGAGGCGGCGCGGCATCCCGTGGTCGAGCGGCTGCTGCCGCGGGGCGACTTCGTGCCCAACGACCTGGTGCTCGATGGCTCTGCGCGGCAGATCCTCCTCCTGACCGGCCCCAACATGGGCGGCAAGAGCACCTACCTGCGCCAGGCGGCCCTGATCGTCCTGCTCGCCCAGAGCGGCTCGTTCGTCCCCGCGGCGCGCGCCGCGATCGGCCGCGTGGACCGCCTCTTCACCCGCGTGGGCGCCGCCGACCGCCTCGGCGCGGGCCAGAGCACGTTCATGGTGGAGATGAGCGAGACCGCCGACATCCTCCGCCTCGCCACGCCGCGCTCGCTCGTCCTCCTGGACGAGATCGGCCGAGGCACCGCGACCTACGATGGCCTGGCCCTGGCCTGGGCCGTGACCGAGCACCTGCATGCGGGCGACGGCCCGCGCCCGCGCACCATCTTCGCCACGCACTACCACGAGCTGACGCAGCTCGCCGAGAGCCTGCCCCGGCTGGCCAACCTCCACGTCACCGTCCAGGAGTCGGGCGGAACGGTCGTCTTCCTGCACGGGATCGCGGAGGGCCCGGCCGACCGCTCGTACGGCATCCACGTCGCCCAGCTCGCGGGGCTTCCCGCGCCGCTGCTCGAGCGGGCGCGCGAGGTGCTGGCGGAGCTGGAGAGCGAGCGGACGATCGAGCACCTGGAGCCGCCCGGCCGGCGGCGGCGCGGGGCGAGGACGGACCCCAACCAGCTCGCGCTCTTCGCGGCGGAGCCTCACCCCGTGGTGGAGGAGCTGAAGCGGGTCGAGCTCGAGAAGCTCACGCCGCTCGAGGCCCTCAACCGCATCGCGGAGTGGAAGGCGAGGCTGGGGACGTGAGACACCCCGCCGGCGCCGCCGGCCCCCGCGGGGACACGCGGTGAGCCGGCCTTCGCGTCCGTATCCCTGGAGGACGTTCGCCTTCCTCACGGCGGCGGGAACCCTCACCGCGCCGCTCGCCATCCCTTACTCGCTCGCCCTGGAGGCGATCGCGCACGGATCGCGGCCGGGAACGCCGCCCGGCACGCTCGTGCTCGTCTTCCTGGCGCGGAGCCTCGCCCTGCTCGCTCCCGCCGCGGGCCTGGGCTTGCTGGTCGCGCGCCGGATCGGCCTCGGCGCCCCCTACCTCGAGAGTCGCTGGGACGGCGCCCCGCGACCGCTCCGGCCGCTCTCGGCCGTCGCCGGGCCCGCGCTCGCCTGGGCGCTGGTGGCGGCGGTCGTCGCCTTGGCGGTGGACGCCTTCTTCCTGCGCGCGCTCCGCGTGGACTTCCCGGCCCCCGAGATCCACGCCCGCATCCAGGTGGCCTGGTGGCGCAGCGGCCTGGCGAGCTTCTGGGCGCCCTTCGCCGAGGAGACCTTCGACCGCCTCTTTCTCCTCTCCCTGCTCGCCTGGCTGGGGATGAAGCTCGGTCGCGTCCGGGGCGAGGGACGCGGGCGCACGGCGGCGCTCTGGGCGGCCAATCTGGCGACGGCGCTCTTCTTCGGCTGGTACCACGTCGGCAACGAGCGCCTCTTCGCCGCTTCGCTGCCGGCGCTCGTGAGCGCGAGGACCGTGCTGATCATCACGCCGATCGGGCTCGTCTTCGGCTGGCTCTACCAGCGGCGAGGCCTCGAGGCGGCGATCCTCTCGCACTTCGCGGTCGACGTGATCGTGCACGTCCTGCGGCCGCTCCTGGAGACCCTGCTCCCCTGAGGCACGGCGCTCCGTCCTTCGCGCCGCCGGGGCTGCGGGTCCTGCGCCGAGGACGGCCGGGGGCCGGAGCCCGCTCTCACCGGGGTCGCCGGCAGAAGTAGACGTCCTCCTCGGGGTCGAGCCGGTAGCGCGCCAGGCGCTCCTCGCCCAGCTCGCGCGCGAAGGGAACGACCTGGACCTCGAAGCCCGCCGCGCGCAACCACTCCGGATAGTCGCGGCCGAAGACGCGCAGGTGGTCCTCCTGGCCGAAGACCCGGCGCCGCTCGGCGGGGCTCTTGACGGCGGGATCCTCGAAGGTCCGCGCCCGCGCGGCGTCCACGGGGGACTGCAGCAGCGCCCAGCCGCCCGGCCGCAGCGCGCGCCACAGCTCGCGCAGCGCGACCCGCGCGTCGCTCACGTGCTCGAGCACGTGGCTGCAGATCACGGCGTCGAAGCTGCCGTCGCGGGCCGGCAGCGCCTGCACGTCGAGCCGCACCATGGCCCACGGCGAGGCGAGGTCGCCGCTCACGTAGGTGAGCCCGGGCTGGGAGCGCAGGCGGCGCTGGAGGTGCTCCTCGGGCGCGAGGTAGAGCAGGCGCTGCGGCTCGCGGAAGAGCGCCGTGCGCTCGGCGAGGAAGAGCCATAGCAGGCGGTGCCGCTCGAGGGAGCTGCACCCGGGGCAGAGGGCGCCGGGTCGCGGCGGGCTGCCGGCGGGAAGGAACGCCCGGAAGCGCCCGCTGCAGCAGGGGCACTCCACGCGGTCGCCCCGGTACCACCAGGCGCGCGCCCGCCGGGCGAGCGGCGCCAGGGGGCGCGGCACGAGGCCGGCGAGCCGGCTCATCGCTCCGGCCGCCCCCGCGGCGCGGTCGCGGCCGAGCCCTCCGGAGCGGAGAGATGGGCGCGGCGCGCGGAGCGTGCCCGGGCGGCCGGGCTCAGAGCCCCTTGAGCAGGCCCTTCCACACCATCCCCATGAGGCTCAGGATCAGGGCGGCGACGATGGTCGTGCCGAATCCGCCCGGGATGTCGAAGCCGGGCACGAAGAAGTCGGTGAGCCAGAGGATGATCGCGTTCAGCACCAGAAGGAAGAGTCCCAGGGTGAGAATCGTGAGCGGCAGCGTGAGGACGAAGAGGATCGGCTTCACGATCGCGTTCAGCAGGCCGAGCACCAGCGCGGCCACGAGCGCGGGCCCCCAGCCCGATACCCGAAACCCCGGCAGCACCTTCGACAGCCCGAGCATGGTGGCCGCCATCAGCACGAAGTAGAGGACATGGCTCACGGGGATCCCTCCAGCACCTCGAGGCAGTTCTCGTAGCGCCCGAAGGAGGGCATCAGGTAGACGCCGCTCGCACGGGTGCGACAGCGCGCGAGCAGCTCCTGTGCCAGCTCGACACCCACCCGCTGCCCCTCGTTCCCGGCCTCGTGCATCCGCGCCCGGATCCACTCCGGCACCTGGATGCCGGGCACCTCGTTGTGCAGGAACTCGGCGTGCCGGAAGGACTGCAGCGGCAGGATCCCGATCATGATCGGGATGTCGGGCCGCCCGCCCAGCCGCTCGAGGAAGCGCTCCCACGCGCCCAGCTCGTAGACCGGCTGGGTCATGGCGAACTGCGCGCCGGCGTCCAGCTTGCGGCGGAAGCGGTCCAGCTCGAGGCCGAGGTCCTCGGCGGTGGGGTTGACGGCGCAGCCCACGGCGAAGCCGGTGGCGGCGCCGATCGAGTTGCCCGCCAGGTCCGTGCCCGCGTTCATCTGGCGCACGATGCGGAT
>JAWOLC010000146.1:0-2520 GCA_033853925.1 Candidatus Eiseniibacteriota bacterium
TGCACCGCCGGAAGATGGCGCGCGAGGCTGCGCGCTCGGTGCTCCCGAACGCCACCGAGACCAAGATCGTGGTCAGCGCGAACGTGCGCGCCTGGCGGACGATGCTCGAGCTGCGCTGCGGCGAGGGCGCCGAGCAGGAGATCCGGCGGATGGCGGTGGCGATCCTGCGCCTGTTCCAGCAGGAGGCGCCGCACTTCTTCAGCGATTTCGAGATCTACCGGGCGGAGGACGGCGTCGAGTCGGCAAGAGCGGGGTTCCACAAAGTGTAGGGCGCCGGACGCCAAGACGCCTGGCAAGTTCGCAGTACGCAGTCGCCAGTAGTGGGCAGACGCACAGACGGGCAGTGGTGTGCTGTGACCAGTGGGCGGGGGGCCAGCCTCTCCTGGCGGCTGCCCGCGCCGCGCGCCCGGCACGCCCTCAGCCAGGCTCGGCCGCGCCCCCGCGCGATCGTCCGACCGTTCGATGGTCCGCTCGTTCCACGGTCCGTGCGTTCCAACCCCGCGACACCCGCCGCTGTCGAACTCCGTAAGGAACTCGTCACCTCACGGAGGCCCCTGATGCACCATCTGCCGTCCACCGGGAGGCGCGCGGCGCTCGGTATCGCCGTCGCCACCGCCGCTCTCCTCGGCGGCCGCGCCGCGCCGGCGTCGGCCCAGCAACCCGAGCGGTTCACGCTGTCCGGCGCCAGGATCGAGATCTTCAGCGTGCTCGGCCACGCGACGCTGCGCCGCGGCACCGGCTCGGCCGTCGTCGTGCAGGCCACCCGCGTCGGCTCCGACGGCTCCCGGCTGTCCTTCCAGACCGACCAGGACGGGAAGGACGGCGCGACGCGGTTCCGGGTCGTGTATCCCCTCGATCGACTCGACGACGGCCTCTACTGGAGCGAGGGCGGCGTCGACGGCCTGCGCCTGCGCGCGGACGGCACCTTCGGCGGCGACGAAGGGCGCGGGTTCGGACGGGGTGGTCGGATCGAGGTCTCGCGCCACGGCGGCTTCCACGGCTCGGCCGATCTCGACATCAGCGTCCCCGAGGGACGGACGGTCACCTTGCACCTCGCGGTGGGCCGCGTCGAGCTGGACGGCACCAGCGGCGAGTTCCTGATCGACACGTGGGGCGCCGACGTCGGGGGCCGGGACCTCGCGGGCACCTACCGCTTCGACACCGGGTCGGGAGACGTCACGGTGCGGGGCGCCACCGGCAGCCTCACGTTCGACACCGGGTCCGGCGACTGCGTGGTGTCCGCCATCCGCGGCACGCTGCTCGACTTCGACACCGGCTCCGGGGACGTGGACGCCACGGACGTGCAGGTGGACCGCGCACGCTTCGACACCGGCAGCGGCGACGTGAAGGCGCGCGACCTCCAGGCCCGCAGCGGACTCGTCGACACCGGCAGCGGCGAGGCGACGCTCGGGTTCACCGCCGGCGCCATCGACGACTGGCGCATCGACACCGGCTCCGGCGACGTGGACATCACCCTGCCGCCGCAGGCCGGCGTGCGCATCTCGGTGGACACCGGGGGCGGCGATTTCGACCTGGTCCGGCGCGACGTGGTGCTGGAGCGGCGCTCGGGGGACACCCAGTGGCTGCGGGTCGGCGACGGCCGCGGGACGATGCGGATCGACACCGGGAGCGGGGACTTCACACTGCGGTAGGTCCCGGGCAGTGACCAGCGGGCAGTGTCCAGTAGTACGCAGACGCACAGACGGGCAGTGGTGCGCAGTACCCAGGGGACAGCGGCTGCCACGAGAAAAGGTGGGCTAGTGTCCAGTGCAGCACTGGGTACTAGCCCACCTTCGGTTCGTGGCGCCTGGCCACCGAAGGCCTTCACACCACTGCCCGTCTGCCCGTCTGTACACTACCGCACACCGTTCACCGCTAACGGGCGGGGAAGGGCGGCTACTTCTCCTCCTGCTCCTCCTTCTTCTCCTTCTCGTGCTCCTCGACGATCCGCTGCGCCACGTCCGGCGGCACCTCCGCGTACTGCTTGAAGGCGTACTTGTAGGTACCGCGGCCGTGCGTCAGCGAGTGCAGCTGCGTGGCGTACTTGAACAGCTCCGCCTCCGGCACGACCGCCTTCAGCCGCAGCAGGTGCTCGTCGGGCTCCGAGCCGAGGATCTGGCCGCGGCGTGAGGAGAGGTCGCCCATCACCGCGCCCAGGTACTCCTCCGGCGTCCACACGTCGAGGTCCACCAGCGGCTCGAGGATGACCGGCTTGCAGTCCGGCGCCACGTTCCTGAAGGCGAGGATGCCGGCGAGCTTGAACGACATCTCGTTCGAGTCCACGTCGTGGTACTTGCCGTCGAACAGCTCGACCTTGAAGTCCACGACCGGACAGCCGGCGAGGATGCCGCGCTGCGAGGCCTCCTGGATCCCGCGGTCCACGGCGGGGATGAACTTGTTGGGGATCGCGCCGCCGACGATGGCGTCCTCGAAGACGTAGCCGGTGCCGCGCGGCAGGGGCGCCATGCGGATCCAGCAGTCGCCGAACTGGCCGCGCCCGCCGGTCTGCTTCTTGTGCTT
>JAWOLC010000147.1:0-8484 GCA_033853925.1 Candidatus Eiseniibacteriota bacterium
TCTTGAGGTAGCGCACGATCTCGAGCGCCTTGCCCTCGGTGTAGGCGAGGGAGGAGCCCACCGGCGTGTCGATGCCGACGCCGGTCTGCTCGTCGTCGGAGTCCGGCATGAACTTGCCGCCCACCAACCCCACCATGGGCATCGCGAGCGCGATCACGAGCGTGGCGGTGGCGATGGCCACGACGCGGCCGCGGTGGGCGAGCGACCAGCGAATGAGTCCGCGGTAGCGCAGCCCGAGGCTGGCGAACCAGTCGTTGAACCGCTTGAGCCCGCGCCCGATCCCGCCGTGGTGGTTGCGGCCCTCGGCGTCGGGGTCGTACCAGCGCGACGACAGCATGGGGTCGAGGGTGAACGAGGTGAACAGCGAGACCAGCACCGCGAACGTCACCGTGATGCCGAAGGCGTAGAAGAAGCGCCCGACGATGCCGCCCATGAAGGCGACGGGCACGAACACCGCCATGATGGAGAGCGACGTCGCCAGCACGGCGAAGCCGATCTCCGAGGTGCCCTTGCGCGCGGCGGTGAAGTGGTCCTCGCCGCGCTCCAGGTGTCGGACGATGTTCTCCCGCACCACGATGGCGTCGTCGATGAGGATGCCGATGACCAGCGACAGCGCCATCAGCGTCATCATGTTCAGGGTGAAGTGGAACGCGTAGATGGCCAGGAACGCCGAGATGACCGACACCGGCAGGGTGAGGCCGGTGATGACCGTCGAGCGCCAGGAGTTCAGGAACAGGAAGACGATGAGGATGGTCAGGAGGCCGCCCTCGAGCAGCGTCTTCTGCACGTCCTCCACCGACTGGCGGATCCACGTCGAGTTGTCGTTGATCATCTCGAGCCGGACGCCCGCGGGCATCGAGCGGTTCAGCTCGCCGATGGTCTTGCGCACCTCGTCCGCGATCTGCACGGTGTTGCCGCCCGAGACCTTGCGGACCTCGACGGCCACGGCCCGCTCGCCGTCCACGTAGGCGACGTCGCGCTCCTCCTCCTGGGCGTCCTCGATGCGGGCCACCTCGTCGAGGTGGATGGGCGTGCCTCCGCGCACCGCCACGACCACGTTCCCGAAGTCGTGCGGGTCGCGGATGCGCCCCTTGATGCGCACCAGATCCTCGCGCGCGCCCTTCTCGACGCGGCCCGCGGGCACGTCGGCGTTCTCGCGCTGCAGCGCCGCCACCACCATGTCGGGGGAGACGCCCAGGGCGTTCATGCGGTCGGGCAGGAGCAGCGCGTGGATCTCGCGGCGCAGGCCGCCGATCACCGACACGCTGCCCACGCCCTGCACGTTCTCGATGCGGCGGCTCACGGTCTCCTCGGCCAGCCGCGTGAGGTCGCGGAGGGCCCAGCCCTTGCCGCGCACCGAGAAGCTCATGATGGGCAGGCCCGTCAGGCTGTAGCGCGAGATGACGGGCGGATCGATCTCCCGCGGCAGGTCCTGGCGGATGCCGTCCACCTTGGAGCGCACGTCGGCGAGCGCGTCCATGACCTTCACGCCCAGCTTGAACTGGATGAAGATCGCCGAGTAGCCCTCGGTGGAGACGGACTGGATGGTCTTGATGCCTTCGGTCGAGTTGACGGCCTCCTCGATCTTCTTGGTGACTTCGCGCTCGACCGCCTCGGGGGAGGCGCCGGCGTAGTAGGTCTGGATGCCGACGAAGGGCAGCTCGACGTTGGGCCACTGGTCGATGGCGAGCCGCCGGTAGGAGACGATGCCCAGCGTGACCAGGGCCAGGATCATCATCGTGGCCAGCACGGGCCGCTTGATGGACAGGTCGCTCAGGAACATGGCTACTTCTCCGCCGTCCGGCCGCTGGTCGAGGCCGGAGCCGCGACGGTGTCCGGCGCCTTCGCCGGGGCCGCGGGCTGGATGACCTGGACGAGCTGCCCGGACGCCAGCCCCTCGATGGGGCTGACGATCACCGAGTCGCCTTCCTTGAGGCCGCTCTTCACCTCGACGAGGTCGCGCAGCTCGTCGCGCAGGCCGATGGTGACGAGGTGCGCCTCGGCCTTGCCGCCGGCGACGACCCACACGGACTGCGCGCCGCCTGCCGCGGGCTTCACCGCGGCCGTGGGCACGGCCAGGCCGCCGTGGGCCTCGCTCAGCGCGATGCGCCCGGTGGCGAACATGTCCCCCGCCAGCCGATGGTCGCGGTTGGGCACGGAGACGTAGATCTTCACCTGGCGCGTGGCCGCGTCCACGGTCGAGTTCACGCGCGCCACCCGGCCCGCGATCGTGCCGCCGTCGAAGCCGCTCACGGTGAGCGACACGGGCACGCCGGGCCGCACCGCGCCCAGCGCCTCGGTGGGCACGCTGGCCGAGAACTCCAGCTCGGCCGTGTTGACCAGGCGGAACAGGCGGTCGCCGTCGCCGACGCGGTCGCCGCTCTGCACGTCGCGCTGCGCCACGACGCCGTCGAAGGGCGCGCGCACCGTCGCCTCCTCGAGCCGCTTGTGGGCCAGCGCCGCGCCGGCCTCGGCGGCCTTGAACGCCGCCTCGGCGTTCTCGAGGTCGCGGGGGGCCACGGCGCCCTCCTTGAGCAGGTTCTGCATGCGCGTGAGGTCCGCCGCCGCCATGCGACGCTGGGCGTCGGCGCTGGCCGCCGCGGGGCCGATGCTCTCGAGCCGGAAACGGGCCAGCACCTGGCCCTTGCGCACCGCCTCGCCCTCCTTCACCAGCACGGACTCCAGGATCTCGGGGTAGGGCGCGATGATGCGCACGTCCACCGTCGGCTCGAGCGTGCCCTGGACGGGCACGCCGCTGGCCAGGTCCGTGCGCACGGCGAGAGCCAGGTCCTGGGCGGAGACCAGCGCGGCCTCCTGCTCGACGGCGGTGCGCTTGCCACCACAGCCCGCCACGAGGGCGAGCATCGCGGCGGCAGCCAGCAGTCCTCTGATCGGTCGGGTATTCATCAGCGCGATCCTTCGGGGTTGGGGAGAGGAGTGACTTCGGAGAGTGGCTTGCGCACGACGGGCAGCGGGTGTCCGACCGCCCGCTCCAGCTGGGCGATGGCGACCAGGTAATCGCGCATCGCCTGCACCTCGTTGACCTCGGACGTCTGGAGCTGGAGCCGCGCGTCCGAGACCTCGACCTGGGTGGACATGCCGTTGGTGAAGCGCACCCGCGCCAGCTCCCAGGCGCGTTGCGCCTGGCGCACGGTCTCGCGCCGCGCCAGCAGCGCCGACAGCGCGCGCTCGAGCTCGGCCTTGGCCTGCGCGGCTTCCACCGCGGCGCCGTCGCGGAGCGCGTCGCGGTTGGCCCTCGCCGCCTCGTACTCGCCGCGGGCCTGCGCCACCTGTCCCTCGGTCCGCAGGCCGGTGAAGATGGGCAGGTCGAGGCGCAGCGACACGTCCCAGTTGCGCAGGAACAGGTCGCGGCGCGGCACGATCTCGCTGGGGAAGGCCTGGTGCGAGAGGGTGGTGGCCGCGTAGAGGTCGGGCCAGCGCTGGCCGCGATAGACGTTCATGGCGTTGCGCCGCGCCTCCACTTCGAGGTTCGCGGCCGAGACCGCCGGGCGCCCGTCCACCGAGGTGGAGAGGTCGGTCACCACCGGCACGGTGCTGTCCGGCGACGCGAGCGACGTGGCGAGCGCGATCGGCCGGTCGAGAGGCACCTGGATGAGACGCTTGAGGGAGAGCAGGGCCACGTCGTAGCCGTTCTTGGCGGCCACGACCGGGGGCTCCTGGTTGGCGGCGTCCACCTCGGCGCGGAGCAGCTCGTACTCGGAGCGGCTGCCTGCGCGCCGCCCCGCGCTCACCTGCGCGAGATGGGCGCGCGCCTGGTCCAGCGCGCTCTCGGCGATCTCCACCAGGCGGCGGGCGTAGACGGCGTCGTAGTAGGACTGCCGCACCTGGAAGGTCACGTCCGAGGCGCTCTCGCGCTCCGAGAAGTGGGCCGACTCGTTGGCGGCCCGCGCCGCGTGCAGCGCCGACGAGACCTTGCCGCCCGACCACAGGAGCTGCTGGGCGGTGAGGCTCGCGTTCCACGAGTTCCTGGCGGCGAAGGGGCTGTTCTCGAGCAGCGAGCCGAAGCCGGCGTCCGGGCCGCTCGAGAACATGTTCTGGTAGATGCTCTGCAGCGTGCGATCGTAGACCACGCTGGCCGAGATCTGCGGCAGGGCGCGCGACAGCTCCTGCATGACGCGGCCGTCGGTCGAGGTGATCGTCGCGCGCGCCACGCGCATCTGGTCGCCGCGCGCGAGCCCCTGGCGAACGGCCTCGTCGAGGGTGAGGCTCAGGGTGTCCTGCGGCGTGGGCGCGGGGGCGGGCTCGCGGCGGGCCGCGCGGGCGGGCCCGGCGGCGAGCGGCGCGATCGCACAGGCCGCGACGAGCGCCGCGCGCAGGGCGAGCGAGGCAAGCGAGAGGCGGCGCGTCATGAGGCGATCCCTTCCAGCGCCAGCGTCAGCCGGGCGCGCAGCTCCTGCAGGAGGTCGGTGATGCTGGACGGGCCGCAGGCGGGGCCGGACGCGGGCCCGTTCTCGACGGCGGCCGGCGGCGCCTCGCAGACCCACTGGTAGAGCGTGGCGTAGTGGAGCGCCGTGAGCACCGATTCGATGCGCTCGGGGTCCACGTCGCGCCTCAGCTCGCCGTTGGCCTGTCCCTGGGCGATGAGCTGGACCACCAGCTCGTGCCAGCGCTCGAACGACTCCTCGCCGGGGGCGAAGAGACGGGACATGAGCTCGATGAGCACGTAGCGCGACAGCTCGCGGTCCTCCTCGTAGGCCGAGGCCGCGAGGGCGTAGAGGTCGAGGAGCTTCTCGCGCGCCGGGCGCTCCGCGGCCAGCATCACGCCCGCGTTCTCTTCCAGGGCCAGCAGGCGCGTCTCGGACAGGTAGGCGAGCACCGCGTCCTTGCGCGGGTAGTAGTTGAAGAAGGTGCCCTTCGCGACATCCGCCTTCTCGGTGATCTCGTCCACCGTGGTGCTCTCGAAGCCCTTCTCGCGGAACAGGTCGATCGCCGCGTGGAAGATCCGGTGGCGGGTTTCTTCCTTCTTCCGCTCTCGACGTGAGGTCTCGATCTGCATGGCAACCTTTCTGGACTTTGGCCAAAGATGACCGCCGTCAAACATGACTTACTTCAAATATGACCGTCATCAAAAATGACTGACTTCAAACTTGACTCTGGGACAATAATGAACTTTGGCCAAGTTGTCAACAGGCATTCTTACGGGTCAAGCCTGGGCAAGGTTGCGGGGGAATTCAAAGCCTGACATTGCGGGGGCCCAGGCGGGTGCGGGGCTTCCCGTGGCCCTCGACAACAGCCGGAAGATCACGGGCAGTCTGGCTCAGGGCAATGATTTAGATCGCCGCCCGCTCGTCTCGGCATCGCTCCGCTGACCGTGAGCGGCCTACGACCTGCTCGAGCGGGGGGCCTCATTCGCGCCCGGCGCTGCCTTGGCACGCTCGCGCGCCCGGGTCAGCCCGCGCTGGACTCGGCGGCCAGGCGGGAGCGGCTGCGGGATCCGACCGAGCAGCTCCTCACGCGGGCCGCGCTGGACGGGGTCCCTCTGGGGGAAGCGCTGGGGCCGTGGCGGGAGATCGCCTCGAGCCCCCCTTCATGAGCGCCCGGCGAGGCTGGCGATGATGGCGACGGCGATTCCGCCGAGGAGGCCGAGGATGGTGATGGCCATGCCGATGAGGCTGAGGATGCCCACGCGCTTCCAGAACGAGCGGCTCTGCTCGAGAGCCTCGACCACGGTGTCGTACGTGCGCGTCGTCTTCAGCCGCCCGGCCGCCCCCGCGAACCGGTTCAGGGGCAGCAGCGGGATCAGGTAGATCGCCGCCATGGCGAGGTAGAAGACACCGAGGAAGCGGAGCCCGCCCGCGCCGTGCTCGCCCCACACGGGGAAGCCGAAGGTGAGCATGGCCAGTCCCACGAGCGCCAGGAAGCCCATGCCGATGAAGCCCAGGACCGCCATGAAGCGGGCCCACGGCGCGGTGCCGATCAGGTGCCGCGCGATCTCGCCGGGAAGAGCCGGGCCGGCGGGGGCCGGCGCGTCCGGCGTGCCCTGGACGCCGGCGTCCTGCGGGGTTCCTTCGCTGCCGTTCATGTGACCTCCCGTCGTCGTGCGCCGGGCGCTGGCTGCGGCAGTCTCGCGTCGGGGAACATCGAGCGGGAGATGGAAGGCGGCCGCATGCCTCGCCGGGCCCGCCCGGCAGCGGTCCGGCGAGGCCGCTTCGACTCGTGCGGCGGGATTCTACGCCCCGTCGTCGCCTGCGTCAGTAGTCCATGCTGACCTGGGCGATCCAGTTGCGGGTCGCGGCCGGAACGAACACGGGCACGGGGTTGCCGGCGGCGTCGTAGTCGATGTAGCCGCCCGCCGCGTAACGCACGTCGAGGGCGTTCTGCAGCCGCACGGTCAGCTCCGCGTGGCTGTGCGGACCCACCGCCACGCGCCCGCCCGCGCGCAGGTTGACCACCGTGTGCGGCGGGATGCTCGCCCGCCGGTCCTCGTTCTGGTCCAGGTACATGCGGCCCGCGTACTGGATCTCGACTCCGACACGCGCCTCCCTCCAGCCCAGCTCGGCGGCGAGGTTGCCGAGCCCGGCGGGGAAGAAGCCGATGGTCTTCCCGTCGTGCACGACGATCGTCGTCGGATCCACGATCTCCGTGTAGTGGACGAAGTGGTTGTCGCTGAGCGTGGCGTTGGCGTCCAGGCTCACCCGCCAGTCGCGGGGCAGCGCCCGCGCGATCCTCCCCGCCAGCTCGACGCCCTGGTGCACGGAGCGCGCGGCGTTGGCGGGCACGGCGTAGCCCAGGTTCGTGTTGAACTGGTAGTCCACCAGCTCGTCGCGGAAGTCCATGCGAAACAGGTTGGCGCTCGCCGCCGCCCAGCGCCCGCGCCAGCTCGCGCCCAGCTCGTAGTCGTTCACCTTCTCGGGCTTGATGATGGGCTGGCCGTTGGCGAAGAGCGGCGTGCTGCCCGCCGTCTCGGCGTCGTAGAGGTTCTGGAAGGCGGGCTCGCGCGCCGAGGCCGACCACGAGGCGAAGGCCGTGAAGCTCGGCGCGGGGGCGAAGGTCACACCCAGGCGGGGCAGGGCGAAGTCGTAGCTCTGCCTGAAGTGGATGCCGTTGAAGACGTCCCCGCCCATCTCGTAGCCCTGGTGGCGCCAGGCCAGGTCGGCGGTGACCAGCCAGGGCGCCCGCACCCGCCATTCCTCGCGCGCGAACAGGCCGGCGGAGAGCGTGCGCGGGTGGTAGTCGTAGTACTTCCAGTCGGGCGGCGTGCCCGGCGGCAGGCCGCTGCCGGAGAGCACCTCGCCCCAGTGCTCGCTCCGGTGGGCGCGCAGCTCGCCGCCCAGGGTGAGCGTGCCGCCCGCGTGCTCGAGGCGCAGGCGCGGGATCCAGCCGTAGTGACGGTTGCCGACCCAGCGTCGGCGGATCGGGTCGAACTGGCCGACGATCACGCGGCCCAGCGAGTCCCGCACCAGGTGGCCGCTGGCGTCCTGCTCGTAGTAGTCGCGGGGAAGGAGGGTCGAGTCCAGGGTCGCCCAGGGGGAGAGCCGGTAGTCGGCGAGGGGAGACAGCCCCAGCCCCGCGAGCGGGCTGTGCGTGGAGGGGCGCTCGTCGTAGTAGCCCTCGCCGTCGAACCAGAAGAGCGTCTGCGAGAGCGACAGGCGCGGGCTCGGCGTCCAGTTGTGCACGACCTCGTAGTGCGGCTCGAAGAAGTGGTCCTGCTCGCCCGGATAGCTGAGAGGATTGAAGAGCCGCCCCGCGGAGTCGGCGCTGGCCGGGCCGGCCAGGTTGGCGCCGGGCACCCCGAGGTAGGCGAGGTGCGTGTTCTCGGGGCCGCCGAAGAGGTTCACGCGCACCGACTGGCGGCCGAAGATCCGCCGGGCGGAGAGCGTGTAGGACCAGAGTCGCGACCAGGACTGGTCGCGGTAGCCGTCGGTCTCGATGCGCGAGTAGCGCCCGTAGAAGTTCCAGCCGCCGGCGAGCCGGCCCGAGTTGCTCTCGACCATCAGCCGCCGCGTGTTCCACGAGCCGTATTCCACCGTCGCCCGTGAGGACGGAGCGTCGCTGAACGGCGCCAGCTCGAGGTCCACGCTGCCGCCCACCGAGGCGCCGCCGTACAGGGCGGAGCCCACCCCGCGCTGGAGCTGCAGCTCGGCGGTCGAGGCGGCGAGGTCGGGGTGATCGATCCAGTAGACCTCGTTCGACTCGGGGTCGTTCAAGGGCACGCCGTCGATCAGGACGCTGATGCGCCGCTGCGGGAAGCCGCGGATCCACAGGTAGGAGTAGCCGATGCCGTTGCCCGCATCGGAGTAGGCATAGGCGCCGGGCAGGGTGGCGAGCAGCATGGGCGTGTCGAGGCCCAGGTTGCGCTCGGCCACCTCGTCGTGCCCGAGCACGGTGCGGGCGAGCGGCGCCCGCTCGCCGAGGCGGGTGGTGCTCACCTCGATCCCGGGCAGCGGCACCACCCGGCCCAGCGTGTCGGACGGGGCGACGCGGTGCGCGCCCAGCGTGTCCCGCCGCGCGGGAGCGGCGCCC
>JAWOLC010000148.1:0-16326 GCA_033853925.1 Candidatus Eiseniibacteriota bacterium
GACAACCGGGAGAACTCGAACGACAGCCGGTATTGGGGGACGGTGCCGATGGACTACGTGAAGGGGCGGGCGATGTTCCTGTACTGGTCGTGGGACGGGCCGGTGCTGGGCGGGCACCCGCGCTGGAACCGGCTCTTCACCCTGATCCACTGACGTGCGTCGGCGCGAGCGGCGGGCCGGGCGCGGTCCGAGCGGGCGCGCGCTCGGCGCGCCGGCGGTCTTCGTCCTCCTGGTCGCCGGAGGCGCCTGGCTCCTGGCGCCGTTTCAGGTCCCCAGCGATTCCATGCGCGACACCCTGCTGCCCGGGGACTACCTGCTGGTGGCCCGCTGGGCCTACGGACTCCCCACGCCCTTCGCCGGCGCGCGCCTGCCGACGGGTCGGCCGCCCCGGCGCGGGGATCTCGTCGTCTTCCACGCCCCGGACCGGCCGGGCGAGCGGCTGGTGAAGCGCTGCATCGCCACCGCGGGAGAGACCGTGGCCATTCGCGACAAGCGCGTGGTGGTGGATGGGGACACGCTCGCCGAGACCTGGGCCCGGCACGCGGATCCCGCCGTGCACCCGGCCGGCTTCGACCCGCGAGACAACCTGGCGCCGCTCACCCTCGAGCCGGGAGAGCTGTTCGTGCTCGGCGACAATCGCGACGATTCGGAGGACAGCCGCTTCTGGGGCCCGCTGCCCGCCCGGGACGTGATCGGGCGCCCGCTCCTGGTCTACTGGTCGTGGGACGAGCGGCACGGCCGGCCGCGCTGGGAGCGGATCCTGCGGTGGGTGCGCTGAGGCTCGGGCGAGCCCGGGAGGGGCCGACGCCGGCGGCGCGCCGGGCCGCGCGCGCGGGGCTCTACGTCCACGTTCCCTTCTGCGCCGCGCGCTGCTCGTACTGCGACTTCGCGAGCGGGCTCGCGCGCGCGCCGGCGATCCAGCGCTGGCTGAGCGGGATCGAGCGCGAGGCCGCTCTGCGCGCCCCGCAGGCGGCGGCGATCCAGTTCAGCAGCGTGTTCCTCGGCGGAGGCACGCCCTCGACGCTCGAGCCGTCCCACCTGCGGCGCCTCCTTCGCGCGCTGCGCGGCGCGTTCGCCCTCCACGCGGCCGCCGAGATCACGCTCGAGGCGAACCCCGAGTCCGTGGAGCCGCGCCGACTCGCCGCCTGGCGCGAGGTCGGGGTGAACCGGCTCTCGCTGGGGGCGCAGAGCTTCCACGCGGCGGAGCTGGCCAGGCTCGGGCGCATCCATCCTCCCGGGCGCCCCGCCCGCGCGCTCGCGCTGGCGCGGCGGGAAGGCTTCGCGCGGCTGTCGCTCGATCTCATCTACGGCTTCCCGGGGCAGACGCTGGCGCGCTGGGACGCGACCGTGGCGCGCGCCCTGGAGCTGGAGACCGAGCATCTCTCGGCGTACGCCTTCGTGCCGGAGCCGCGAACGCCGCTGGGGAACGCGGTGCTCTCCGGCCGCCTGTCGGTGCCGGCGGACGAGGTCCAGGCCGAGGCCTATGCGCGGTTCGTGGAGCGAGCCGCGCGGGCGGGCCTCGGCAGCTACGAGACCTCGAACGTCTGCCGCCCGGGCGCCGAGGCTCGCCACAACCTCGTGTACTGGCTCTGCCGCCCCTACGTCGGCCTCGGGCCGTCGGCGCACGGCTTCGTGAGCGGCGAGCGATACGCGAACCACCGCGAGCCGGCGCGCTGGGCTCGCGCGCTCGCGCGAGGCGCCGCGCCCGAGGCGGAGCGCGAGGGCGAGGACGCGGCGGCGCGGGCGCGGGAAGTGCTGCTGCTCGGCCTCCGCCTGACGAGCGGCGTGCGTGCCGCCGACTACCCCGCGGACCTCTGGGAGGCGGTGAGGCGCCGGTACGGGCGGGCCCTCGCCGAGGCCGTGGCCACCGGGCGCCTGCGGGCGACGCGCGGCGCGATCGCCATCCCGCGGGCGCTGCGCTTTCTCGCCGACGACGTTCTCGCGTGGATCGAGGCGCGCGCCGAGGCCCACGGATTTGACAGCCGCTCGGGGCACTCCGTACCTTCGAGCGCATGTCGTATCCCGCCTTCGTCGGCAACCCGAGCGGCTCCGACCCGCCGCTGAACGCGCGGCTGCGCGAGGTCTTCTCGGCGCTCCTGGAGATGCATCGCGAGACCGCGCATCCCATCGGCGCGGAGAGCCTGGCGCACCACGCCGGCCTGCGCCTCTCGCCGGCCAGCGTGCGCGCGGCCCTCGCCGAGCTGGAGGCCCTGGGTCTGCTCGAGCAGCGGCACGCCTCGGCCGGGCGAGCGCCCACGCTCCGGGGCATCGAGCTCTACGTTCGCACGCTGCTGGCCCCGGCGGTGCTGCCCCACGAGGTCGTGGCCGAGGTGGAGCGGACTCTGGTGCGCTCGACGCGGGACATCCAGCACCTGCTGAACGAGGCTTCGCGCCTGCTCTCGACCCTCACTCGCCAGCTGGGTCTGGCGCTGGCTGCGTCGCTGGACGACGAGCCCGTGCACGAGATCGAGCTGGCCTCCCTGGATCCGCGGCGCTGCCTGCTGGTCCTCGACCTGGGCGGCGGCAACGTGCACACCCTGGTCCTGGAGCTGGAGACGCCGCTCGAGCAGGGCGAGCTGGCGGAGGTGGCGCACGTGCTGCGCGAGCGGCTCGGCGGCCGCCCCCTCGCGGAGCTGCGCGAGCGCCTGGCGGGTGACGCCGACCTGGCGCGGCACTCGGCCGTGCGGGTGGTGGCGCGGGCGGCGATGGCGAGCTGGGCTCGGCCGGTTTCCACGCCGCTCTTCACCTCGGGCGTGATGCACATGGCGGAGCATCCCGAGTTCGCGAGCGCCGCGCGGCTCGGCTCGGTGCTGCGCGCCGTCGAAGCCGGCACGCCGCTGGGGCGGCTCATGGTGACGAGCGTCGAGGGTCACGTCGCGGTGCGCGTGGGGGTGGACGAGGATCGAGCGCTGGCCGGGTGCAGCCTGGTGAGCTACGCGCTCCCGGGGAGCGTGCACGGGGCCGTGGGCGTGCTCGGGCCGATGCGCATGGATTACGCGCTGGCCCTCGCGGCCGTGGACGTCGTGGGCAGCCGGGTCGCGGATCTGCTGTGACGCGCCTGGCCGGGCGAGGAGAAGCCGGTTCGTGAGCGACGAGACGCCGGAGCGGGACGTGCCCCCGACCCGAGACGATGCCGGGGAAGCCGGCGTCGGCGAGAGCGGGACTCCGCCGGGCCAGGCGCCGGCGGACGTGGGCCCCGCCGAGCCCGAGGCCGCGGCGACCCCCGAGCCGGGGGAAGAAGCCGCGCTGCTGAAGGATCGCTGGCTGCGGGCCGAGGCGGATCTGCAGAACTACCGCCGCCGGGCGGCCCGCGAGCGCGAGGAGGCCCGCCGCGGCGCCGAAGAGAGCGTCATGCTCGAGATCATCGCCGCGCTGGACGATCTGGATCGTGCCCTCGACGCGGCGGGGCAGTCGGGCGCCCCCGCTCCTTGGCTGGAAGGCGTGAGGCTCGTCGAGAGCCGGCTCGTCGACTACCTCGCGCGCCAGGGAGTCGTGGTGGTGGATCCCCTGGGCGAGCCGTTCGACCCCGCCTTCCACGAGGCGATCCTGGAGGTGGAGATCCCCGGCGTCGAGCCCGGCTGCGTCGGGCAGGTCGTCCTGAAGGGGTGGCGGCGCGGCGACCGCGCCCTGCGCGCCGCCCGCGTGGTGGTCGCGCGCGCCCCGGTGGAGCAGGAATAGATGGCCAAGCGGGACTACTACGAAGTGCTGGGGGTTCCTCGCGGGGCGAGCGAGGAAGAGATCAAGAAGGCCTACCGCAAGATCGCCTTCGACAGCCACCCCGACCGCAACCCCGGGGACAAGGAGGCGGAGCAGCGTTTCAAGGAGGCCACCGAAGCGTACGAGGTGCTGCGCGACGCCGAGAAGCGCGCCCGCTACGACCAGTTCGGGCACGCGGCCACGGGAGGGGCCGGGCCTCAAGGGTTCGACTTCAGCGGCTTCGACCTGGCGGATGCGCTCCGAGCCTTCATGCGCGACTTCGGCGGCGACGTGGGGGGCTTCGAGGAGCTGTTCGGAGGTGGGCGTGGACGCGGCGGGGCGGCGCTCAGGCGTGGCGACGATCTCCAGGTCAGGCTGCGGCTCACGCTGGAGGAGATCGCCAGCGGGGTCGAGAAGAAGATTCGCGTGAAGCACCTCCGGGTCTGCGAGACCTGCGGCGGAAAGGGCGGGAGCGGCGAGAGCACCTGTCCCCAGTGCCAGGGCCGAGGCCAGGTTCGCCGCGTCCAGCAGTCCATCTTCGGGCAGTTCGTGAACGTGTCCACGTGCCCCCGCTGCGGGGGCGAGGGCCGCGTCCTGCGCGAGCGCTGCCGCACCTGCGGCGGCGAGGGCCGGGTCTCCGAGACGGACACGATCGCCGTGAAGGTTCCGGCGGGGGTCGCGAGCGGGAACTTCATTCCCCTGCGCGGCATGGGCGACGCGGGGCTGCGGGGCGGCCCGGCGGGGGATCTCATCGTCCTGATCGAGGAGAAGCCGCATCCCGTCTTCGATCGCGACGGTGACGACCTGCACGTGGATCTGCCCGTGAGCTTCGTGACGGCGACCCTGGGCGGCAAGGTGGAGCTGCCCCTGCTGAACGGCGCGACGGCCTCGCTCACTCTCACCCCGGGCACTCCGTCAGGCTACGTCTTGCGCCTGAGGGGCAAGGGACTCCCGTCGCTGCGCGGGGGTACGGGCGATCTGCTCGCGCGCGTCGTCGTCTGGGTGCCGACGCGCCTGAGCGGCGAGGAGCGGCGGCTGCTCGAGCAGCTCGGCCGGCTGGAGGGACTCAAGCCGCCCGGACCGGCGAAGAGCCTCTTCGAGCGCGTGAAGGACTCCTTTGGCGGCTGACGCGACGCCATCCTTCCTCTACCTGAGTACCCTGCCGGCGCCCGGCTCGCGCTTCGAGCTATCGCCCGAGGACGGGCACTACGTGGCCCGGGTCTGCCGGGCGCGTGCGGGAGAGACGGCGGAGGCCACCGACGGCCGGGGCGCCTTGGCGGTCCTGCGCCTGATCGAGGTGAGGGAGCGGGTGGTGGCGGAAGTGGAGTCCTCTCGACTGGAGGACCGCGGGCCGCGCGCCTGGGTGCTGTGCGGAGCGCCGGAGGGCGAACGCGCGGACTGGCTGGTCGAGAAGCTCGCGGAGCTGGGGATCGAGCGCTTCATCCCCGTGGATTGCGCGCGCTCGACGTGGCAGCGAGCCCGCGAGCGCCGCACGCGCTGGATGCGTCTGGCGATCGCGGCGCTGCGTCAGTCGCGGCAGCTTCACCTGATGGGAGTCGAAGCCCCGCGCTCGCTAGCGCAGGGGCTCGGCGACCTGCCCGGCGGAGCCAAGCGCTGGCTGGCCGAAGAGGACGGGCAGCGGGCTCTGCCAGATTCCAGGAGTCTCGGAGAACTGTCGGTCGGGCTCGTTGGCCCCGCGGGTGGCCTGGAGGGGGTGGAGCGGGCTCTGGCTCTGGCGGCGGGGTTTCGACCCCTCAGGTTGGCGCGTGCCCGCCTGCGCACCGAGACCGCCGCGGTGGCGTGGGCGTCCTGGTGGGCGGCCGCGCCGCCCTGAGGCCGTCGAGCCTGGCAGTCACCGAACGCTCTGCCGGGAAGTCGGTTGGCTGGCGGACTCATCCATTGCTGAAGTCCTCGAGCCGGGGAGGCGCGGCCCGAAGGGTGTATTGAAACAGAGACGGCCCCTCGCTCATCGAATGATGGGTGCGCCTTGACGCCTGCTGACTCCGGCCATAGACTCAGGGTGCCTGTTTCGCGCCCGTGCAGTTCCCCGCGGCGCGTCATTGAGGCATATCTTTTTGAAATACATTCAGACTGGGCAGAGAGGGGGGGATGGTTTGCCCGGAATCAGGGTGAAGGACGGCGAGTCCTTCGAGAGTGCCCTGCGTCGTTTCAAGAAGAAGTGTGAAAAGGCTGGGATCATGGCTGACCTGCGCCGCCACCAACACTTCGAGAAGCCTAGCGAGCGGCGCAAGCGCAAGCTGAACGCCGCCAGACGCAAGAACCTGGCGCGCCGCCAGCAGGAGATCTGAAGAGCCTGAACTTCTGGCACAGCCTGACCACGCTGGACTGGGGAATCCTCGGTCTGGTCGTGGTATTTGCCATCGGTGGCCTGGTTCGCGGCTCGGTCCGCCAGGTCTTCGGCCTGGTGGGATTCGCCGGAGGGCTGTGGGTGGCAATCTTGCTGTCACGGTGGGTCGGAGCCCATTGGGCCGTCCGGCCCGTCGTGGTCTTGTGGGCGGTGCGTTGGCTCGTGGCGGCAGTCGCGGCGCTGGCGATCGCGGGCCTGTTCCACATCGTGGGCAGCTTGGTCGGCAAGAACATCCAGGCGGGCCCCGCGGGCACGCTGGATCGCCTCCTCGGCTTTCCGGTGGGGGCGGCGATCGGCTTGGCCTGGGCGATCGCCCTGGTCACGCTCGCCCTCCTCCTGCCGGGGGCGCTGGGCATGCGGGGAGCGCTGCAGCGAGCGCACACGCCGCGGCTGCTCGTCGAGCTGGGCGCGCGCACCTGTGAGGCTGCCGAGGCGCACGTGCCCGGCCTGCACGGGCTGGCGCGCTGGATCCACGAGGCCGAGCGCCGGACGCGAACACAGGTCCGCAGATCGTGAGTTGGCTGGTTGAGCGCGGGAAGGAGCCCGCGTCGGCAGGAGCGGCGTGGACGATCATTCCCTGCGACTCCTCGAATATCATCGCGTGACCGCCGCCATCGCCCAGCGCGCGGCGGGAGTCGGCGCTCGCGCCCGACTCACGGCTTGGCGCCCGCTCGAGGAAGCCGGCGAGCGCGCCTTGGAGAATCGGCGCCTCGCGGAGGCCATCCGCCGCCAGCGTGAGCCCGGTCCCTGGTGCCGCGTGGGCCCCGGAACGCTCGAGTCTCGGCTGGATCCCGAGGCGCAGGAGTCCCTCGACGGGCCCGGCCTGCTCGAAGTGCTGGCCTGGCTGGAAGCCGGCCGTGAGACGCGGGCATTGTGGCGGGAGGCCGAGCGCGCCGAGCGCCTTCCCGAGCTGGCGAGCCTGGCGGCCGCGTTGCCCGACCTCGAGTCGCTTCGTCAGCTCCTCGCCGGCTCGCTGGAGCCGGATGGCCGGCTGGCGGATGGAGCCTCACCCGCGCTGGGGCGGCTGCGGCGTGGCCTGGAGGAAGGCGAGCGTGCCCTGCAGCGACGGCTCGAGCGCTGGGCCCAGGGCTTCGGGGCGGAGGCGTACGTCACTCGGCACGGGGAGCGCTTCGTCGCGCTGGTGCCCGCCGCCGGCTTCCCGCGCCGGCGGGCGATCGTCCACGACGTCTCCGGCAGCGGGCACTCCCTCTTCGTCGAGCCGCTCGAGATGTGCGAGAGCAACAACCAGGTGATCGAGGCGCGCGCGGAGGTGGCGGAAGAGGAGCGTCGCATCTTGCTCGCGCTGGGCGTGGCGGTGCGCCGGGTCGGGCCGGAGCTGCGCGCCCTCGAGGACGGGCTCGTCCGCCTGGACGGTCTCTGCGCCCGGGCGCGCTGGGCGGTCGAGTTCGGCGGGGTGGCGATCTCGCCGGACGGCGAGCGGCTGCGGCTGCGCCGGGCGCGGCATCCTCTGCTGGCCATGGACGAAGGGCGGCGCGAGGTCGTGCCCCTGGATCTCGAGCTGGCGACTCCGGGCCGGCTCCTGCTGGTGAGCGGTCCGAACATGGGTGGCAAGACCGTGCTGCTCAAGACCGTGGGGCTGGCCGTGGCGCTCGCTCACTCGGCCCTGCCGGTTCCGGCCGGGGAGGGCAGCGAGGTGCCCGAGTTCGAGACGATCCTCGCGGACCTGGGTGACGAGCAGTCGGTGGACGAGGGAATCTCCACCTTCGCGGCCCACCTCCGCACGCTGGCCTCGATGGCCGCCGCGGCGGGCCCACGCTGCCTCGTGCTGTGCGACGAGCTGGGAGCGGGCACGGATCCCGAGGAAGGCGGCTCGCTGGGGCGCGCGTTGCTCGAGCACTTCGCGCAGCGCGGCGCCTGGGGCGTGGTCACCACCCACCTGGGGAGCCTCAAGCGCGCCGCCGGCGAGGTGGCGGGCGTGGTCAACGGCTCCCTGGAGTTCGACCTGGCCACGATGACTCCGCGCTTCCGCTTCCTCGCGGGGGTCCCCGGGGCGAGTCACGCGCTGGCCGTGGCCGAGCGGCTCGGCTTTCCCACCGCGCTCGTCGCGAGGGCCCGCTCGCTGGCGCCCGCCGAAGCCGCGGCCCTCGAGCGCCTGCTGGCGCAGCTCCAGGAGGCGCGCGCGCGCCTGGAGGACGAGCGCGCCCGGCTCGCCGCGGCCGAGGAGCGGGCGGAGGCGGCGGCTGCCGAGAGCCGGGCGGCCGCCGACGAGGCGCGGCGCGGGGCGCAGGAGCTGCGCGGCCGACTCACGCGGGAGAGCGAGGTCGTCCTCTCGCACGCGCGCGAGCTGTGGCAGACCGTGAGGCGCGAGGCCCGGCGCGCGGACAAGTCGCGCGCGGAGGCCGAGCGCCTCGGCGCGGGCATCGGCGCGGTGGAGCGCGAGCTGGAGAGCCTGCGCCGCTCGGCGGGGGGCGAGGAGGCTCCGCGCGGCGCCCGCCTCGAAGCCGTCACTCCCGGCCAGCGGGTGCGCCTGCGGGATCTCGGGGTCGAGGCCGAGGTCGTGAGCGGGCCCGACGCCGAGGGGCGCGTGACGCTGCGCCGGGGGAGCTGGAGCATCCAGAGTCATCTGGGGCAGCTCGAGCCGCTGACCGGGGACGGCGGCAGGGCGGAGGCATCCGCGCCGGGAGCCTCGACGTCTCCGCCGGCGCCGGAGCCCCTGGTGCGGGCGGCCTGGGAATCGCCCGAGGAGGCGCCGAGCCTGGAGGTGGACCTGCGCGGGATGGAGGTGGAGGAAGCGCTGCAGAGCCTGGACCTGGGGCTCGACCGGGCGGTGCTGGGCGGCATCTCGGAGCTGCGGATCATCCATGGCGTGGGGCGCGGCGTGCTCCGCGCCGCGGTCGAGCGGCACCTGCACGGCCATCCGCAGGTGGCGTCGCAGCGGCTCGGCGTGGTGGGCGAGGGCGGCCGCGGGGTCACGGTCGTGAGGCTGCGATGAGCAGCCGGCCAGGCGGGCGCGGCTCGCGGGGGGGCGCCGCGGGAAACGGCGGGGACGACTGGGTGGAACGGGTGCGGCAGGCCAGCGACATCGTGGAGGTCGTGGGCCAGACCGTGGCGCTCCGGCGCGCGGGACGCAACTTCGTCGGGCTGTGTCCCTTTCACAAGGAGAAGACGCCCTCGTTCTCGGTGAACCCCGAGCGACAGTTCTTCCACTGCTTCGGCTGCAAGGCGGGAGGTGACGTCTTCCGCTTCATCGAGGAAACGGAGAAGGTGGGCTTCCTGGAAGCCGTGGAGTACCTCAGCCGGCGGGCGGGGATTCCCATCCCCGAGCGACGCGAGGGAGGCGAGCGCGGGGCGCGCGGGCGTCTGCTCGAGGCGCTCGAGTCGGCCGCGGCGGCCTACGAGCAGTGGCTGGGGGACCCGCGGGGCGGAGCGGCGGCGCGGGCCTACCTCGAGGGGCGCGGTCTCGCGCGGGACACGCAGCGCGCGTTTCGCCTGGGACTCGCGCCGGAGGGCTGGGAGAACCTGGTCCAGCGGCTGCGCGGCCGCATCGAGGACGAGGTGCTGGTGCAAGCCGGGCTGGCGACGCGCCGGGAGAGCGGCCGCGGCGGGCTCTACGATCGCTTCCGCAATCGACTCATGGTGCCGCTGGTGGCGCCGGGGGGCGCGGTCCTGGGCTTCGGGGCGCGGGCGCTCTCGGCCGAGGAGAGCCCGAAGTACCTCAACTCGCCGGAGACGGCCGTCTACCACAAGGGGGCGTTCCTCTTCGCGCTGGAGGCGGCGCGGCGCGGCGCGGATCCCGAAGGGGAGATGATCGTCGTCGAGGGCTACTTCGACGCCATCGCGCTGCACCAGGCGGGGCTGAAGAACTGCGTGGCGACGTCGGGCACGGCCCTCACCGTCGACCAGGCGCGGCTCCTGAAGCGGATCGTGCCGCGGATCGTGCTGACCTACGACGGAGACGCGGCCGGACAGGAAGCCATGATGCGCTCGCTCGGAGTGCTGCTGGCCGAGGGTCTGGACGTCGTGGTGGCCGATCTTCCCCCGGGCGAGGACCCGGACACGCTGGTGCGCGCGGGCGGGCTCGAGGCCTGGGCGGGCGTGCGCGCTCGCGCGGCCGACCCGGTCGAGTTCATCCAGAGGCACGTGCTGCGCGGGCACGCCGGCGGGCGGGATCCCCGGGAGCGGGCCCTGCAGGCGGTGGTGGAGCTGGGCGTGCGGATCGGCGACCCCATCCGCCTCCAGGCCCTGGTGGAGCGGGCGAGCCAGGTGTTCGGCCAGCCGGAGCGCGTCATCTCGCGCGCCGTCTCGCTGCGGCGCGTGGGGCAGGGCGCCGAGCGGCCGCTGGCCGCGGCGGTGCAGCGTCAGCGCGCCGGCGAGGTGCACGGGGAGCGGCGCCTGCTCGAGGCCCTGCTGCAACGGCCCGAGAGCCTCGCGGAGGTGCGCACCCTGGTCGGGCCGGAGGACTTCAGCGACCCGATCTGTGCCGAGCTGGCCGCGTGGCTCTGGTCCGGCCGTCCGGGGTTGCCCGCGGCGGGGGCGGCGGCCGAGCTGGCCCGCGAGCTGGCGGGGTCGGAGCCGGAGGACTGGGAAGCGGAGGCCCGCGGCGCCGCCCGCCGGGTGCTCCAGCACCGCCTGGCCCGTGAGTGCACTCAGAAGGAGCAGGAGCTGAACCGCGAGCCCCCGGGGCCGGGGACGGCGCGGCTGATGCAGGAAATCCAGGATCTACGACGATCCATCCGTGAGATCGAGCTGGCGATCCGTGAACCCTCGCGCTGAGGAGAACCCGAGTCCATGGCGACCGCGTCCGCGAAATCCAGGCAGGTGAAGCTCAAGGAGAAGGCCGACAACCGCAAGCGCCTCGACGAGATCAAGGGGCTGGCGGTGCGGCAGGGCTACATCACCGAGGACCAGGTCGTCTCCCTGCTGGGCGACGACGACGACCCCGAGGTGCAGGTCGAGCAGATGGAAGAAGTCCACGACATGCTCAACCAGCTCCACATCGAGGTCTTCGCCAGCGAGGAGGACGCGCACGAGCGCGCCAAGCAGCTCCGCAAGATCGAGGACAAGAAGACGCCCACGCCGGCCAAGGCGCTGCCCCAGCAGCCGGTGCGCTACGACGACCCGGTGCGCATGTACCTGCGGGAGATGGGGCGCGTCCCGCTGCTCACCCGCGAGGGCGAGGTGGAGATCGCGCGCCGCATCGAGGCGGGCGAGCGCCAGGTGGTGGCGGCGCTCTTCCGCGCCGCTCCGTCCAAGCTCGAGATCCGGCAGCTCGCCAAGCAGCTCCGCGAGGGACAGCTCAAGATCGAGGACTTCATCAAGGTGGACGAGAACGCCACCACCGAGCAGGCTCTGAAGCGCGAGCGCCAGCGGGCCCTCAAGATCCTCGAGCGGGTCTTCCTCCTGCAGAAGCGTTACGACGAGCACCTGGCCCGCCAGGGCAGCCGCATGAGCGAGCGGGCGCGTCACACCTACCACGCGAACTTCGCCAAGATCGAGGCCGAGCTCACCCAGGAGCTGCACAAGCTGTCCATGAACCCGCGGATGGTCGAGGGGCTGGCCGCGCCGGTGAAGCTCCTGGCTCGGAGAGCGGTGGGGCTGGAGGAGCGAGTGGCCGAGCTGGAGCGGGAGTGCGGGCACAGCGTCGAGGAGATGAACCGCTTCGCCAAGCGCCAGAAGCGGGGAGGGCGCGAGCTGCGGGCCGTGGAGCGCGAGTCCGGCCTCAAGTACACGAGGATCCTCGAGTTCCAGAACGAGCTGAAGCAGATCAAGAAGGACGTGAAGACGCTGGAGACCGAGGCCACCATGACGCGCGACCACCTGCTCGAGCTGCACCGGCAGATCGTGGACGGCGAGCGGGCCACGGCTCAGGCGAAGAAGGAGATGATCGAGGCCAACGTGCGCCTGGTGATCTCGATCGCCAAGCGCTACACGAATCGCGGGCTCGAGTTCCTCGACCTGATCCAGGAAGGCAACTCGGGCCTCATGCGCGCGGTGGACAAGTTCGACTACACGAAGGGCTACAAGTTCTCGACCTACGCCACCTGGTGGATCCGGCAGGCGATCACCCGGGCGATCGCGGACCAGGCCCGCACGATCCGCGTGCCCGTGCACATGATCGAGCACATCAACCGGGTCGTGCGCGTGTCGCGGCGGCTCGTGCAGGAGCTGGGCCGCGAGCCGACGCCGGAGGAGATCGCGGAGCGCCTCGACCTGCCGGTGGACAAGGTGAAGAGCATCCTCAAGGCCGCGCAGGAGCCGATCTCCCTCGACCGGCCGATCGGCGAGGACGACGACTCCAACCTGGGCGACTTCATCGAGGACACGAGCGTGGTGAGCCCGGCGCACTCGGCGGCGTCGGCCATGCTGCGCGACGAGGTGAACGACGTGCTGAAGACGCTCACCCCGCGCGAGGCCAAGGTCATCCGCCTGCGCTTCGGGCTCACCGAGGACGGGGCGCAGCGCACCCTCGAGGAGGTCGGCGCGTTCTTCAACGTGACGCGCGAGCGCATCCGGCAGATCGAGGCGAAGGCGCTGCGGAAGCTCCGGCATCCGACGCGGAGTCGCCGGCTCAAGGCGTACACGGAGCTGCTGTAGGCGCGCTCGCCGTGGCGGCGTCGCGCCCGATCGGCGACGCCGGGCGCGCGGTTGACACCGTGCGCGAGCGGGTGCTAGAAACAGCCGGCTTCCGGCGCCGGTGTCGCGGAGCCTGCACGCTGGGCCCATAGCTCAGCGGTTCAGAGCGGCCGGCTCATAACCGGTAAGACCCTGGTTCGAATCCAGGTGGGCCCAGGAAGTCGCAGCGTGCGGGGCGAGCACGCGGGCCGTGACGAGAAGGGCGGATAGCTCAGTTGGCAGAGCACCTGGATCACAACCAGGGGGTCACAGGTTCAAGTCCTGTTCCGCCCACCATGCTCCAGGAGGGCCGCGCCAGGCGATGATCTCCCTGACCCCCGTGGCACAGCGGTCGCGGGCGCGCGCCGGGATCGACCCCGGCGCGCCGCGGCACGCCCGGTCCACGGGCGAGCGGCGCGGGGGCCCCGGCACGACCGGGGCGGGCGGAGCGCTCGAGCGGGAACGTCGGGAGCGGACGTTCCCGCTCGTCGTTTGCGGGAGCGCGTGGTGAGCGACGAGATCGATCGCCTGTGGACCCTGCGCGGCCTGGACGAGGAGGCGCTCGTCCTGCAGGCGGTCGTGGCCCGCTTCCCCGAGCAGCGCCGGGAGCTGGAGAGCCGCGTGCACGACGCGCGAGCGCGGCTCGAGCAGGCCAAGCTCCGTCTCGCCGAGCTGCAGAAGCAGCGGCGCGACCTCGAGCGTCAGGCCAACGCGATCGCCGAGGAGGAGCGCAAGTACCAGACCCAGCTCTTCTCGGTGAAGAAGAACGAGGAGTACACGGCCCTGCTGCACGAGATCGAGGCCACCAAGCAGCGGCGCTCGGATCTCGAGACCGAGGTCCTGGTGCGCATGGACGAGGAGGAACGGGAGCAGAAGGCGCGCCCGGGCCACGAGGAAGCGCTGCGCGGGACGGAGCGCGAGGCCGCCGAGCGAACTCGTGTCCTCGAGGGCGAGGAAGCGGCGGAGCGGGAGAAGCTCGGGGTGATCGAGGCGCGGCGCGAGGCGAATCTCGCGCAGCTTCCGCTGCCCACCCGCGCGCGCTACGAGCGCGTGCGCGCCTCGCGCGACGGCCGGGCCGTCGTGGCCATCGTCAAGGGGGCTTGCGGCGGATGCTACCGCGCGCAGCCGCCGCACGTGCTGCAGGAAGCGCGGCGCCGCGACCGGGTGCTGAGCTGCGACGGGTGTGGGCGCCTGCTCGTCTGGCCTCCCGAAGGAGCCGGCTAGCATCGGGTCCCCGTGAGCCTCGCCCGGGCGCGCGAGGCAGAGCCGGAGGGAGCGAGGGCCGCCTGACCGCGGCGCCGCTCCCTGCCGGGAGAGCCGCAGCATGACCGATCGCCGTCTGCGCGCCGATCTTCCCTTCCGGCGCCTCGCCGTGCTCCTCTCGGGGGGCGGCGCCCTGGGCGCGTACCAGGTCGGTGTGCTCAAGGTGCTGGGGGCCGTGGGGCTGCGGCCCGCGATCGTGAGCGGCGTCTCCGTCGGGGCCATGAACGCGGTGGCCTGGGTCGCCCAGGGGCTGGAGGCCCGCCCGCTCGAGCGGGTGTGGCTCGGCGTCGGGCCCGAGAGCATCGGCTTCCGCTGGACGACGCTGCTGCTGCGGCTGGCGGGGCTCTTCCTCGCCGCAGTCGCGGCCATGGAGATCGCGCTCTCCCTGTTCGGCTCCGTGAACACGGACCTGGCTCATCTGCTCTTTCGCCGCGTCACGGCGGCGGGGGCCTCGTCCTGGGGGTACGACACCGCGGCCTGGCTGGTCGTGGGAGTGGGCGGCTTCCTGATCTCGCGGCTGGCCCCGCGGGCGGAGAAGTGGCTGGCCAACGCGACGCTGGCCGGCGACGCCGAGCGCTGGCAGCGCTGGTTCGGGCGCGCCCTGGCGGTCGGGCTCCTGGTCCACCTCGTGACCTGGGCCTTCGCCTTGCCCTGGCCCCATCGCTTCAGCGCGACGGTGCTGCTGGTGGGAGGGCTGGTCTGGCTGGCGAACCGCCAGGGTGGGTCGGGCTGGCTGCGAGCGGCGCTCGCGAGGCTGCTCCCCGAGAGCCGCGGGCGCGGCCTGTGGCGCGGGCACGCGCGCCGGCGCGTGCTCGGCCGGCTCATCGCCGACGGCGAGGAGGCCCGCCTCGTCTCGGGCCGGGAGCGGCTGCTGTGCGCGGCCGTGGCCGTGGACGCGGGGCGCATGTGCTACTTCGTGAACTGGCGGCCCGACGAGTCCTTCCGCGCAGCCATCGGCCGCACCCTGGGCGAGGTCGAGGTGCTCGAGAGCCCGAGCGAGGTGATCGAGGCCGCGCTGGCCTCGTCCGCTCTGCCGCTCCTCTTCCAGCCCGTGGCGGTGCACGGCCGGGAGTTCGCGGACGCCGGGCTCTTCTCCAGCCAGGTCGTGCACGCCACCCTGGCGGCGGGGCCCGACGCGATGCTCGTGGTCCTCCTCTCGCCCGCGATCTATCCGCCGGCCGCGAGCGGCGGCCTGCCCCTGCTCGAGGTGGGCACGCGGCTCTTCGAGCTGGCGAGCTGGCGCGATCTGCGCAGCGAGCTGGGCGCGCTGCCCCCGGGCTGGAGCCGCGAGGGAGACCCGGCGCGGCTCTGCGTGGTGGAGCCGGAGAGCACGCTGCCCGGCGGCATGCTGCGCTTCGATCCGCGCGACGCCCTGGAGCTGGTGCGGCGGGGTGAGGTGGACGCCTGGCGGGCGCTCGAGCGCGCGGGGTGGCTCGAGCCGGCGCCGTCCGCGGTCGGCTGAGGCGCGGTCGCGTGGCGCGCGACCGGCGCCCCGGGCGTGCCTGGCCCCTCTCGGCTTGTGGCTCCTCGAGCCATCGTCTAACCTTCGAGGATGAGCGCGCACGCGGCGGGCGAGTGGATTCTGCGCTGTGACGGCGGCGCCCGGGGCAACCCGGGGCCCGCGGCTCTGGGCTACGTGCTCCTCGACCCGTCGGGGCGCGAAGTCGAGGCGCGGGGCGAGTACCTGGGTCCGGCGACCAACAACGTGGCGGAGTACCGGGCGTTGCTCGCCGGGCTCGCGGCGGCGGGCCGAGCGGGGGCCGATCCGCTGCTGATCTGCATGGATTCCGAGCTGGTGGTGCGGCAGATGACCGGCGAGTACCGGGTGAAGAACGCGGGCCTGAAGCCCCTCCACGCCGCGGCTCGCCAGGCGGCGGCCAAGCTGGGGCGAGTGCGCTTCACGGCGGTGCCTCGCGAGGCCAATGCGCACGCCGACCGGTTGGTGAACGAGACACTCGACGACGTCCTGGGTTCCGAGTCTCCCAGGTGATCGCGGGCGGCACGCCGACGCTTCCACGTACGTGGTCGCCGAGGCGGCCGTTCGAGGAAAGTCCGAACTCCACAGGGCAAGGTGCTGGGTAACACCCAGGGGGCGCGAGCCCACGGAAAGTGGAACAGAGAGCAGACCGCCAGCGGGCGCGCGGCTGCCCCAAGGGGCGCGGCGCGTTGCGGGCAAGGGTGAAACGGTGCGGTAAGAGCGCACCAGCGGTCCCGGCGACGGGGCCGGCTCGCCAAACCCCACCTGGAGCAAGACCGCATAGAGGGGGAGGAGTGTGACCCGCTCCGTCACCACCCCAGGGTCGGTCGCATCGAGGCGCGCGGCGACGCGTGCCCCAGACGAATGATCACCACGGAGCAATCCGACAGAATTCGGCTTATGGGAGACTCGGGTTGAAGGCCTCTTCCGCTCGCCGGCCACGGTCGTC
>JAWOLC010000149.1:0-6667 GCA_033853925.1 Candidatus Eiseniibacteriota bacterium
CCCGCGTCGCCGTCGAGCCGCGCGCCGCCCTCGGCCTAGCCCGCCGCCCGCGCGCTCGCCGCGCGCTCACTCATTCGACGCGACTCCTGCCCCGGCCACAGCCCCGTCCGTGCGCCCGAGGCACCGCGGAACTCCAGACCTTCGAGGGCCCTCCCATGAATCGCCGCGCTCGGCCGCTCGCCGCGCTCGCCCCGCCGCTCGCGTCTCCGCCCACGCCCCCGCGGGCCGCTGTCGGTCGTGCGGGGCCGCGTCCCGTCGCGGCGCGGCCCACCACGCCTCCGCCGCGCTCGGGAGGCCCCGCGCGCACGACGCTGCGGCGGCTCGCCCTGGGCGCCGCGCTGGCGCTCGCGCCGGCCCTCGCCCTGGCCCAGACGTCGTCGCTGTTCTCGAACCTGGCGAACCCGGCCATCGGCATGAACGCCCTCTTCTCCGGCCAGGCCGCGCCCAACCTGGACCAAGCGTACGGACTGCAGTTCGACCAGGCGGAGATCAGCGCCATCTCGGTCGTGGATCCGTACTGGACCTTCACGAGCAACATCGTCTTCGCCAGTGACGGATCGGTGGACCCCGAGGAGGTCTGGGTCCGCAGCACCAACCTCCCCGCCGTCCAGTTGAAGCTGGGGAAGATCCGGGGCACGTTCGGAAAGCACGGACTGCTCCACACGCACGCGTTTCCCTTCATCCAGGCGCCGGTCATCATGGCCAACAGCATCGGCGAGGAGGGCTTCAAGGACGCGGGGCTGGAGGCCTCCTGGCTCACGCCGCTCCCCTGGTTCTCCGAGCTGACCGGAGGCCTGTACAAGGCCGTTCCCGCGGACAGCGATCAGCCGCTCGACTTCGGGTCCTCGAAGCACGGCAACCTTCCGTTCCTGGGGCACTTCAAGAACGAGGTCGACCTGAGCGACGTGACGACGCTGGAGATCGGCCAGTCCATCCTGCAGGGTCGCGGGCGCGACGGGAATCGGCACGTCGCGTATGGCGCGGACGTCACCGTCCGCAACGTGCCGGCGAGGAACTCGAACCGCCGCGGCTGGATCCTGCAGGGCGAATACATCCAGAAGGGTTCGTTCGCCGGCGCGACCTATGCCCGCGAGCAGGACGGCGGCTACGCGTCGTTCCAGTATCGCCTGTCGCAGCTCTGGTGGATCGGCCTTCGCGGCGAGCAGGCCCGCAAGAGCTTCACCGACTTCCTGGTGGACGCCGCGGGGAATCCGCTCGCCGGCAAGATCGCGCGAGGCTCCGTCAACGTGGCCTGGGTGCCCTCGGAGTTCTCGTTCGTGAGGCTCGAGTACAGCCACGCCACCGCGGCCGGCGGCATCCACCGGACCGACGACCGGCTCATGGTCCAGATGAGCTACACCATCGGCTACCACCCCGCTCACGCCTATTGAGTCCGCCCGCGACGCCGCGACGGGCGAGGAACGCGGAAGCACTCGGGAGGTTCTCATGAAGTCGCTGATTCGCTGCCTGTTCACCTGGGCGCTCGGAGCGCTGGCGGCGGCCCCGGCGTCGGCGGACCTGAAGGTCGCCACGTCGCTGACCGATCTCGCCTCCGTCGCCGAATTCGTCGGCGGGAAGCACGTGACGGCCCAGAGTCTCTGCCGAGGGTTCGAGGACCCGCACTTCGTTCCGGCCAAGCCGAGCCTGATGAAGGCCATCCAGCACGCCGACGTCTTCGTCTCGACCGGCCTCGAGCTGGACGGCGGCTGGCTGCCGCTGGTCCTGCCGGGCAGCCGCAATCCCAAGATCCAACCGGGGACCCAGGGCTTCGTGGACGCGTCGCAGGGCGTCCAGGTGCTGGAGAAGCCGGTGGGCACGGTCAGCCGCGCCGAAGGGGACATCCACCCGCTGGGCAATCCGCACTACTACCTCGATCCCAAGGCCCTGGAGGTCGTGGCCGCTCACCTGGCCGAGGTCTTCGCCGAGCTGGACCCCGCGAATGCAGCCGACTACGCGGCCAACGCCAAGGCGTTCACCGAGCGCATGGAGGCGTCGCTGGCCAGGTGGGAGAAGGCCCTGGAGCCCTACAAGGGGACGGCGGTCGTGCCCTACCACAACAACTTCGTCTACTTCGCCGATCGTTTCGGGCTGAGGCTCTTCGGCACGGTCGAGCCCAAACCCGGCATCCCGCCCAGTCCCCACTACGTCGAGCAGCTCGCGGAGGCCATGAAGAAGGCGGGCGTGAGAGTGGTGCTCTACCAGCCCTACTACGACGCCGACGCCAGCAATCAGGTGGCGAAGCGGGCGGGCGGCGTCGCCATCGAGGTCCCCACGGAAGTGGGCGGCCTGCCGGGCGCCGACGACGTCTTCTCCAAGTTCGACCTCATCGTGTCCACCCTGGTCGCGACCCTGTCCGGCAAGTCCGGAGGCCAGCCATGAACTTCCTCGCCGTGATGGCCCTGCCCCTGCTGGCCTGCCTGCTCATGGTGCTGATCCTTCCCGCCCTGGGCCGGCACGTGCTGGCCCGGGGCGTGATCTTCGTGGACCTGGCGCTGGCGCAGATCGCCGCGCTGGGCCAGAGCGTGGCCTTCCTCCTGGGAGCCGAGCCGCACGACCCCAGCATGTACTACTGGTCCTTCGGCTTCACGCTGCTGGGGGCCGCCCTGTTCAGCTTCCTCTGGGACCGGGAGCACTCGGTGCTGCAGGAGGCCTTCATCGGCATCTCGTTCGCGCTGGCGACCGCCGCCACGCTGCTGCTGCTGTCGAACGCGCCGCACGGGGCGGAGCACGTGAGCGGGGCGCTGAGCGGGGAGGCGCTCGGCTGGGTGACCTGGAGGGACATCGCGGTCATGGCGACGCTGTTCGCGCTCGTCGGCGCGTTCCTCTACCTGGGCCGTCGCCGGCTCGTCCTCTGCTCCGAGGATCCCAAGCAGGCGCGCCGGCTGGGCCTGTCGGTCAAGAAGTGGGACTTCTTCTTCTACGCCTCGTTCGGTCTCGTGGTCACGAGTTCCGTGAAGGTGTCCGGCGTCCTCGCGGTCTTCTCCTACCTGATCGTCCCGGTCGTCTGCGCGACCCTGCTGGGTCGCAGAGGCTCGGCCCGGCTGTACTGGGCCTGGGCCATCGCCTTTCTGATCTCCGTCCTCGGCGCGGCGGTGTCCTACCTCAAGGACTGGCCGATGGGGGCCACCATCGTCTGCCTGTTCGGGTTGACCGTGGCCGTCGTCTCGCTCTCGGTCCGCATGAAGTACGTGGACGCCAAGGTCGACGTCCCGCGGCCCGCGGCGGAGGAGCTGCGGTGAAGCAGGCGCCCCCACCGGGCCCGCCGCGAGGGCCCCGAGATCGGTCAGGCTGCTCCCGGGACAGGACGCTAGCTCCGCCTAGCCGGCCACGCCCTCCTCGGGCGCCACCGGCTCGGCTTCCACCGAGACATCGGCCCGGATGATGCCGAGCCGCCGCATCAGGCGGATGTAGTTGGCGCGCGAACAGCCCTCGAGGCGCGCCGCCGCGCTCACGTTTCGCGCGGTGCGGAGCTGCCGGAGGACGCAGTCGCGCTGCCCCGCGTCCTTCGCGTACTGCGAGGAGCGCCAGCCCGGCTGCGCGTCCTGGGGCAGGTCCTCCGCGTCTATCATGGTGCGCAGACCCGCGCGCTGGATGGCGCGGACCAGGACGCCGGACAGCTCCACGACGTTGCCCAGCCAATCCCGCGCGAGGAGCTGCTCGATCGCCCGTCCCGAGAGACGCCGCATCGGCTCCTTGCTCTGGCGCGCGTGCTCGAGGAGGACCCTCGCGGCCAGGACCGGCAGATCCTGCGGCCGCTCGCGGAGCGACGGGACGCGCACGATCGGCACGGTACAGGGCGGCCCGGGGGCGCCGCCGCCGCTCGCCCGCCAGCGCAGGCGCCACTGCCGCAGGATCACCGCCGCACGCGTCCTGCCCGTGCCCGGCTCTCCGTACACGTAGACCGGAGTCTCCTGCTCGGCCGCCGACTTGAGCTGGCGCAGGAACTCCTGCGCCACCGGCGAGCGCGCGGTCCAGACGTCCTCGTAGATGGATTCCAGCCGCGGCGGCAGCTCGAGCGACGGAGGCTCGAGGAACGCGGCCAGGGCCCGCTCGAGGCCCGCCAGGAAGTCCGCGGCGCTCGAGTCGCCCACGAAGTGCGGAACGCCGAGCCGCTGCACGTCCCGCTGGAGACCGGACAGGCAGCCGCCGGTGTAGAAGAGACGGAAGGCCCGCGGGCAGGCCTCCTGCACGACCTGCAGCACCTCGATCCCACTGCCGCCCTCGGGCAGGTCGTGATTCACGATCACCGCGGCCCAGCGCTGGCGCGCCAGCGCCAGCGTCGCCTCCTCGACCGAGGCGACCTGCTTGAACTCCACACGCCGCGAGACCAGGGCGGCGATCGCCCGGCCGCGCTCGGCATCACCCTCGACGAGCAGCACGCGCGGATTCATGGCGCCCTCGAACTCCTCTGGGGATGGACCGTGTCACGAGGCGGAGGCAAGCGCACTCCGTCGGCGGCGAGAGCTCGGACGCCGGCCGCAGCCGACGGCGAGCGAGAGCACGACGGAAGCAGAGATGGCGCGAGGGGAAGACGCCCCGGAGCCGGCGCCCCGTCACCGCCATCCGCGGGGAAGAACGAGCGCGAAGGAAAGCGAGCTGACGCCGGGCCTGGCGAGGAGTCCGCTGGCCGCCGGCCTAGCCGAGCGCTGTGGGTGAGTGCACCTGCGCCTTTGCCGAGGGAGCGCAGCAGCACGACAAGATATTATGCCTGTGCAAAAGGGCGGGCAACGGCCATCTGTCTCCCCAAAGAGACATCGCAGTGAATGTCCCAGGGGGGCAAAATCAGTGCGTCGCATCTTGTAGGGCGGGGCTCGATCTGGCTAGATTGTAGCTGAGACCGATGTGAGTACCCCCGCGGGTCCGCTTAAGCCATCACGCTCGGGGGACGGATGGTGGAGGCGCCCGCGGGGCCTTTTCTTGCCGGCGACCCGCTCGGCGCGCCCGAGCACGCGCCCGTCACCGGTCCGACCTTCGTCGCTCGCCGCGCCGCGGCCTCAGCGCCCGCCGGGCGGCTTCCCTCGTCCCGCCGACGCGTGCTTCACCGGTCTGCGCTTGCTCGCGCTGGCGCGCGCGCTGCGCTGTCGGGTCGCCGTGCGCATCTCGGCCTTGCGCAGGCGGCCGATGGCGGGCTTGGCCTTGGCCTTCCGCTCGTCGGCCGTGCGCTTCGGCTTCCTGCGCGTGCGATCGGGCCCGGCCCCGCGGGTCGAGGCGACCGCGCGCGTCGTGGCCGAGAGCGGCTTCTTCGCCGGCCTCTTCGCCTCGCGGTACTCGGGACGCAGCACCAGGCGGCTCACCGCCTTCGAGCCCTTCTTCACGGGCTTGCGCATGGCGACTTGGTGCGTGGGCACGTCCTCGTCGTAGGGCTGGGCCAGCTCGTCCTCGAGCGTGCCCACGGGCGCCGTCTCGCGGAAGACGACGACGTTGCCGTCGGGATCCACCGCTTCCGCGTAGAGCCCGAAGTCCTGCTCGATGGGCGGCGTCTGGAAGTGCACGTCGCGCTCGCGGATCTCCGCCACCCACGCCTCGAGGTCGAGCGTCTCGAAGCAGACGGCGACGGGCTGCGCCGCGTGCAGGGGATGGCTGAGGCTGGAGGAGCGCCTGTGCACGGCGACCCGCACGTCGCCGGCCTCGAACTCCACCCAGTGGGGGCTCACGTAGGAGGGCGCCAGCCCCAGACGCTCCCCGTAGAAGGCCGCCGCCTCGTCCAGGTCCTGAACGTTCAGCACCACGCTGCCGATGACCGGACCTGCGTCTCCCGGCCGATCCCCAGCCGAGCGGAGCGCGACGAGGTTCCCCGCCGGGTCGCGGAACTGCACGGTGGTCCCGAAGGACTGATCCTGGATCTCGCCCGTGGGACGCAGCCCCCAGCTGCGGAAGCCCTCCACCTCGCTCTTGGCGTCGGGGCTGTCGAACGTGAGCTCGATCTCGCGCCGGTGGGCGTCGCCCAGCGGGTGGATCGCCAGCGTCGCCCCGGCCGTCCGGTACGCGGTCCAATTGGGGCCCGCGTAGTTCGGATGAAGCCCGATGCCCTCCTCGTAGAACTGGCGCAAGGCCTCGACGTCGGGCGTGAAGATGATGATCTGGACCAGGCGTCTCATTTCTTCGTCCTCGGCTGCGGTGCACGGGTGCCCGGAGACGCGCCGGAGAGGGAGCCGGCCGCCTCGCGGAAGGTCTTGATGCTCTCGGCGTGATGGCGATCGTGGTCGGGAAGGATGGCCAGCATCCGGCCGAGCGGATGCCGCTTCGACCACAGCGCGGCGGGTTCGTCGGGCAGGCTCTCCACCGCCTCCAGCAGTCGCTCGCGGCCGGTCTGCAGGCGGCGCAGGGCCTCCTCCCAGGGAAGGTCCCGGAGGGGCGCGAGCCGCTCGGCGTTGAAGCGATCGAGCCCTCGCCCCCGCAGCCGCATCCACGCGGGCGAGGTTCCCCGGAACGCCGGCTCGAGCGCCCGCTCCAGCTCGAGGTCCCAGGCGTGCAGGTGGAGCACGATCTCCCGCGGGCTCCACCCGCCGTGGCCCGCCGGTGCCTCGGCGGCGGGCGCCGAGAGCCCTTGCAGCGTGGCCAGCAGGTGCGCGCGCTCCCGCACCAGCTCGAACAGCAGGAGCTGCTTCGGCGAGGCGCCCTCGCGCTGCCTGAAGGCGCGGGGCACGGGCGTGGGCTTCGGCCGCCT
>JAWOLC010000150.1:0-3666 GCA_033853925.1 Candidatus Eiseniibacteriota bacterium
GCGCTCCGCCGCGCCTCGGTCGGGACGCGTTGCGCTGTGGAACGTTCGGGCGCGTGCGGGATCGGGGGACTCCAGCGCTCGTTGCGGGAAGCAGCGCAACTATTACCCACCCGCGGCGGGGAGCGAGCCCCTTGCGCTCTCCGCCCGGCCGCGGTGGCCCGGGCCGGGACCGGCGCGAGCCGCGTCCGGCGCGGTCATGCGCCACGCCCGGGGCGGGAGCGCGGCGCTGGCGGGAAGCGGCAGGTCATGCCGCGGCGCGGCCAGGGATCAATTGCGCTCGCCGCCCGTGCCCGGGGTTCCGCCCGCGGCCTGGAGCCGCCGCTCGATCCACTCGCGCGCCCGCCGGCCGCGCTCGATGACGCTGTCCTCCCCGAGCAGGGCCAGCTTCTCGTCCGGCGGCATGGGCGCGCTGACGCAGACCGCATTGACCAGGGCCTCGTAGCCCAGCTCCGTCGTGGGGGCGTCCTTCGGGGCGCCGTGCGCGGCGGCCAGCCGGCGGCAGGCGTCGAGCAGCGCCTGACGCTCGAGGCGCACCAGCGGGTCGTCCTCGGGAAACGGATGCTGCGGGCGGAGATCCACGCGGGCCGCGCGATAGGGGAACTCGCGCTCGATGCGACCGACGCGCACCCGGGCGAGCCCGCGCACCACCAGGTCGTAGCAGTCGTTGGGCAGCCACTCGACCTCGTCGATGCGGGCGAGGCAGCCCAGCTCGTGAAACTCGGGGCTGCCCGCGTAGTCCTGCTGCCAGCCGGGCTTGAGCAGCGCGAGCACGACCATCCGCTCGCCCGACAGGGCGTCACGAACCATCGTGCGATAGCGAAGCTCGTAGATGTGGAGCGGCAGCACCACGTGCGGGAACAACACGAGGTCGGGGAGTGGAAACACCGGCACCGGTCGACTCGGGCCAGACTCCACCGTCTTCTCCGCGCCGTGCGGGCCGAGCCCGCGGCGAAGGCGTCAGTCTTCGCCCACGAACTCCAGCACGTCCTGAATGTGGCCGTCCACCTTCACCTTCGGCCAGATCTGGGCGATCCGACCCGTGCGGTCGATGATGAAGGTGGTGCGCTCGATGCCCATGTACTTCTTGCCGTACAGGTTCTTCTGCTTGTAGACCCCGTACAGCTTGGAAATGGCGGCATCCTCGTCGGACAGGAGCGGAAAGGGCAGCCGGTGGTGCTCGCGGAAGGCCAGGTGCGCTTCCATCGGATCGTTCGAGACGCCGAGCACGACCACGTTGGCCTTCTCCAGAACCTCGAACGCGTCGCGAAACGCGCACGCCTCCTTGGTGCAGCCGGGTGTCTCGTCCTTCGGATAGAAGTAGAGCACCACGGTCTTCTTGCCCTTGAACTGCTTGAGCGAGATCGGTTCGCCGGTGGTCGAGGGCAGCGAGAAATCCGGAGCGGGCTTGCCGATCACCGGCAGCAGGCTGACTGCCATGAGTCCTCCGCGAAGCGCCGCCGGGCTCCGCGGGGAGCCCGGCATGCGGGGGCGAATCGCCCCAGGGTCCGAGGGTGCGTTACTTGGCCACCGCCTGCATCGCCAGGGCCCTCTCGAGGTTCGCATTCACCGCGCCCCAGTCGAGATTGTTGAAGAAGGCCTCGATGTACTTGGCGCGTGCGCGGCCGTAGTCGAGCCAGTAGGCGTGCTCGTAGACGTCGAGGGCGAGCACCGGGGTCGCGTTCCAGAGCGGGAACGTGTTCTGCGCGTCACCGACCACGGTGGTGAGCGTGTTCCAGTCGTGATCGTACGCCAGCCACACCCAGCCGCGGGCCGCGAGGCCGGAGGCCTTGAAGTCCGCGAGCCACGCGTCCACCGAGGGGAAGTCGCGCGCGATCAGCTCGGCGATCCGGCCGGTGGGGGCGCCGCCGCGGCCACCCAGGTGGCCGAAGTAGAGCTCGTGGTTCTTCACCCCGCCGGTCGCGAACGACAGCTCCACCCGCAGTGAGCGCAGGTCGCTGAAGGTCTGGTTGGCGCTCGCGCGGTCCACGTTCGCCAGCTTGTCCTGGATCTCGTTGGTCTTCGCCACGTAGCCCTTGTAGAGCTCGTAGTGCTCTTCCATGGTGCGCTGGGAGATTCCATTGAGTTCGCGAATGCTCGCGAACGTCCTGGGGCTCAGTTTGGGGAATGGCATTGGGATCCTCCGGGGCGGAAGGAGCGCGCCGGGCGCGCATCGAAACAGCATTCTGGGCGGGAACGAAGGGACGTTAGTCCCGGGTCGCGGGGGTGTCAACCGCCGGCGCCGCGCGCGAGGCCCGAGCATCCTGCACGAGGTCGCGGCGTCCGGCGCCGCGGCTGGCCGCCTCCCCCCGCCGCCGGGCAGGGCGCGGCCCCTCCCGCGCGCAGGCCCCGAAGCCCGCCCCGATCGCGGCCCAGAGCCCCCGAAAATCCGGAGCGAAGTCGCGGGCGCGCCGTGACGATAACCGAACGCGCGGGCAGCCCCGCCGTGAACGAGGCCGCGACCGATGACGAACCCCAATCCGCGTCAACCCACCACCGGCGAAACCGCGCCCGAGGAGGCCCCCAGCTCTCCTCAGGCGCGCGCGGCATCCGCCTGGCTGCAGCAGCTGTCCCGGACGCTGAAGACCTGCCGGCTCTACGATGTCGGGAATCCCACCGTGATCGGGTTCCGGCGCGAGCTCGCCGCCGCGCTGGACGAGCTGCTCGGGCAGCACGGTGCGTTGCAGGTGGGCTTCGACTCGCAGCGGATCCTGCTCGGTGAGACGCCGGTCTACGTGGCGCGCTCCCGCGAGGACAACCTGGCCCTCCCCTTCCTGCGCGACGGCATCCGCAAGCTGTCGCTCCAGCCGGGCATCGCCGCGCGCGAGGTCGAAGCCCTGATCGACGCGCTGCTCAAGGTGATGTCGCACGCCAACGAGGACTCCGACCTGGTCACGCTCCTGTGGGAGGCGGAGCTCGAGCACGTCTCGATCGAGTACGTCTCCACGGAAGCGGACGTCGAGGGAGGCGGGGGGACCGAGCAGGACCTCGGCTCGTCGGCCAACGTCGCGCCCTGGCCCAAGCGCGAGGCGGGCGGGGCGATTCCGCTCCCCTCCGGCGAGGTCTCGGCCCGCGGCGCCAACGCCGAGGCCCGCGATCTCGGGCGCTCCGACGACCGCTTCACGGCCGGGATGGCGCCCGCCCTGGAGACCACCGTGCTCGACCTCCAGATCGCGGCGGACGCCGAGCTCGACCGGTTGCGGCGCGAATGCGACCAGCATGCGACGGTGCCGGCGGCGCGCGCCGCGCTCGACATGATGGGCATCTGCATGGGCACGGGCGCGACGGACGCCGACCGCGCGGATCTCGTGCGCTTCCTCCCGCGCGTCCTCCACGAGGCCGTGGCCGGCGGCGCCTGGACCGAGGCGCGCGAGGGCCTCGCGCTCATGCGTGGCTGCGGACTGCCGGAGGATCCGGCGATCGCCTTCATCCGGGAGCTCGAGCAGACCCAGTCCGTCACCAGCGAGCACGCGTGGACCCACCTGGACCACCAGGCGGCCGAGCAGAACGAGGGCTTCTTCGCCTTCGCGCGCGAACTCGGTCCGGAGGCCGCCGACTGGTTGATGCAGGGGGTCGCGCGCAGCCAGCGGCAGGGCTTCCGGCGCGCGCTGGCCCGCGAGCTCTCGGTGCTCCTGGCCGGCAACCCCGAGCGGCTGGCGCCCTGGCTCG
>JAWOLC010000151.1:0-18292 GCA_033853925.1 Candidatus Eiseniibacteriota bacterium
ATCCTCCGCGAGCGAACGTCCTCACGGGTCGCCGCGACGGTCAGGAGAACCACCGGCGCGGCAACCCAGAGAGGTGCGTTCATGACCTCACGGTCTGTCTGCCCGACGCCTCTGGCGGCCTTGCCTAGCTGTTGGTGACCTGCGTGAGGGCGTAGATCGCCTTGGAGAACGCCCCACTGATCGCATTCCGCAGGCTCATGTTCGTCAGCACCAGCAACGCGATGGCGGCCACGAACGCCGCGAGCAGACCGTACTCGATCAGGTCCTCGCCCTTCTCGTCACGAACGAAGTTGCGGATGAGTTTCATCATGGCGGTCAAGACTCCTCTGACTAAGGACCACTGCTCCCGGCGCCATGCCGGAGTGAACTGGCTCGGCGGCCTCCAGCGGGGCGACCGAGTGGCGTGTCCCCGGCCGGGTGAGCATCAGGGCCACCGGGGTCCGGCTGTGGGCACACGTTCCGCGACGGGTGCTGCAAGTGCCGGGCCACGCCCGGCGCTGGACACGAATCGCGGATGGAAATCGAACCACCGTAACGATCTGCTGGAAACGGCCACTCGGATCATGCGCCTCCGTCCGAGACCACGCGGTGGAGAAGCGTCGGGGATTCCGACATCGCGGAAACCGTCGCCCGGGCCGAATCACCCAGGCCCGACTCGCCCCGCATGTGGCAGCCTTCCAGATTGACCTTCCTGGTCTCGCGAACAGCAAGTCCTTTTGGCTCCCCCAGCCTCGCGCCAGCTGCGAGGAGTCGGCCGAGAAGTCGCTGGACCAGGGGAACGGGATCGAGGCTGCGTGCGGCCTTAATCCGTCCGCGCGGCAGTCTAGCCAAAGGGTTCCTGGAAGTCCACAGACAAGCCAACTTTCTCCTAGCGACCAGCCCGCCAACCAGTTAGCCCTCGAAATGACGGGCGCAGAACGCCCGCGAATGCGGGCGTTCTGCGCGATTCTCCCCAAGGCTCGTGCCTCGATCCTGCGGGCGTGAAGCTCACTCCATCGCCTGCCGCCTGGCGCGCGCGGCGGAGGTCCGGAACGGCCTCGAGGCTCATGTCTCGGGGGGATTCAGCCGAAAATGAAGACACCTCTCGGCAGTCTCGCCATTACCCACAGCATCCCAGCCGTCACGGACAGGGAGGTCATCGCTCATGCGCCGCGGGCCGCTCCTGCTGAGGGCAGCTCCAGCTCTCCTGGCCATCGCGCTCTTTTGGCAGCCCGCGCAGTCGGCGGGACAGCCGATCGACGACGCCTTCTCTCTCCTTCGCGAGGAGACGGCGACCGCGCCCACCAAGCGGCCCCTCCCCCTCGCCGAGACACCCTCGTCCGTCACCGTGATCACCGCCGCCGAGATCCAGGCGATGGGCTACCGCACCCTGGGCGAGGCCCTGCGCTGGGTGCGTGGCGTGTACGTCACCTACGACCGTAACTACACGTATGTGGGCGTCCGCGGTCTGCAGCGGCCGGGCGACTACAGCAACAAGGTCCTGCTCTCGCTCGACGGCCACACCCTGAACGGCAACGTGTACGGCGACGCGGCCTTCGGACCCGAGCTGGGGCTCGACCTCGAGGAGGTGGAGCGCATCGAGATCGTCCGCGGTCCGGGCTCGACGCTCTACGGCAGCTTCGCCGCCCTCGCCGTGGTGAACGTGGTCACCCGTCGCCCGCGCAGCGAGGCGGGGGTGACCGCCGACATGAGCGCCGGGGGCAACGCCGAATACCGGGGACACGCCGGCGTCGCCTCGGCGCGTCCGGGGTGGCCCGAGTGGCATGCCAGCGTCTCGTGGCTCGCCGCCCGCGGTGCAGACCTCTACTTCCCCGAGTTCTACGATCCGCCGTCCGGTTCCGGCGTCGCCCTCGGCCGGGACGGGGAGCGCGCCTGGTCCTTCTTCGGCAGCGCCAACTGGGGCGTCGCCCGGCTCGCCCTCAAGTTCAACGACCGGGAGAAGGTCATCCCCACCGCTTCCTTCGGGACCTACTTCGCCACGGACCAGAACCGGACCTGGGACGGCCACGACTTCGCCGAGCTGACGGTGGATCGGCGAGCCACCAACTCGCTCCAGCTCACGGTCCGGGCCTACTGGGACGGGGCTCGCTACCGCGGCAGGTACATCTACGACTACGACCCCGGCGCCCCGCTGGTGGAGAGCCTCGACTGGGGCGACGGGGACCTCCTCGGCACGGAGGTGCGCGCGAACTGGGCAGTGGCCAGGAGCCACACGCTGACCCTGGGAGTCGAGGCCCAGCGCACGGCGCGCGCCCGCATCGAGAACGTCGACGTCGCCCCGTACTTCCTCTACTACGACATCAACCCGCGCAGCAGCCTGCTCGCGTTGTACGTGCAGGACGAGATGCGTCTGGCCCCGCGTCTGGCCGCCACGGCCGGCATCCGGCTGGACGACCACTCGCGGTACCCGGCGGTGGTGAGCCCGAGGGCCGATCTCGTCTGGACGCTGGCCGCGAGCACGCGACTCAAGCTGCTCGGCGGCTCGGCGTTCCGGGCGCCGTCGCCGTACGAGTCCTCGTATCTCCTGGCGTATCTCAACGTGCCGCCCCCTCGGCTCAACCCCGAGCGCGTGGTGACCCTCGAGGGCACGATCGAGCACGCGGCCGGCCCGTTCACCTCCTCCCTCACGGCCTACTCGAACAGCGTGCGGGACCTCATCGACCTCGCCGGAGTGGACGAGAGCGGGAACGAGTTCTACTGCAATCGGGCGCGGGCGCGGGCCCGCGGGCTCGAAGGCGAGGTGCGCGCCGTGCCCAGCGCGGCCACGCGCCTGCGGCTGGCGCTCGCCTGGCAGCGCAGCGAGGACGTCGACACAGGCGCGGAGCTGACGAACTCCCCCGCCTGGAACTCGCACCTGCTCGTCATCCACTCGCCCGCCGAGGGGCCCTACTCGATCGGGGCCGGCGTGCGCTTCCTCTCCCCTCGCCTGACCCTGGCGGGCCGGCGGACGGCCCCGGCTCTGGTCTGCGACGCGCGGGTGGCCCGGCGACTGGGACGCGTCGTGAGACTGGGCCTCGAGACCCGCAACCTGTTCGATGCGCGCTACGGCGACCCCGGCTCGAGCGAGCACCCGGAGGACCAGATCGAGCAGGACCACCGGGCCTTCTATGTCACGCTCTCCTACCTCAGCGGCGAGGGACCATGACCACCTCGCTCGCGAAGCGGGCGCACGAGGCCGCGATCCTCGCTCTCCTCGTCATCCTCGGCCTGGCTCTTCCCCAGAGCGGCTCGGCCTCGGCCGTCGCTCTCATCCAGTCGGGGACGCTGGCTCCCTACCAGCAGGCGAGCGCCGCCTTCGTGACGGCCTACGGCGCCCCGGTGACCACCTTCATGCTCGACGAGAGCGACCCGGCGGGGATGCTGCGCCGAGTCGAGGGCATTCGCCCCGAGGTGATCGTCGCCGTCGGCCTCAAGGCCGTGCTCTTCGCGCGCAGCCAGCTTCCCCGCACGCCCCTCGTCTTCTGTGTCGTTCCCAATCACGAGCGCTTCGACCTCGGCGGCGCCTGGGTCTCGGGTGTGTCGGCCGACGTGCCGGCCGAGCGGGATCTGGCGGCCCTGCGGCTCGCGGCGCCCGACGCCGGCCGAGTCGGCCTGATCTTCGGCCGGGGCACGGGTGAAGCCCTGGCGCGCCGCGCCCGCTCGGCGGCGCGCGCGGCCGGCCTGTTGCTCGTCGAGGCCCCGGTGTCGAACCTGTCCGAGCTGCAGAGGGTGGCGGGCGACCTCGCGGGCCGAGTGGACGCCCTGTGGCTGCCAGCCGATCCCACGGTGGCCACCCCCGAGGCGTTCCGCTTCCTGCTGGAGCTGTCGCTCGAGCAGCGCAAGCCCCTGCTCGTGTTCTCCGAGTCGCTCGTGCGCGCCGGGGCGCTGGTCGGGGTGGCCCCCGACTACGCCTGGATGGGCTCCCAGGCCGCCGAGATCGTGCGCCGCATCCAGAGCGGCGACCGGGCGGGCGACATCGGCGTGGTGCCGCTCGCCCGCAGCCACGTGGTGCTGAACCAGGCCACGGCGCGGGCACTCGGCCGCGTCCTTCCCCCGGCCACGCTGACGGAGCTGGAGGTGCTCAAGTGATCCGGCTCCCCCTTCTCCATCTGCCTCGGGGCCTGCGGCCACGCATGATCTTCCTGCTGATGGCCTGCATCCTCGTCGCCGGCGCGGGCTTCGAGGCCCTGCTCGTCACCGTCACGAGACAGAGCGAGTGGCAGGAGCTGGAATCCCGCGCCCGCTCCCTGGGCCGGCTGCTGGCCGAGCGCTCGGTCACGCCCGTGGTCGTGGGCGACGTCGCCGAGGTCGATCGCCAGGTCCGGCGCGCGATCGCGGAGCCCGACATCGTGGGCGCCGCGGTGCGCACGGCGAGCGGATCGACGATGGCGCTGCGCTCCCGCCAGGGCGGGCTCTGGGACGACCTCGGCGCCTTCTCCCCGCCGGCCGATCGCCGCTCGGTGCAGGTGACCCGGCGGCGGATCGCGAGCGGCGACGCCCTGGAGATCATCGCTCCGATCCTGCACAGCCGTCCGCACGGCGGCTCGCTGGGCGAGGCGGATCAGCTCTACGGCTTCTCCGAGGCGGCGCCGCGCGAGCCAGCCGGGCCGCACCTCGGCTACGTCCAGCTCGTCGTGTCGGCGGGACGCTGCGAAGCGGTCGTGCAGAACGCCGCCCGCCTGGGGTTCCTGCTCTGGCTTCTCTCGTCCCTGCTGGCCATGGTCGGGATCTCGCTCTACGTCGGCTTCGTCATCCGGCCGCTGCGCGAGGCGCGCGACCTGGCCCAGGCCATCGCCTCGGGCCAGCTCGACCGTCGGCTGCCGGTGCGCAGCGGCGACGAGCTGGGCGATCTGGCCGGGTCCATGAACTCGATGGCCGGCTCGCTGCAGAAGGCCCAGGCCCGGGCCGAGCAGGAGGCCGAGGCGCTGCGGAACGCCTCGGCGGCGATGCTGTCCATCGCCCGCGGCGCGCGCAGTGCCCAGGATCCGCGCAGCGTGTTCCAGATGGTGGCCCACGAGGTGGCGGCCGTGACGCACGCCCGGGCGGTGGCCCTGGCGGTCCCGACCCCGCAGGGCGGGGCACCGGTGTTCGAGCACTTCTCCCCCCCGGCCCCCTGGGGCGGGCTCGAGCGGGGCAGGCCGCTGCCCGAGCAGGCCCTGACCCGTCTGCGGGGCCTCGGGGACGGGGCCATGCGCCTCTCGCCCGCGACGGACTCCGAGTGCCCGCTCTGCGCGGCCCTGGCCGCCGAGGACTTCCGCGCGGCCCTGCTCGTCTCGCTCCTCCTGCCCGGCTCGGGGACCCCGGCCGTGCTCCTGGTCGCCTCGGCCGACGCGGACGCCTTCCCCGCCGCCGAGCGGGACGTGGTCATCGCCCTGACGAGCCATCTCTCCTCGGCGCTCCACGCCCAGCGTCTCGAGGCCCGGCTCGAGGAAGCGTTCGAGGAGCTGCAGCGAACGCACGACTACCTCGTGCATTCCGAGATGCTCCGGGTCGTGGGCGAGATGGCCGCAGGCGTGGCTCACGACTTCAACAACCTGCTGGGGGCGATCCTGGGTCGCGCGCAGCTGCTGAAGCGGAGGCTCGAGAACGGCGAGCTGTCTTCCGAGGAGCTGCTCACCTCCCTGGCAGTGATCGAGCGGGCCGCGGAGGACGGCCGGGAGACGGGCCGGCGCCTGCGGCAGTTCGGCCCCACCACGCACAACGCCTCGGCGAAGCCCGTGGATCTGCACGCGATCGTCCGCGACGCCGTGGAATTCACGCGGCCCCGCTGGCTGAACGAGGCGCAGGCGGAAGGGCTCACGATCGAGGTTCGGGTCGAGTCCCGACCGGGGGCCTGGGTGGCCGGGCGTGCCAGCGAGCTGCGCGAGGTGTTCACCAACCTGATCCTCAACGCGATCGACGCGCTCCCCGAAGGAGGCACGATCCTCATCGCCGTGGACGCCAGCGGCGAGCGGGTCGAGGTGTCGGTGGCGGACGACGGGGTCGGCATGGACGAGGAGACCTCCCGCCGGCTGTTCCAGCCGTTCTTCACGACCAAGGGGGAGCGCGGCACGGGGCTCGGACTGGCGGTGGTCTACGGGATCGTGCAGGCGCACGGCGGCACGATCGCCGTGGACACCCGGCTCGGGTCGGGCACGCTCATGCACCTCTCGTTCGCGCACGCGCAGGCCCCCGAGGAGCGCCCGGAGACCAGCCGCCTCGATGGCCAGCTCCCGGTCCTCGACGTGCTGGTGGTGGACGACGAAGCTCCCGTCCGCGAAGTGCTGCGCGACATCACCGCCGCGCTCGGTCAGGGGGTGACCGAATGTGCCTCGGGAGCGGAGGCCCTGAAGGCCTTCCAGCCGGGCCTTCACTCCCTGGTGCTCACGGACCTCGGGATGCCCGGCATGACGGGCTGGGAGCTGGCTCGGCGCCTGCGGACCATGGACCCCGACGTGACGATCGTCTTCGTGACCGGCTGGGGCGAGGACGTCGACCACCGGGCGGCGGGGGATGCGGGCGCCTCGCTGGTCCTCGCCAAGCCCTTCAACCTCGAGGACGTCGAGAGGGCCGTGCGCCTGGCGGGGCAGCGTCTCAGCGAGAGAATGGCGGCGTAGGCTCCCTCGGGGAGGTCTCCGCGAGCCGCAGGCAGGGGGTGAGCGACCACCCGCGGGGAACGACGGCCGAAGCCGTTGCCGCCTCGGGAACGCCAATGCTATCGTGCCCGCGCATGAAGCTCGTTCTTCGCGCAGGGAAGTGCGAGACGGCGGCCCGCCCGATGGAGGCGCCGCGAATCGCGGGCCGCGCCGCCGCGCTCCTGGCCTTGCTCGCCAGCCTGGCCGCGCCCGGGTGCGCGCTCTTCCCTCGCCACCCACCTGCCCCGCCCCGTCCCGCCCCGGGGTACACGCGCCTGCGCGACACGCTGGCCAGCGTGGACGCCAGCGGCCTCGCCGGTCACCGCCTCGCCATCGACCCCGGGCACGGCGGCTTCTTCCGCGGCGCCCTCGGCGTCCATGGCCTGGCCGAGGCGGACGTGAACCTGGGCGTGGCGACGAGGCTGCGGGATCTGCTCGTCCGGCGGGGAGCGATCGTCCTCATGACCCGCGAGGCCGACCACGACTTTCTCACCCCCGCCGACTCGAGCCTGCGTGCCGACCTCGCCGCGCGCACGAGCCTGGCCAACGCCTTCGCCCCGGACCTCTTCCTGTCGATCCATCACAACGCGGACCCGCGTGGGGCGCACGACGTGAACGAGACCCAGACCTACTACAAGCTGGGCGACGAGGGCCCGTCCCTCGACGTGGCGCAGGACGTCCACCGGGCGCTGGTCCGGAACGTGGGCATCCGGGCCAACGAGGTCCTGCCGGGCAACTTCTTCGTCCTGCGCAACAGCCAGGCTCCAGCGATCCTCACGGAGACCAGCTACATCACCGACCCCGACGTCGAAGAGCGGCTGCGGCTCCCCGAGAAGCAGGAGTTGGAGGCCGAGGCGCTCTTCATCGGCCTGGCGCGCTACTTCTTGCGCCGCCTGCCGGTGATCGAGGAGTTCCTGGCCCGCGACCTCGAGGCCCCGCCCGAATCGGGCGTCTTCGTCCGCGGCGACCCGACCCTCTCGGCCACCGTGCGCGGGAGCTTCGACGGCGTGCGCCTGCACGTCGACGGCCAGGCCGTGGAGCCGCTCCGGAGCGGGGGGCACCTGTGGTGGAAGCCGGCCCTTCCGTGGAGCGGAGGGGAGCACGAAGCACGCCTCGACGTGCGCCTGGGCGGAGAAGGCAGCGCCCGGGGTGCGAGCCTCGCCTTCCGCGTGGCTCGCGCCTGGGCCCGCTTCGACGCGGATCTGCTCGCGGACGTCAATCTGGACGCGGCCCACCCGCTCGCCGCCCTGCGGATCCGCGTCCGGGATCGCTTCGGGCGCTTCCTCCGGGCGGACGGGCCGGTCCGGCTGCGCCGGCTGTCCGGTCCTCGCGTCGAGCCGGCCGAGGGAACGCTCTGGCTCCGTGACGGCGTTGCCTGGGCGTACCTGCAGGCGCCCGACTCGGCCACCACGGGCGTGGCGCGGTTCCAGGTCTCGGCGCCGGACTCGATGGGCGAGGAGGCGCCGCCGCCTGCCGTGGTGCTCGTGCCGGTCGGCTCCGTGCTCCACCTGGCCCACGGGCACTTCCCCTGGACCGGGCGCGCGCGGCTCGAAGGCGTGGCGACCGTTCCGGGCACCTCGGGGCCGGAGCCGCTCGTCTCGTGGCTCACCCCCGACGGGTTCGCGGTCATCCCCCGGGACAGCTCGGGGGCCGTGCGCGTTCCGGCGCCCCCCGGCTACCGGATCTGGGCCGAGGACTCCATCCTTCCCCCGCACTTCGCCGCGATCGCGGGCGGCGTGCTCTTCGGCCGGCGCATCGTGCTCGACCCGGAGGGCGGAGGAGACGACGCGGCCGGGCAAGGCCCGGGCGGGACGCGCGCCGCGTCCCTGAACCTGGAGAGCGCGCGCATCGTCGCGGCCTTCCTGACCGCGGCGGGCGCCGAGGTGAAGCTCACGCGGGACGGCGACTTCGCCGTCTCGGAGATGGAGCGCGTGCGAATCAGCGAGGAGTTCCGGGCCGAACGCTTCCTGCGCATCGCGCATCGGACCTCCGCGCCGCGGCTGGCCTGCGCCTTCTCCAGCCCGTCCGGCAAGGCCTGGGCCGAGCGCGCCGCAGGAGCCTTCGCCGACCTCGGGCTGCCCGCGCCCCTCACGGGCGCGGAGGCCGGGTACGCGCTCCAGCAGACCTCGTGTCCCGCCCTGCTGGCCTCGCCCTCCTCCCTGGGGAGCGAGGCCGCGGAAGCGCGGGTGCTCGCCCCGGGCGCGCTCCGCGGCGAGGCGTACGCCCTGTACCTCTCCTTCGTGCGCGAGTGGCGGCCTCCGGGCGAGCCCGCGCTCCCCGACTCCCTCACCCTGCTCGACCGCGCCGGTCGCCCCGTCCCGGGCGCGGCGGTGACACTGGGCGGCGCCATCGTCGTCGTGACCGACGCGACGGGCCGCGCCCGCTTCGCCCGCACCGAGCCGGGTCCGCTCGCGGCCGAGGTCGTGGACCCGCGCGCCCGCGCCCGTGTGGTTCTGCTAGACTCTCAGCGGGGCGCAACGCTGACCGGGACGCCCGACCGCTGAGGTTCCGCGGCCGCCCCGGGGAGCCGAGCATGGTGCACGGGACTGCGGAATACTATCGCGAACGCGACCGCTTCGAGCGCCGGCTCTCGCTCATCGTCGCCCTCGTGAGCCTCGCCTGGCTGGGGGGCCAGTCCGCCCTGCTCCTGCCCACCGTGCGTCACTCGCTGCCCGCGCGACTCCTGGAGAACGGCCCGTTCGAGGCCCGCCACTACGGGTTCGAGGGCCCCGAGCAGTACGTGCGGCGCATCATCCTCGAGTCGAGCGGCCCGCCGGGGCCCGTCCCCGGCCGCCCGACCGTCTACTACCGCTCGGCGCGGACGGTGAAGGGGGGCCGTGCGGACACCAAGGCCTCCACCGACCCCCACGCCTTGCCCGACACCCGGCGGATCGGCATCGGGCCCGGCGAGTCCGACGAGAGCCTCGTGGCCCGGGCCCGGATCCTCTATGGAGGCAGCGCCCCCGTGGTCCGCTCGGAGGAGCTGGTGATCGAGCACGCGGTGCCGATCCTCTACCCCGAGGACGCGGTCAGCCGGGACATCGAGGGGCGCCTGGTGCTGGTGGCCCTGATCGACACCACGGGCAGAGTCACCCGGGTCGAGGTCATGTCGAGCACCGGCCAGAACCAGCTCGACGAGGCGGCCACGGCGGCGGTGCGGCAGTGGCGGTTCCGTCCGTACACGAGGGAAGGCCGCCTCAGGGAGGTGAACGTCGTGGTGCCCGTGCGCTTCCGCCTCTACTACTAGAGGTAGAATGGTTCCGGCTGGCGTCCTGTCCCGGGGGTAGGTCGACATAGGTCGGAGGCCCGCAGCGGCCCGCGCCAGGCGCGCCGACGACGCAACCGGTTCTGGTTTCGGAGGAGGCGCAACGCCGCCAGGGCCGCGAGGGCCCCGAGATCTGTCGAGCTACTCCCGGGACAGGACGCTAGAGCTGGAACTTGCCGAAGTCCTCGGGATTCAGCTTCTCGAGGAAGCGCCGGAGCTGCTCGGCCTTCTCCTCCTCCGTGGGCTCCTCCGGAGGCTCCTCGCTCTCGCCGACTTCCTCGCCCTGCTTGGGCGGCTCCTGCAGGAGCTTCTCGTTCACCAGGATCGGCGCCTTGGCCCGCAGCGCCAGCGCGATCGAGTCCGAGGGCCGCGCGTCGATGGAGAGCACCTCGGCGTCCCGCTGCACGATGACCGTGGCGTAGAAGGTGTTCTCCTTGAGGTCGGAGATCACCACCCGCGAGACCTTGGCCTTGAGCCCTTCGACGATCAGCACGAGCAGGTCGTGGGTGAGCGGCCGGGGAAACGGCTCGTCGGAGAGGATCCGGCGAATCGCCTGGGCCTCGCCGGGGCCGATCCAGATGGGCAGGATCCGCTCCCCGTCGGCCTCCCGCAGGATCACGACGTTCTGCTGGGTCTTGTGCTCCAGGATGAGGCCGTTGACGCGCGCTTCCACTACCTTCACGGTTTGTCGGACGAGCCCCTGCCGGCGCCCTGCGGCTGCGGGGTCGTGGCGCTCGAATCCGCCTCCGGCTTGTCGAAGGGAGGCGCCTCCCCGCTGCGCATGTGATCCACCATCCACTGGGCCGAGCCGGTCAGCTCGGACCTGGGATAGCGCCTCAGCAGCTCGCGGAAGGCCTTCTCCGCCTCGTCGTAGTTCTTCAGCTCCTCGGAGTAGATGAACCCGATCATGAACTGGGCCTGCGGGGACACGTCGCTCTCGGGATAGTCCGCGACGACCTGCCGGTAGGCCGCGATGCGCGCCGCCGGCGGGCCGATCTCCTGGGCGGCCTTGAACATCTCGCGCGCGTCCCGCTTCTGCGAGACGAACTGCTTGATCGCCGTCGAATCCGGCGTGACGCCGAGCCGGCGGCGAATCGCCTCCAGCTGCTCCTTGTAGAACGCCTGGCCCTTCTGGCTGGCGAGCTGCCGGAGGATCATGGGCCGCACGCTCTCGAAGGCCCGCGCGCCCTCCGGGCGGATCTCGTCGACTTTGATGACGTGCCAGCCGCGGTCGGTCCGGACGGGTCCGCCGACTTTACCCGCTCCGATCGCGAATGCGGACTCGGCCAGGGCCGGCTGCGTTCCGAGGTTCGCGAAGATCCCGTCTCGGGTGACCGTTCCCAGGTTCCCGCCTTGCGCCCGGGTGAGGGTGTCTGTGGAGTACTTCTGGACGAGCTTTCCCCAGTCCTGCCCCGCCAGCGCCAGCTTCAGCACCTGGCGGGCCTGGGCCTCGGTCCGGGTCTGCACGTGCCGCAGGGTGACGCTGGCGGGCGTGCGGAAGTCGCTCAGGTGCTCGTCGTAGTAGACCTTCGCCTCCGAGTCCGTGGGCGCGGGATTCGCCGACATCACCTCGTTGAGCATGGTGCGGACGAGCAGGTCGCGACGCTGCTGTGCGAGCTGCTGCTGGACCTGCGGCCGGTTGGCGATGCCCTGCTGGAGCGCCGCCACCAGCCACACGCGCTCCTCCACGATGCGCTCGAGGAGCTGCGCGCGGCCCTCGGGGGTGGTGAAGTTCTGCCGCGCGGACTCCGGCAGCTCCTCCAGGCGCCGGCGCACGTCCTCGACGGTGATCGTCTGGTCGCCGACGCGCACCAGCACCCGCGAGGTGTCGGCGGGCGGGGCCGGCGTCTTCGCGCTCCTCGCCGGGCGCGAACTCCTGGCCGCGGCCGCCCAGCCCGGACGCCCGGCAAGCGGAAGCAGCAGGAGAAGCAGGAGCGTCACGAGAGCTCGCACAGCCGTCGCCCCCCTCATGCCCGCACCACCCAGACCTTCACGTTCGCGCTCACGCCGCCGAAGAACCGCACGGGCACCTCGTAGCGGCCGAGCTGCTTGATGTGATCGCCCAGCTCGATCTGGTGCTTGTCCACGGGAAACCCGGCCCGGGCCAGGGCATCGGCGACGTCGGCGTTCGTGACCGAGCCGAACAGCGTGTCTTCCTCGTTGGCCTGTGTGGGGATGTTGATCTCCACGCCCTCGAGCTTGGCCGCCTGTTCCCGGGCCTGAGCCACCAGCCGGTCCTCCTTGTACTTCTTCTGGCGCTCGATCTCCCGGTAGAGATTGGCGGCCTTGTCGCCGGCCGGGATGGCGAGACGACGGGGCAGCAGGAAGTTGCGCGCGTAGCCGGGCTTCACGTGGACCAGCGCGCCCTTGGCGCCCACGCCCTTCAGGTCTTCCAGCAGGATGACGTCCATCAATGATCTCCCGTTTTCCGCTCCCCGTTCGAAGCGGGCTCCAGCCGGCGATAGTCCAGCCAGACGTCGCTGAGGCCCAGCGCCGCCGCGGCGAGGATGAAGTAGGGCATGAAGATCAGGAAGGCGAACAGCATGGTCAGGACGACGACAGGAGGGGGTACGCCGCGCGCGAGCAGCAGCGATTCTACGACCGCCACTCCCTGCACACAATAACCCAGCCCGGCGTTGAGCAGCAGCGTCCAGCCCGTCGGGGCCCAGGCCGACCACGGCGTGAGCACCAGGGCCAGGCCCGCGAGGAACGTCCACAGGGCCGCGTCCGGCAGGCGCCAATCGCGCAGGCTCGTGCGCGACAGCCGAGGCCAGCGCAGCGCGCGCGCCAGGCGTGCCGCGAGCGCGCGGCCCAGGACGACGAGCACGGCGACCCAGAGGAAGAGCACGGTGGGGATCAGGTGCGGGAGTGCCGCGTGGCGCATGGTCGCGTTCTGGCTCACCGCCTTCTCGAGGCCGCCGAGGCGATCCCCGCTCGTGCCGAGCTGGCGCATCAGCTCCAGCATCTGCGCGTCGCCGGCGACGAGGCCGCGGTCCACGACCGCGACCATGTCCCGGTAGTGCGCGAGCCAGGGCAGCGCCGCGGCCAGAGCCAGGGCCGGGGCCAGCATCCAGGCGCGCTGCCCGGGGCTCGGGCCGCTTCCCTCCTCGCGCACGCCCATCCAGGCGCCGACGAGCGCGGCCGCCGGGATCCACCAGAGCCACAGCCCTTGGGCCGAGCCCAGCACCGTCGCGCCCACCGCCCCCGCTCCGACCAGCGCCACCGCCGCCGTGCCGAAGCGCCAGCAGAGCAGGAGGGCGAGCGCGGACGTCATGGGCACGGCCAGCCACAGCCAGGCCCAGGGCGGCGGCGTCTCCAGCGCCAGCACGCCGAGCACGACCACCAGCAGCGCCGCGCGCACCCACGAGGCGCGGCGGCCTCCGGTGCGGCTCGCCGCCGCGTCCGGCTCCACCTGGCGTCGCTCAGCGATAGAAGTCACTGGTGAACGGCAGCAGGGCCAGCACGCGCGCGCGCTTGATCGCGACCGTGAGCTGCTTCTGGTGGCGGGCGCAGGTGCCCGACACGCGCCGCGGCACGATCTTGCCCCGGTCCGTGATGAAGCGGCCAAGGCGCTTCTCGTCCTTGTAGTCGATCAGCCCCACCTTCTCGAGACACAGCTTGCAGTACTTCCGCTTGATGCTCTTGCCTTCGCGTTCCTTGGCCATCGCTCGCTCTCTTGCCTCCGACGATCAGGACGGCGACTGCCCGCCCTCGTCGAGTCGTTGCGGCGCCTGCGCTCCCGGCGGCTCGGCCGCCGGCAGCCTCTCCAGGAAGTGGACGTTCTCGGCGCGGATCTCCAGACGCGTCTGGCGCCGCCCCTGCGGATCGTTCCACTCCCTCATCTGCAGCCGGCCCTCGACCAGCACCGGGCTGCCCTTCCTCAATCGCTGCCCGCACACTTCCGCGAGCCGCTGATACGTGCGCGCGGTCACGAAGCCTGTCTCCTCGACGTAGTGGCCGTCGCGCCCGCGATAGCCGCGATGGAACGCGAGCGCCAGGCTCGTGATCGGCGTCCCGTCGCCGGCGTAGCGTGCTTCCGGGTCACGCGTCAGCCGGCCGCTCAGGACGATCCGGTTGATCTCGGGCAGTCTGAGCTCGGTCATGGACTCGTCCTCCGCGGGGGCTCCTCGCGGGCCTCGAGCTGCATGCGCGCATCCTGCCTCCGGCCACCCCGATCCGCGGCTCGCGGTGCGGCGCGGAGCGCCGGGGGCCGGCTATTCCTCCGCTTCCTCGGCCGCCGCCGCGACCGCTTCGCCCTCGACCTGGGGCCGGGTCGGCTCCGGCGGCACGTACAGCACCGTGAGCATGCGCATGAACGCCTCGTTGAGGCTCATGCGCCGCTCGATCTCCTTGACCACGGGGCCCGGGCTCTGGTGCAGCACGAGCGTGTAGATCCCGTCCCGCTTGCGGTGGATCTCGTACGCCAGGCGGCGCTTGCCCCAGCGCTGGACGTCCAGCACCTCGCCGCCCAGCTCCCGGATCCATTGCGACACCCGCTCGATCTCCTCGTTCACCCGGTTCTCGTCCAGTCCGGGCTCGAGGATGAAGGTCGTCTCGTATTTCATCACGACTCGGTTTCCTCCCTGTCCATCCTGCGGTTGTAGCGGTTCATCGTCGCCTCCAGCCCCTCGGCCAGCCAACACTCCACGGCGTCCGCGGCCCGCTCCAGCATCTCGTTCACCTCGGGCGCTTCCGCTTCCTCGAACTCCTCCAGCACGTGCTCGCGCAGCCCCGCCGAGTCCTCGGCCGCCCCGACCCCGAGACGCAGCCGCGCGAAGTCCTCGCCCAGCAGCGGCTCGAGCGATTCGAGCCCTCGGTGCCCGCCGCTCGAGCCCGCCGCCCGCAGCCGCAGGCGGCCCACGGGCAGGTAGACGTCGTCCACCACCACGAGCAGGCTGGCCGGATCCAACCCGTGCCGCTCCTTCCACGCGGCCAGCGCCTCGCCGCTCGTGTTCATGAAGGTGAGCGGCACCACCAGGTCCACCCGCGTGTCCCCGCGCTCGGCGCGCCAGGCCCGCCAGGCGGAGCACTCCTCGGCGAGGACGGCGCCCCAGCGCCGCACCAGCCGCTCCAGCACGCCCCACCCCACGTTGTGCCGGGTGCGCGAGTAGCGCGGACCCGGATTGCCCAGACCGAGCACCAGGGCCACGGCCCGCTACTTCTCCTTGCCCTCCTCGGCGGCTTCCTCCTCCTTCTTGCCCTTGGCGATGACCTCGGGCTCGGTGGGCTCGGCGGCCGCCGCGGCCACGGCCTCCTCGGCCGGCTTCTCCTCGACGTGCACCGTGGGCGGCACCACCGTGGCGACCGTCGCCTCCAGATCCGTGAGGACCGTCACGCCGGGGGCGCTGATCGCGCTCACGTGGACGGAGTCGCCGATGTTGAGGGCGGAGACATCCACCTCCACGAACGCCGGGATCGCCGTGGGCAGACAGCTCACCTTCAGCTCGCGCAGGATGGGCTCGAGGATGCCGCCCGCGTCCTTGACCCCCACGGCGATGCCCACGAAATGGATGGGCACCTCGACCTCGATGGTCTCAGTGAGCGAGATGTGCAGGAAGTCGAGGTGGATGATGTCGTGCGTGATCGGGTCGTACTGCACGTCACGGATGAGGGCGGTGTATTCGCCTCCGTCCAGCGCCAGGCCGATGATGGGGTTGCCGCCCTGGCGGCGGACCGCCAGCTCGAACTCGCGTGACGAGACGCTCAAGGCCACCGGCACCTCGCCGTGTCCGTACAGCACGCTCGGGATGAGGCCTGCGGCGCGGGCCTTGCGGGCGGCGCCCTTGCCGGTCTGCTCCCGGCGCGTGCCGCTCAGCGGAATGACGGGCATCAGCTTCCTCCTTCAAGCGGGGCGAGCCCCGCATCCATCGCGCCCCGGCCGCGGGCCGGGCGAGCGCCGACGCGAGCGCCGGCGCGGCGTCGAGCGGGCACGCGGCCCGTCCGGCGCGGCGCGCCTTCAGACGAACAACGAACTCAGCGATCGCTCCTCGTGGATTCGCTCCACCGCCTCCCCCAGCAACCCCGCCACCGACAGCTCGCGCACGTTGGCCGGGAGCGAGTCCGCCGCGTGGCAGATCGTGTCGGTGATGATCAGCTCGCGGATCGGCGAGCGCCGGATGCGGTCCAGGGCGCCCGGCGAGAAGATGCCGTGCGTCACGCCCGCGTAGATGTCCTTGCCGCCATGCTCGCGGATCGTCTCGGCCGCGCGGCAGAGCGTCCGGCCCGTGGTCACCACGTCGTCGAAGAGCACCACGTTCCGCCCCTCGACCTCGCCGATGATGTTCATGACCTCCACCGAGTCCGGCTGCGGGCGGCGCTTGTCCACCAGTCCCAGCTCGGCGCTCAGGCGCTTCGCGTAGGCGCGCGCCATCTTCACGCTGCCGATGTCCGGAGCCACGACCATGAGATCCGGGATGCGCTTCTGCCCGAAGTACTCGATGAGCACCGGCGCGGCGTACAGATGATCGAAGGGGATGTCGAAGAACCCCTGGATCTGCGCGCTGTGCAGGTCCATCGTCAGCGCCCGGTCGGCTCCGGCCACGGTGATGAGGTTCGCGACGAGCTTGGCCGAGATCGGCGCGCGCGGCTGGTCCTTGCGGTCCTGCCGGGCGTAGCCGAAGTACGGCAGCACCGCCGTCACCCGGCGCGCCGAGGCGCGATTCGCCGCGTCGAGCATGACCAGCAGCTCCATCAGGTTGTCCGCGGGCGGCGCCGTCGCCTGCACGATGAACACGTCGCCGCCCCGGATGTTCTCGTTGAACTTGACCGACACCTCTCCGTCCTCGAAGCGCGAGACGGTCGCGTCCCCGAGCGGAACCTTCAGCTTCTCGCAGATGGCCTGGGCCAGCCCATGGCTGGCGTTCCCCGAGAAGACCCGGCACGGATCCAAGTCGCCCTACTCCCGGCTAAGAGTCAGAACGCGCCCCGGCCGCGACGGGCCCGGGCAGGAACGGGTGGATTCGCGGTGGTCCAGATGCAAGGCGGCGAGGAAGCGGCGAGCGCAGTCGTACTTGGCGTACGTCGAGCGAGCCGCGCCCCCGGAGCCGACGCCGCCGATCGCGTGCCCGATGCTGGCGCAGCCAGCCTGGGGTGGTCCAGATGCAAGGCGGCGAGGAAGCGGCGAGCGCAGTCGTACTTGGGGTACGTCGAGCGAGCCGCGCCCGAAGCCAACGCAGCAGATGGACCGCACCAGGCTGGCTGGGGCGGGAGGATTCGAACCTCCGAATGCGAGATCCAAAGTCTCGTGCCTTACCGCTTGGCCACGCCCCACCAACAGAACGGGATTTCCGTCTCGGTCCGCCCCCGCGGTCGCGAAGTCGGGGTGGATGGCTACTGGCCTCGAGAAGTACTGCCGTAGAAGAGCCCGGGGAGCCTAGCCGCGGGGGCATCCCAAGTCAAACGGCGGAGGCTGCGACCGGGCAGCTCCGCCAGGCTGGGCTCCGGCCGCTCAGTAGAGCGGGCGGCCTTGGTCCACGGCCGCCAGGCTGGCCGCCGAGGGGTGCTGCTGCTCGCGCTCGTACTCCGCCATGACGCGCTCGGTCAGGTACTTGCGCGTCACGTCGTTGATCGGGTGGGCCAGATCCTGGTGCTGCCCATCCGGCCGCTTGCGGCTCGGCATGGCCACGAACAAGCCGCTGTTGCCCTTGATGATCTTCAGCCCGCGGATGACGAAGGAGTCGTTCAACGTGATGCTGACGAATGCCTTCAGCTTGTCGTCGTTCCGCAGCGAAACCCGTACCTCGGTGATCTCGATCATCGCGTCACCTCGGACCCTTCCCTGAGCGGGAGCGCTGATTCTCCGCCGACATCTCGCCCGGTCGCGCAACGACCGCCCTCGCGGCGACCGATCTCCCCGCGTCGCGGCCGGCTAGCCCAGCCTGCTCACCACCAGTCCGCGCCGCGCGGAGCGCACCACGTAAAGGGCCTCGCCCCCCGTGAAGCGGCGCAGGACTCCGTTTGCCGACGCGTGCGGCCCGAGCAGCCCGAACACGGCCGACCCGCTGCCCGTCATGCTCGGCTGCGCGAGTCCCGCGTCGCGCAGCCGCGCGCAGAGATCGACGAAATCGAGCCTCCTCGCACCCAACAACTCTTCGAACGTATTGCCAATGCCCAGGGCACGTCGAGGCTCCAGCGTCATGCTCCCAACGGCTTTAGCGAATCTTAGTTTGGCGTTCCATCCTGTCAAGGGGTATCTGGACCGGTCGAATTCGCGGAAGGCGGCCGCAGTTGATATCCGCCATGGAGGCACCGCGATCACCGCGCGATAGGGCCTCCCGGACCTCAGGCGGGTCAGCCGGTCCCCCCGCCCCAGGCCCAGCGCCGCGCCGCCCAGGAGGGCGAAGGGGACGTCCGCTCCGAGCTGCGCCCCCAACGCCAGCCGGTCGGCCCGAGGTACGCGAACCCCGTGCAGCAGGAAGACGGCGAGCAGTGCCGC
>JAWOLC010000152.1:0-8856 GCA_033853925.1 Candidatus Eiseniibacteriota bacterium
ACGCGCTGGCCGCGCTCGCGCTGGCGCGCGCGGCGCTCGCCTTCGTGCCCGACATGCTCGGCTGGGGGCTGAACCTGCAGCGCTTCCTCGCGCCCGCGTGGGCCTGGGTGCCGTGGGCGCTGGCCGCGCTCGCCATCGTGCCGGCCGTGGCCCGCCGCGCCGAGCCGGTGCTGGCACGGGCCGGCGAGGCCATCGCGCGCGGCTCGCTGGCGGCGGGGGTGATCGCCTTCGCCGCCGGGGCGCTCCTCGCCGCGCTCCTGCCCGATCGCGTGCGCTTCGTGGGCGACTTCCTCCTGCGCCAGGGCACGATCGAGGAGAAGGGCCTGCCGGCCGACCTGTTCCCGCAGGCGCTGCCCCTCGACGTGCTCCTGCACGTCGACCTGCCGGGCCGGCTCGTGGCCTGGGGATTCGTGAGCGCCAACGGCGCGGGCCGGCTCACGGGGGCGATCGAGGCGGGCCTGCTGGCGCTGCTGGCGCTGGCCTTCGCCCGCGCTCTCGCGCTCCGCGGCACGGCGGCGCTCGCCGCGGCGGCGGCCGTCTTCTTCGGCGGGTACCTCGGCCTCTACACCGGGTACAGCAAGGCCAACGGCGAGCTGATGCTCGTGGCCGTGGCCGTCGCCGTCTTCGGCCTGCGGGCGGCGCGCGAGGGCCGCGGCCTGCTCGCCCTGGGCATGGTGCTGGCGATCGGCGCCTTCCTGCATCGCTCGGTCCTGGGCTTCGTGCCCGCCGTGGCCCTGGCGTTCGCGCTCGCCCGGCGGGCGCGGCCGGCGGCGCTGCGCGCGCCGGCGGCCTGGGCGGCGGCCGCCCTGCCCGTGCTCGCCTTCGCCTTCACCCTGCCGCGCATCGTGACGACCCTCACCCACTTCGACCCCATGATGCACCTCGCCTCGGCCCCGGTGAGACAGCATGGGGGGCTCGTCGCCTCGATGTTCGCCGGCGCCCGCGCCGTGGACCTGCCCAACGTCGTCGTGCTGCTCGCGCCGCTCGCGCCGGCGCTGCCGATCGTGGCGCTCGCCTGGGGGCGGCGGTTGCCGCTGGGACGCGAGGCCGCGCTGCTCGCCACGCTGGCCGTGCCGTTCCTCGGGCTGCTGCTCCTGGTGCATCCGGGGCAGGGCGCCTTTCGCGACTACGACACGCTCTCCGAGGGCGGCATCGTGATCGCCCTGCTCGCCGCCTGGCTCGCCGGCGAGACCTTGCGCCGCGCGCCCGCCTACGCGTGGCTGGGGCTCGCGGTGGCGCTGGCCGCCGCCGCGCCCAGCGTGCAGTGGCTGGCCCACCAGACCGACCTGGACCGCGGCCTCGCCCGCGTCACGGCCTTCATGACCGAGGCGCCGCCGCGCGACGGGTACGAGCGCGGCATCACCTGGGACTTCCTCGGCATCCGCAACTACCGCCTCGGCCGCCTGGATGCCGCGGCCCAGGCCCTGGCCCACGCCGCGGAGACTCAGCCCAGTCCGCGCGTGCTCCAGGAGTGGGCCCGCGTCGAGCTGGCGCGCGACAACCTGGCGGGCGCGCGCGACGTCTTTCGCCGCGCGCTGGCGCGCGACTCCTCGGACATCGCGGTCTGGAAGGGGCTCACCACGACGCTCGTCCGGCTCGGCGAGCTGGACGAGGCGCGCGACGTGCTCCTCGCCTTCCTCCGCCGCGCGCCGAACAACGCGGAGGCCCGCCTCGGGCTCCAGCAGGTGGAGGAGCTGCGGCGGGCCAGGTCGTCCGCGGCCGCGCCGCGCTGAGCCCGGCAGGGCGCCGGCGGGTGCACGCGGCTCAGGCGCCGGCGAGACCCAGGCTCTCGCGCAGTCGCCGCGCCCAGGCGCTGGTCGCGTCCCGGGCGAGATACTCGCGGGCCGCGCGCTCGCCCTCCGCCCGGCGCCCCACCCGGACGAGGAGCAGGGCGCGGTCGTAGAGCGCCGGCAGGATCGCGGGGTCGCGCGGGTTGACGGCGGCCCACTGCGCGATCGCCTCCAGCTCGAGGCCGCGCGCGCGCAGCGGATCACGCTCGGCCAGGGCTTCGAGCGCGAGCGTGACGCCCAGGCCCAGGCGGGCCTCGGGCACGTCGGCTCCGCGCTCGGTCACCGCCCGGTAGCGACGCTCGGCCCGCGTCACGAGGCGCAGCCAGGCCGCCAGCCGCTCGGGAGGCACGGGGGTGCGCGCGTCCGGCGGGCTCGCCGCCGCCCGCGCCAGATCCAGATGGGCGAGCGCCACCGCGAGACGCGGGTCGCCGCGCCTCCGGGCGCGCGCTCGCTCGAGGTCCCGCGCGGCTCGCTCGGCGAGCGCGTCCTGCTCGGGGCCGAAGCGCGCTCCGGCGGGCGCCTCGCCGGTGAGCGCGGAGGCGAAGCGCAGGGCTCCGACCCGGACAGGCAGGCGGTCGTGGAGGAGAGCGCGCCCCGCGGCGACGTCCGGATCGTCGGGCAGCCCCGAGAGCACCCTGGCGGGCACGAGCAGGGAGAGGGCCGCCAGCGCCGCGAGCCCCACGATCAGCGCGAGGAATCCCGCCAGCGCCAGCACGCGCCACTGCAGACGGCGCTCGATCTCGGCGACGGGGGCGGCGGTGGGCGGAGGCTGGCTCATGGCGGTGCGGGATCCTAGCGTGCGAGCCGAGGAAGGCGCCAGCCCCGGCTCGGGACGCTCGCGCCCGCATCCAAGTCGTTGCCGGCCTGCGGGCTTCCTGCTAACTTGCAGCGAGTCCGGCGTGGGGCGTTGCTCCCTCGGAGGCGACATCGGCACGCCGCGCGAAGGAGTCCGACGCATGGCCGTCGTCCGCTTCCTCCAGGTCTCCGACTTGCACCTCGGGCGGCCCTTCGGCTGGCTGCCCCCCGAGCGCCGCAGCGATCGGCGCCACGACCAGCGCCGGGCGCTCGAGCTCTGCGTGCGGCAGGCGATCGAGCGCGGCGCGCACGCGATCCTCCTGCCCGGCGACCTCTTCGACCTCGAGTACGTGGACGCGGACACGCTGGCCTTCGCCGTGCACGCCTTCGCGGTCACGGGCTGCCCGCCGGTCTTCATCGCGCCGGGCAATCACGATCCGTTCTCGGTTTCGAGCCCCAATTGGAACCCCGCCCTGCTCAAGGCGCGGGGCGCCGCCTGGCCGCCGCACGTGCACGTCTTCGATTCGCCCGAGTGGCGCGCCGTGCCGCTGCCCGGCGTCCAGGGCGCGCGCGTCTGGGGCCGCTGCTCGATCCAGGGCGTGGAGTCGGCCGCGCGCCCGCTCGCCCCCGAGGCGCTCGCCGGCGTGGCCGCGCGCCGCGGCGAGGGCGTGAACGTCGCGCTCTTCCACGGCTCGCGGGAAGGCTTCCTCCCGCCGGGGCAGGATCCGATCGCGCCCTTCTCGGACGCCGAGGCACTGGCCTCGCCCTTCGATTACGTGGCGGTGGGCCACGTGCACCTGCCCTACAGCCTCGAGGCGGGCGGGGGCGTGCGCGTGGCCAACTCGGGCGCGGCCATCTCGCTGGACGTGAGCGAGCCGGGCCGGCACGGCGCCTACGAAGTGCGCCTCCTGGCGAACGGCGGCCCCGCCCGAGCCGAGGTCGAGTTCGTCGAGCTGGACCGGCGCCGGGTCTACGACGTGACGGTGGACGTGACCGGCGCGACCTCGGCCGAGATGGTGGACCGGCGGGTGCTGCGCGCCCTCGATCAGGCGGGGGCCGGCGACGCCGACCTGGCGATCGCCCGCCTCTCCGGCCGGCTGGCGCGCGGCGTGCGCTACGCCGGCCCGGGGCCGGAGCTGCGGCCGCGCATCTTCTACGTGCGCCTGGACGCGCGCGCCCTGCGTCCGGACCACGACCTCGCCGCCCTGCGCGCCTGCGAGCCCGTCACCACGGAGGAGCGCTTCGCTCGCGCCCTGCTCGACCAGCTCGCGGCCGAGCGCGATCCTGCGCGCCGCGCCGACCTGGAGAGCGCCCTCTACTACGGGCTGGACGCGTTCCGCCTGCACGAGGTCGTGCCCGCGTACGAGGAGCTGGGCGAATGAAGCTCCTCCGGGTGAAGGCCGACGGCTTCGGGCCCCTGCGCGGCGAGTACCGCTTCGACCCGGCGCGGCTCACCCTGCTCGTGGACCGCAACGAGACGGGCAAGTCGAGCCTGCTGGCGGCGGTCGGCGCGGCGCTCTACGGCCTGGAGGACGACCGCCGCAGCCACAAGGTGCTCACGCCCATCGACCACTGGCGGCCGTGGGACGGCGGCTCCTACCGCGTCGAGCTGGACCTCGAGTGCGAGGGCGAGGCCTACACGGTGAAGCGCGACTTCGCGCGGGGCACGGTCGAGGTGTGGAACGACCGCGGCCTCGAGGTCACGGCGGCGTTCCGCGAGGGCAAGGACGAGTTCCCGGTGGGCAAGAGGCTGCTGGGCCTGGAGGCCGAGGAGTTCGAGAAGTGCGCCCTGGTCCGCCAGGGCGAGCTGGATCAGGTCGTGCCCGCCGACGAGCGGACGCGCCGCAACGGCACGCTGCAGGCACGGCTCGAGGGCGCCGCCGACACGCGCGGCGGCGACACGAGCGCGGCCGAGGCGCTGCAGGTCCTGCAAGGGGCGCTGCGCAGGTACACGGCCCTCGAGCTGGACTTCACGGGCACGGTGGAGAACGCCATCTCGCGCCTGGAGTTGAAGCGCGAGACGCTGGCCGCCGACCTGGCGGCCCTCGCCCACGATCGCGCGCAGGCGGCCGGGCCGCTCGAGGACCTGGCGCGCCTGGGCGCCGAGGAGCAGGCCGCGCGCGAGACGGTCGCCCGTCTCGAGGCCGAGCGCCGCGCCACCGTGGGCGCCGATCTGGAGCGGCGCCGGCGCGAGCACGAGGAGCGCCGCGGGGCCCTGGCGCGGCTCCAGGAGGAGGCCGCCTCCCTCGCGGCCTACGCGCATCTGCCCGAGAACGCCGAGGCCGAGCTGCGCGAGACCGTCGTCGGGCTGGAGGCGGCGCAGAAGAACCTGGCCGCGCACGAGTCGCGGCGCCAGGAGGAGCAGGCGCGGCGGCGTGGGGAGCTGGAAGGCACCCTGGCCACCCTGAAGGCCTTCGAGGCCGGCGAGGTCGAGGACGCCGACCGGCTGGTGGCCCTGGCGGCCGAGCTGCGCCGCCTGGCCGACGACGAGACGGGCCTGCGCGGGCAGCTCGCCGGCCTGCGCGACGGGCTGAGCGACAAGGGGTACGAGCCGACGCGCGTCGAGAGCATGACCGGACGCTTCACGGGCCTGGGCGAGGAGGCGCAGCAGCTCCTGGCCGGGCAGGCGGCGCTGGCGCTCGCCTTCCAGACGGAGGTGGCCTCGCTCGAGCAGGCGAGGACCGAGAACACGGAGACCCTCCGCCAGATCGACGCCGCGCGCGCCCGGCTCAACCTGCCCGGCTGGTTCCTCGCCGCGCTCGGCGTGGGCTCGGCCGTCGCGGGCGGCGTGGTGCTGGCGATCCGCGGCGAATGGGGCATCGGCATGAGCCTCCTCGCGGGTGGCGGGGGCGTCGTCCTGCTCGGCTTCCTGCTGATGGCGGCGGCGGCCGGCGCGCGGCGCGGCGACCGCGAGGAGGCGCTGCGCCACCTCACGGAGGCGCAGCGGCGGCTCAACCAGATCAAGGGCGAGCGGGCCGAGAGCGAGGTCCGGCTCGAGGAGCTGGCACGCTCGCTGGGTTGCCGCGACGCGATCGAGCTGATGCGCGACTGGAACGAGTACCAGCGACTGCAGGAGCAGACGAGCCCCGTGCAGCGGGCGCAGGAGCGCCTGGACGGGCTCGAGTCCCGCCGCCGCGCGGTGCTCGCGGAGGTGCGCGAGCGCCTGGCGCGCGCCGGCGGCGGCTCCGCCGACCCGGCCCATCTCGAGAGCGTGGCCGCCGGCATCCGCCACATGCTGGCCGTGCGCCAGCAGCTCGCCGAGCTGGAGAAGAGCTGGTCATGGGTGGACGAGGAGAAGCGCGTGCTCGAAGCGACGGCCGCCGGCCTGCACGAGCGGGCGGTGCGGATCGTGCAGCTCGCGGGGCTCGCCTACGATCCGGGGCTCTCCTGGCGCGAGCAGGTGAAGGAAGTCGCCGATCGGGGGCGGCTGCGGGCGCGGCTGCAGCTCCTCGCGGCGGAGCTGATCCCCCAGGCCGAGGGCCGCCTGGCGCCCGCTGCGGAGGTGGCGGACCTCGAAGCCCAGCTCGCCGCGCTGCGCGCCGAGGCCGGCGGCGAGAGCGAGGCGGCGCCGGGTGCGCCGCGGCCGCTGATCGATCTCGACCGCGAGGTGAAGCGGCAGCGCGAGGCCATCGAGCTGGTGCAGCGCCGGCGCGGCGACCTGCGCCAGCAGGTGGACGAGGTCGTGCGGCGGGCGGCGCAGAAGGAGCCCGAGCTGCTGGCCGAGCAGGCGCGCATCGAGCAGGCGCTCGAGCGGGCGCGGCGCTTCAAGCGCGCCGTCGAGCTGGCGGCGACCACGATCCAGGCGGTGGCGCTCGAGACGCACCGCCGCTGGGCGGACTTCCTCAGCCGGCGGGTGAGCGAGCTGCTTGCGGCCATGGGCGCGCAGGTCGAGCAGGTGCGGTTCGGCGAGGACCTCGACTTCTCGGTGCGGCTGCGCGACGGGCAGCAGCTCGCCCGCGGCAAGGCCATGCTCCAGCTCTCGGTGGGAGCCCGGGACCAGCTCCACCTGGCGGCGCGCCTGGCGATCAGCGAGTTCCTCTCGAAGCCCGGGAACCCGCTGCCCCTGCTCTTCGACGACGTCTTCGCCAACAGCGACGACGAGCGGGCCCGGGCGGGCATGCGCCTGCTGATCGAGTCGCTGGCCCGGGAGCATCAGGTCGTCGTCATGACCTGCCACCGGCACCGCCACGAGCACCTGGCGAGCCTCGATCCCGAGGTGTGGAGCGGAGCCGTGCAGTGGCTGGAGATCGGCGCGAGGGTGAAGGCGGGGTAGGACCGCTCCGCCCGTCCGCTGCGCGACTCGCCGTCTCGGCGCTCAGCCGCGAGGCGCCGAGGCCCGCTCGCTCCCCCGCGGCCAGACCACGAGCCCGCTGGCGATCAGGGCCAGGCCGATCGCGCCCGCGATCACGCCCCCGGCCCAGCTCTCCGGATCCCACGCGTCGAGGATGCCCACGACGAGGGCGAAGGCGGCGCCGCCCACGAGGGTGACGAAGCCGCCGACCAGCAGCCCCTGCGCCCGGTGCCGGGCGAAGTCGTCCAGGGAGAACAGGGGAGGCAGCCCCGCCGCCGCGCGGCTCGCGGCCGAGAGCCGGGCGGGGTCCACCCCGCGGGCGACCAGCGCCATGCGCTCCTGGATCACCGCCTCCATCAGGCGATGGTGGCTCAGCGTCCTCACGACGCTGGCCAGGATCCCGCCGGCAATGGCCACCAGGGGGACGGCGAACACCATCAGCGGACCGACGACGTCGTCACGAAGCCAGTGCATGGTCGAATCACCTCGTCTTGGGCGCGGGAGCCGTCAGGGCGTCGCCGCGGAATCCATGGCCCGCAAGGGCCGGGAGCGAGCCGCGCCGCGCTCCCAGGAGCGGCGCGGCGTCCCGCCGGGAAGCGAGGGCCTCAGCCCACGCGGCTCCCCAGGCTCGAGCCCGAGCCGCCCCTCGGGCGGATGAGCATGCCGCTGATGAGCAGCGCGAGTCCGACCGCCGCGGGAATGAGCCCGACGGCCCACACCCCGGCTTCGTCGGCGATGAAGTAGAGCATCACGCCGAGCGAGACCCCCACCGCCAGCGTGACGAAGCCGCCGATCATGAGCGCCTGCGCCCGATGCCGCGCCGAGTCTTCGGGCGAGAGGACGCTCGCGGCCTCGCCGAGCGACGCCAGGGCGGGAAGCGGCGGCAGCTTCGAGGGGTCGAGCCCGCGCTCGATCATGGCGATCCGCTCGCGCTGGGCCAGCTCGATGATGCGGTGGCGGCTGATCGTCCGCACGATCCCGGCGGTGATGCCGCCGACGATGGCCACCAGGGGAATGGCGAACACGACGATGGGGCCGACGATGTCGGCGCCGATGCTGGGGAGGAAGGCGATCATGGCGGTAGGCCTCCTTTCAGTCGGGCCGGGGCTCCGGAATCGGCGCCCGCTCGGCGGGCGCGACCTCGACTCGGATTCTCCGGGCTCCCTGCTATCATGCCCGCGAGCCGGGATCCCCGGCTCGTCTTGGCGCTTCACCGGCTTGGACCGGGCCCGCCGCACGGCGGGTTTCAAGAAACCTCCACGGGAGGGCCGCCAGAGCCTTGAAACCGGACGAGCCCGTACCACGGTCCAAGCTGACGATGGGATCTGCCGGAGCCGAGGCTCCGGGCGCCGCGCGGGACGAGAGCCCGGGGCACGTGCGGGCGCTCGTCGAGCGGGCGAGGGGCGGAGACCAGGAAGCGTTCCGCGAGCTGGTGGTGCTGCACCAGGATCGGGCCTACGGTCTGGCCCTGAGGATCACCCGCTCGCCGGCCGACGCGGAGGAGGTGGCCCAGGATGCGTTCGTGCGCGCGTGGCAGGGCCTGTCGCGGTTCCGCGGCGAGTCGAGCTTCGCGACCTGGCTCCATCGCATCGTGGCTCGGCGCGCCCTGGACCGCTGGAGCCAGCTCAAGACCCGGCGCGGCCGCGAGGTCGGCGTCGAGGAAGCGGCCGCCCTGCCGGAGCCCGGTGAGCGCTTCCCCGGCGCGGGAGGCGGTCTGGAAACGGCTCGGGCCCGGCGGCTCGAGCGGCTCGTGCTGGAGCTGCCCGCGGCGCAGCGGGCGGCGGTGACGCTCTACTACTACGAGGACCGGTCGGTGGAACAGGCGGCGGCGATCCTGGGAATGCGGGAGAACACGGTGAAGACGCACCTGGCCCGCGCGCGCGCCGCGCTGCGCGCCGCGATCGAGGAGGGCCCCGCCTGATGGACTGCGCCGGCTTCACGCGCTGGCTGGACGAGGGCGCTCCCGACGCCGGGCGGGCC
>JAWOLC010000153.1:0-7797 GCA_033853925.1 Candidatus Eiseniibacteriota bacterium
TCCCGAGTGGGAGCCGCCCGCCGTCCTTCCCGACGGGTCTCAGAGGACCGAGGCGGCCTCCGACGGCCGGATCGCGCCCTCGCAGGGGACGTAGCGGCGGTACTCGGGGAACCACATGCAGCCGGCCACGCGCTTCTCGATCTCCTCGTCCGGGACCATGCGGCCGAGGTTCTGCCGCTGGGCCTCGCGCATGACGGCGGCCGCGATCTTCGCGCTCACGTCACGCAACGCCGACTGGTCGGGGTAGATCGCCCCGGCCGCCAGCCGCGCCTCGGAGACGCAGGAGGCCAGCGTCTTCGCCGCCACGAGGAACATGGAGTCGGTCACCTCGCGGGTCTCGGAGATGATGGCGCCGAGCCCGACGCCGGGGAAGATGAAGACGTTGTTGGCCTGGCCGATCTCGATGGTCCGTCCCCCGTAGGCGACGGGGGGGAAGGGGCTGCCCGTCGCCACGATGGCGCGGCCCTGGGTCCACTCCATGGCCTCGGCAGGCGTGCACTCCGCCTTGGAGGTGGGGTTGCTGAGCGGGCAGATGATGGGCCGCTCCGTGTGCTTGGCCATCTCGCTCACGATCTCGCGGCTGAAGAGCCCCGGCCGGGCGCTGGTGCCCACGAGCACCGTGGGCTTGTAGTGCCGGATCACCTCCAGGAGGTCGAAGGGCCCTGCGCCCTTGAAGCCGAACTGCGCGACGTCCTCGCGCGTCTGCGCGAACTCCTGCTTGTGCCCGTCGAGGGGCGCGCCCGACTGCCAGACGAGGCCCTTCGTGTCCACGTGCGCCTGGGCGCGGCGCACCTTGGCGGCGTCCGAGCATTCCTCCAGCATCGCCGTCCGCACCAGCCGGGCGATGCCCACCCCCGCGGCGCCCGCGCCCGCGTACACGATGCGCTGGTCGGAGAGCTTCGACTTGGTGATGCGCAGGGCCGCGAGCAGGCCGGCCACGCCGATGGCCGAAGTGCCCTGGATGTCGTCGTTGAAGGAGGTGATCCGCTTGCGGTAGCGGTCGAGGACCATGAAGGCGACGTTCTTGCTGAAGTCCTCCCACTGCAGCAGCGCGTGCGGATAGACCTCCTTGACCGCGGTGACGAACGCCTCGATGAACTGGTCGTAAGCCGCGCCGCGCAGGCGGCGGTGGCGCCAGCCCACGTAGTAGGGGTCGTTCTGCAGCTCGGGGTTGTCGGTGCCCACGTCGAGGCTGATGGGCAGGCACTTCGACGGGTGGATGCCCGCCGCGGCGGTGTACAGCGCCAGCTTGCCGATCGGGATGCCCATGCCGCCCGCCCCCTGGTCGCCGAGGCCCAGAATGCGCTCGTTGTCGGTGACCACGATCAGGCGAACGTCCTTGAACGGCGCGTTGCGCAGCACGTCGGTGATGCGGTCCTGGTCGTCGGGCGTGAGCCAGAGGCCCCGCGGCCGGCGCAGGATGTGGCTGTAGCGCTGGCAGGCGAGCCCCACGGTGGGCGTGTAGACGATGGGCATCAGCTCCTGCAGGTTCTCGACCAGCACGCGGAAGTAGAGCGTCTCGTTCCGCTCGCGCAGGGCCAGGAGCCCGATGAACTTCTCGAGGTCGGTGGCCTTGGCCCGCACGTGCTCCAGCTCGAGCGCCACCTGCTCCTCGATGGTCTGCTGCGTGGCCGGCAGCGCTCCGTTCAGGCCGAAGGCCTCGCGCTCCTCGCGGGTGAAGGCCAGCCCCTTGTTGAGGAGTGGATCCCGGAGCAGAGCCCAGCCCTGGAGGGGGACCCGCTGCGGCTCGGACTTGTCAGCGATCGGACGATCCATCGTGATTCCCCTCCGCCGCGCCTTCACGCGCGGCTCGAGGCGGCACCGTGACGCCCCCCGACGGGGGCCTTGGGCATCCGTCCGGCGGGCCGAGGCCGCGCCGGAACGGGGCGTCCGGTGCATCGCACGCTTGGGAGCCTCCCGGGAAGCGCCCGGGCACACACCACCGTATCCTAGTCCAGGGTCGGACGACAGACGATGCTACCAAGGGCGTAGGCGGGAAGCGAATCAGAGCATCGGGCTCCGCCAAATGACGGGCTCGGTCCCGAGGGGCGGAGGGACCGCGTCACCTCGGCGCCAGCTGCGCTCCGCCCGCCGGTCGCGCCAGCAGCCAGGCCGTCACCTCCGCCGTCATGGCCGCGATCTCCCGGGCCTGGCCGGGGCGCACGTGCGCTCCCGGCCGCCAGAGCGTGTCCGCCCGGGGCAGCCCCGCGTGCAGCTCGCGCACCGCCCGCGCGGGCAACAGCTCGTCCTGCTCGCTGTTCACGAGCAGCACGGGCAAGCGGGCGGCGGCCCGCAGATGGAGGGAGGGCTCCAGCGGCCGGACGAATCGCGCGCCGAGAGCGGCGAGCGGCGACGCGAGCGGCGAGGGGACGCCCAGGCGGGCGAGGCCGGCCGCCATGAGCGCGCGCAGGTCGGCGGCGCCGTCCACGAGCACGAGGGCGGCTGGTCGGGGGGTGAGGCGCAGGGCGGCCAGCGCCGGCGGCGCTCCCAGGCTCGCGCCCAGGAGGGCGATCCGCCTCGCGTCCACTTCCGGCGCGCGCGCCACGGCCTCGACGCCGCGGGCCAGGACGCCCGGCGTGCGCAGGACGGCCGCGCGGATCGCACCGGCCTCGAGCAGGAACCGCCAGGGGCTCAGCCGCCGCGGGCCCGACCAGGGCCAGTCCACGGCCAGTGCGTGGAAGGGACCCTCGGGCAGGAGGAGCACGGCGCGGTCGCCCGTCTGCAGTCCGCCCATCAGCACCACCGTCCACGGATCCAGGGTGCCGCGAGGCGCCGGCCGCCACAGGGCGGTGGCCGTATCGCCCGCCGCCGAGATCAGGCGCCAGCGCTCGACGCCCGCGCTCGAGCCGGGGATCGGCTCGCGCACCACCCGGACCAGCGCCGGAGCACGGGCGCGCAGCGCCCGCAGGGGATCTGCCGGTAGCCACCACCAGGCGGCCAACGCCGTGGCGGCGCCCACCGTCACCGTGAGCGTCCAGACGGCACGTCGAAGCCGAGCGATGCGCATGGGGCGTGGGTCCCTCGCCTCACCGAGGCCCGCTTCCCGCCGGGGGAGCGAACTCCAGCATAGCGCCGCGGGCCGAGCGTCGTGGCCCGCTCCCCCGAGCCTGGGGCCGACGCGGGCGGTGGTGTAATGTCACCCGGGTTTTGCGACTGCACGAGGCTCGATCTCCGAGGAGAGTTCCATGGCCGTGAGACTGGATGGCAGCAGCCTGACGATCGAGGACGTGGTTCGCGTGGCGCGCCAGGGCGAGCCGGTGGCCCTGGCCCCCGAGGCCCTGGAGCGCATCCGCGCGTGTCGGGGGATGCTGGAAGAGAAGATCCAGGCCCACGAGATCATGTACGGCGTCAACACGGGCATCGGCGAGTTCTCCGAGGTCGTGCTCACCGACGAGCAGGTGAAGCAGTTCCAGCGCTATCTCATCTACAACCACGCGGCCGGGATCGGCGAGCCCTGCCCGCTCGAGCACGTGCGCGCCGCCATGGCCAGCCGGATCAACGTGCACGCCCGAGGCTACTCCGGCTGCCGCCCCGAGATCCCGCTCACCTACCTGGAGATGCTGAATCGCGGTGTCACGCCCGTGGTGTGCGAGAAGGGGAGCGTGGGCGCCTGCGGCGACCTGGCCCCCATGAGCCAGATCGCCCTGAGCCTGATGGGCGAGGGCGAGAGCTTCTACCAGGGTGAGCGGATGCCCACCCGGGCGGCCCTCGAGCGGGCGGGCATTCCCGTGCCCGGGCTCAAGGCGCGCGACGGCCTGGCCGCGATCAACGGCTCGAACCTCATCACCGGCATCGGCTGCCTGCTGCTCCACGATGCCGAGCGCTGGCTCGCCCAGGCCGAGATCGCCGCGAGCATGACCCTGGAGGCCCTGCTCGCCAACATGAAGCCCTACCAGGCGAAGCTCCACGAGCTGCGAGGATTCCGCGGGGCCATGACCTGCGCCGCCAACCTGCGCCGGGTGATGGAGGGCTCCGACCTGTGGACCGGCAAGCTCAAGGTCAAGGTGCAGGACGCGTACTCCATGCGCTCGACGCCGCAGGTGATCGGGGCCCTGCGCGACGTGCTGGCCTGGGCGCGGCGGCAGGTCGAGATCGAGCTGAACGGCGTGGCGGACAACCCCATCTTCGTGCGCGAGGAGAACCGCGTGCTCACGGGCGCCAACTTCCAGGGCACGCCCGTCAGCCTGCCCCTCGACATGGTGGCGGCCGGGCTCACCATGGTCTCCGTGCTCTCGGAGCGGCGGCTGAACCGGCTCCTGAACCCGGCCCTGAGCGTCGGCCTCCCCGAGTTCCTCACGAAGGGCGCGGGCATGTACTCGGGGCTCATGCTCAGCCAGTACACGGCCGACATGCTCATCGTGGAGCAGCGCATCCTCAGCATGCCCTCCTGCATCCAGTCGATCCCCGCGGCCGCGGACCAGGAGGACTTCGTGAGCATGGGGATGAACGGCGCCCTCAAGGCGCGGCAGATCCTGGAGAACGCCCGCGGCGTGCTGGCCATCGAGCTGATCGCCGCCGCGCAGGCGCTCGACTTCCGGCAGTTCTCGCCGGGCCGGGGCACCCTCGCCGGCCGTGCGGCGGTGCGCAAGGTGGTCGAGCACCTGGAGGAGGACCGGCCGCTCTTCCCCGATCACAACGCGATGCGGGCGGCGGTGGCGAGGTGCGAGGTGCTGGACGCGGTCCAGGCCGAGGTGGGGCCACTGGCCGCCTCCTGGTAGGCGGCGCCGGGGGAGCCGCCCGCGCGCCACGCGCGGCGGCAGCCTGTGCCTGGGTGCCCCGGCGATGTAGACTCGAGGTCGGTTCCCCGGGCGGCGTCCTCGCCGGAGGACGGAAAGGGGCGTCATGAGCCGCACCTCAGCCAGCGCGTGGGCCGCAGCGGCCACTCTCGCGCTCGCGCTCGTCGCGGGCGCGGCCGTGGCGGCCAGCTACCGCGGCGAGAGCCTCGACGGGAAGCGCTACCAGGCCAGCATCCTGAACGCGGACTTCGGCCGCTACGACAACGTGGAGGTCCGCTTCCAGGGCGACCACGCCTACGTCTACATGCACGGCCGGTCCCGGCTGGTGTTGATCCTCGAGGACGAGGAGATCACGGATCCGCACCGCATCCCGGCCGACGATCCCCGCCACGGCGTGACCTGGGAGATCGACCTCAGGGAGCTGGTGGGGCACTGAGCGTCGCTCGCCGCCGCTGCAACGCCGAGGCCCGTCGGGCGCACGCGTCCGACGGGCCTCGGGCGCGACGGAAGACTATCCGAGCGCGCGGGGGTCGGCCGCGCGGAGCGACTGCCAGTAACGGAAGCTTCTCGGACCGATCTCGAGAACGAGGACGAAGAGGCTGATGGCGCCGAAGGGCACGTAGTCGCGGAGCCCGCCGCGGGTGACGATCGCCAGGACGAAGCCGCAGACGGCCGGCACTCCCGCCAGCGCGAGCGCGGCCATGCCGAGCGGCTGGAAGGACGGGGCCGGCCGGACCGGTGCCTGGCCCGGCTCGGCGACCGCGGGGCCGCGCGGCCGGAGGCGCGAACGCGACACGGCCACGGCCGCGACCGCGGCGAGGGCGGCGAGGGCGGTGAGGCCCAGCCGCAGCGGGCCCGAGGGCGCGGGCCCGGCGGGTTGGACTCCCGGCAGCATGGCCCGGAGCACGAAGCCATAGAAGAAGACCGCGGCCGCCGCGGCACCGAAGGTGACCCACCAGCCGCGCTCGGTGATCGGCGAATTCCACTCACCTCCTGCGAACGAGACGGGCATGGCGTTCCTCCCCGGGAGGCCGGCCCCGCCGGGCCCCGGGCGTTCCGGGGCCGGCGGGAGCCTCACTTCTTCAGCAGCTTCTCCATCTCGTCCATGATCGAGTTCATCTCGCGGATCGCCGCGGTGAACGGGGCCGAGGTCGTCATGTCCACGCCCGCGCCCTTGAGCAGGTCGAGCGGGTACTTCGCCGAGCCCGCCGACAGCATGGCGAGGTAGGCGTCGCGGCTGCGGGTCGTGGGTCGCCGGGCCGCCGCGTCGGCGCGCATGTCGGCGGCGATCTTCGCCGAGGCCGTGATGCTGGTGGCGTACTGGTAGACGTAGAAGTTGTAGTCGTGGAAGTGGTGGATGTAGGCCCATTCGATGCCGTAGAGGTCGGCGATCCGGCACACCCCCTGCGCGTCCCCGTAGTACTCCTTGAGCAGGCCGAGGTAGAGAGCCGACAGCCGCTCGCCGCTCAAGGGCTCTCCCTTCTCCGCCAGCTCGTGCATCCGCAGCTCGAATTCGGCGAAGAGCGTCTGGCGGAAGAGGGTGGTGCGCAGGTTGTCCAGGTAGCTGCCGAGCAGGAACAGGCGCGTGTCGCGATCCTGGGTCTGGGAGAGCATGGAGTGGAGGAGGAGGTTCTCGTTCAGGGTCGAGGCCACCTCGGCCACGAAGGTCTTGTACCCCGAGGTGACGTAGGGCTGGTTCTTGTTGGTGAGGAAGCTGTGCATCGAGTGGCCCGACTCGTGGGCCAGCGTCGAGACCTCCTCGTAGAGGCCGGTGAAGTTCTCGAGCTGGTAGGGATGCACGCCGTAGACCGCTTCGCTGTAGGCGCCCGAGGTCTTGCCGGTGGTGGGCAGGAGGTCCACCCAGCGGCTGGCGTAGCCCCGCTTCAGAGCGCCGACGTAGTCGGGGCCCAGCGGCGCCACCGCCTGGAGCACCAGGGCCTGGGCCTGCTCGGGCGTGTAGCGGAGGTCCACCTCCTTGAGGATGGGCGCGTAGAGGTCCTCGTAGCGCAGCGTGTCCACGCCCATCAGCCGCCGGCGCAGCTCGAGGTAGCGGTGCAGGGTCGGCAGGTTGGCGTGCACGTCCGCGACGAGGCGCGTGTACACGCTCGCGGGGATGTTCGACTCGAAGAGCGCGGCCTCGAGGCAGGAGGCGAAGTGGTGCGCCTCCTTCTCGAAGAGGTGGGTCTTCACGTGCGCGTCCATGGTCGTGCCGATCGTGCGCTCGAACTGCCGGTAGCGCGACCAGAACGCGTGGAAGACGGCGTCACGGTCGGCCCGGTTCGGGAGCGCGCGGTAGCGGGTGTAGCCCTGGGCGTCGAGCGTCACCTTCTCCCCGGTCGAGAGCGTGGCCTCGGGGTACGGCAGGTCGGCGTTGGTGAAGGTGTCGTAGGTGCGGGTCGGGCCGTCGGCCATCATGCCCGCCTGCGAGACCAGCTTCTCGCCGGCCGCGTCCAGGGTGTGCGGCGCGTAGCGCAGGACGTCCTCGAGCCAGGGCGTGTAGGCCGCGAGCCGCGCGTCGGCGGCGACGAGGGCGCGCACCTTCTCGGCGCCCAGGGCGAGCAGCTCCGGGCGCACGAACGAGGTCGTCGCGTCGAAGTCGACCGCGAGCTTCCCGGCCGCCTGGTCCATCTCCCGCGGTCCGCTCACCCGATTGTCCTCGTCCTTGCGGAACATCGCGTAGTCGCGGAGCTGCGTCAGGTCGCGGTCCATCCCGAACAGCAGCGTCAGCGCCGCGTAGAAGCGGGCCGGCGAGTCGCCCAGATGTCCCTGGAAGGCCGTGAACCTGGGGAGGCGCCCCGCCAGGTCGACCTGGGCCCGGGCCCAGGCCGAGTCCGAGGGATAGAGGTCGGCGAGGTTCCACTGGTAGCGCTCCGGGACCTCGGCGCGCTCCGTGGCGGAGGCCCCCGTGGCCAGCGCCAGGAGCGCGAGCAGGATGCCGAGAGCGACGGTCGGGCGGATGGGCTTCATGCGTGGCTCCTTCGCTTGGGTCGTGGCGTCCGGGTCGGCTGCCGGCGGCGGTGACCCGGGCAGCGTACGCGAGCGAGCGCTCGCCGGGCGAGCC
>JAWOLC010000154.1:0-2834 GCA_033853925.1 Candidatus Eiseniibacteriota bacterium
GGGCTCGAGGAGCCGGCGGCGCTGCGCGGCGCTCGCCCGGCTGCCCGAGCGGCCGGGGGCTTGGCCGCCGATCGGGTCTTCCTCCTCGCTTCGCTGCGGGGCGTCTTGCGGACGGGCATCGCTGCTCCCTGGCTTCCCTGGCTCGCGCCCCTCGCCGGTCGAGGGGCCGTCGTGTCCCTCAAGATGCCCCGCGGTCGGCTCGGGCGCAAGCGCGGGCTGGCACCTCCTTCGAGACGGCGCGAGTCGGGTGCCGCCGGGCGGAGCGGGAGGTCAGGTTTCTACAAACTCCGTTGAAGCAGTGGAAGCCCGCGTCTACCCTCGCGCCACGCCGGAGCGAGTGGCGGCTCCGCGGCGCGAGGTCGGGCACGAGTGCCCGGCCCGCTCGCAGCCACGGGCCGGAGCGTCGCCATGAACGCGGACCGGAAGCTGGAAGCCTGGGTCAACGACATCGCTGCGCTCTGCCAGCCCGATCGGGTCGTCTGGTGCTACGGGACCACGCGCGAGCATCAGGCCCTGCTGCGGCACCTGGTGCAGGCGGGCAGCGCCGTGTGGCTGGACGAGGGAAGGCGGCCGGGCAGCGTGCTGGTGCGCTCCGATCCCGCCGACGTGGCGCGGGTCGAGGAGTTCACCTTCATCTGCTCGGCGAGCGCGGACGACGCCGGCCCCACGAACAACTGGCGCGACCCGGACGAGACCCGCCGCACGCTCAGCCGGCTCTTCACCGGCTCCATGAGCGGGCGGACGATGTTCGTGATCCCCTACTGCCTGGGCCCTCTCGGCTCGCCCTTCGCCCGCGTCGGGGTGCAGATCACCGACTCCGCGTACGCGGCGGCGAACATGCAGATCATGGCGCGCGTGGGCGCCGGGCCGCTCGAGGGGCTGGAGGATGACGGGGAATTCGTGCGCGGGCTCCACTCCGTCGGGGCTCCGCTCGCGGAAGGCGCGCCGGATGCGCCCTGGCCGTGCAACGCGCAGAGCAAGTACATCTGCCACTTCCCCGAGGCCCGGGAGATCTGGTCCTACGGCTCGGGCTACGGCGGGAATGCGCTCCTCGGCAAGAAGTGCCACGCGCTCCGCATCGCCTCGGTGCAGGCGCGGGACGAGGGCTGGCTCGCCGAGCACATGCTGATCCTGGGGCTCACGAGCCCCGCGGGCCGCAAGCTCTACCTCGCCGCCGCGTTCCCCTCCTCGTGCGGCAAGACCAACCTGGCCATGATGACCTCCGCGCTGCCCGGCTGGAAGGTGGAGACGATCGGCGACGACATCGCCTGGCTCCGAGTCGGCTCCGACGGCCGGCTCTGGGCGGTGAACCCCGAGGCCGGCTTCTTCGGCGTGGCGCCGGGGACGAGCGCGCGGAGCAACCCCAACGCCATGCTCACCGTGCGCCGGGACGCCATCTTCACGAACTGCGCGCTGACGCCCGAGGGCGACGTGTGGTGGGAGGAGCTGACCTCGGCGCCGCCACCGGAGCTGATGGACTGGCTCCGCCGCCCGTGGACGCCGCGGAGTGGCCGCCGGGCCGCGCATCCGAACGCGCGCTTCACCGTGAGCGCGCGCAACTGCCCCGTGCTCGCGCCCGAGTGGGAAGACCCGCGTGGTGTGCCGATCGCGGCGATCCTCTTCGGCGGCCGGCGCGCCGGCATCGTGCCGCTCGTCTGCGAAGCGCGCTCCTGGCGCCACGGCGTGTTCCTCGGCTCGATCATGAGCAGCGAGACCACCTCGGCCGCGGCGGGGAACGTCGGCATCCTTCGCCACGATCCCTTCGCGATGCTGCCCTTCTGCGGCTACCACATGGGCGACTACTTCGCGCACTGGCTGGCCGTCGGCGAGCGGGCAGGCGTGGACGCGGAGCCAGGTGCCGCCTTCGCGGGGGACGCCGGGCGGACAGGGGACGAAGCGGAGGCTGCCGGCGAGGCGGGGTTCGGGCGGCTGCCGCGCATCTACTTCGTGAACTGGTTCAGGCGCGGAGCGGGCGGGCGCTTCCTCTGGCCCGGCTACGGGGAGAACGCCCGGGTGCTGAAGTGGATCTTCGAGCGCGTGGCCGGCGAGGGCCGCGCCGTGGAGACGGCGATCGGAAGGGTGCCTGCTCCCGAGGCCCTCGACCTGGCGGGCCTCGAGATGCCAGAGGCGGACGTGGAGGAGCTGTTGCGGGTGGACATCGAGGGGTGGATGGCCGAGCTGCCCACGATGCGTGCCCACTACGAGAAGTTCGGCCCCCGTCTCCCCGCGGGCCTGCGCGAGGAGCTGCACGCGCTGGAGAAGCGTCTGCGGGCCGTGGGCGGCTGGGGCCCGCCGAGGTGGTGAAGTCTGTCGCCAGTCCAGGCGGTCCGGACCGCGCCGGCGCTCGCTGAGAGTGTCACCCATGTCCCCGGTCTGATCTGTTACCAATCTAGCCGGTCAGGACCACGATTTCTCTTGACAGCCTCGCGGCGGCCTGCGTCGTGCGCTCAGCCGCCGCTCGAGAACCGTGTGGCTGCGTGCGCAGGATGCGTACCCGCGGCCGGATGCGGCCCGGCGCAGCACCAGGCTCATCGCGCCTGGCTCGGCGAGTTCTCCGCGGCTCTGGCAGCGTCGCCGAAGGTCATGCTATGAAGGATGCGCTCCCGCGACCCGCCCCCGCGGAGTCACGACCGTGCATCCCTACTCGCTCTCCCACCTGAGCGATCCCGCTCTCCAGCACGATCTCGCCGCACTGGTCATCAAGGACCGCGCCACCACCGCCGCCCTGCTCGCCCACCTCGCCGAATTCGACGCCCGCCAGCTCTACCTGCCGGCGGCTCATCCCTCCTTGTTCTCCTACTGCGTCGGCGAGCTGCGCTTCTCGGAAGACATGG
>JAWOLC010000155.1:0-23973 GCA_033853925.1 Candidatus Eiseniibacteriota bacterium
CCCCCGCGGCCTTGGCGGCCGCGGCCGGCCGCGCGGCCTCGGGCTTCACGTGCAGCCGTCCCTCGCGGGCGCTCACCCGCCAGGCCCGCGCGTTCTGCGGCAGCACGGGATCGTCCACCTCGAGCACGATCTCGCCCCGGGCGTGCGGCGCCACGGGGAAGCGCTCCAGCGCGGCCTTCACGTCGGTCACCCGCAGCATGGCGCCGTCCGCCACGCTGCCGGTGTCGAGGAGCATGCCGATCTCGGCCCCCGGGTGCAGGTTCTGCGCGGTCTTGATCGTCGCCAGCCAGAGGTTGTCGCCGGGGGCCGCGAGCTGGATCTCCTGCGCCTGGTCGGCGAGCGAGGCGAGGTACCCCACGAGGCCACGATGGGCCTCGGGGGTCGCGGCCACGAACTCGGTGAGGGAGAGGGCGAGCCGGAAGGGCCCGTGCGTCGTGTCCACCTCGTAGTGCAGGTAACCCTCGATCTGCCCGCGCCGCCGGCCCTCGTAGACCACCCAGTCGCCCGGGTAGCCCCACAGTCGCTGGGACCACCAGGGCGGCGTGCGCTCGAGGGCGAAGTGGCCCTGCGCCGCCACGCGCTCGTACAGGGCCTCCACTCCCGGCCGGTCGGGGAGCAGCAGGCGCCGCACGCGGCGGGTCTCGTCCGAGGACGGCAGGTTCGCGGGCGAGATCGCCAGCTGGTGGACCACCTCGACGACGCCGTAGCCCAGCTTGCGGTAGTAGGAGCCGCGGAACGCGTAGAGCGCGGAGAAGGCGCTGCCCCGCTGGCGCATCTCGCGCAGCGCCGAGCGCATGAGGGTCTCGCCCACGCCGCGGCGGCGATGCTCGGGCGAGACCGCGACCGAGCCGACTCCGGTCAGGGGCACGCGCTGCCCGCGCACCCAGGCGTTGAGCGGGTAGAGGACGAGCGAGGCGACGACCTGCCCGTCCAGCTCGCCCACGCGCACGTCCCGCAGGGTGAAACGCGGATGGTCCGTGTAGAACTCCCGGCGCTTCTCGAGGCTCGAGACGCGATAGGCCAGGAGCCCGAGCTCGGCCAGGTTCTCGACGTCGGTGCGCCGCGCGGGGCGGTAGCGCAGGGCGGGCGGTCGCTGGGGGCGCATGCTCACAGGCGGGTCTCCTCGCTCAGGAAAAAGACCGGCTGTCCGTTGCGGGTGCGGGAGACGCCCGGGCCACGCAGCGAGCGGCCATCACGAGTGGCCTGCAGGACCGAGGGGGGCTGCCAGGCCGAGTTGAAGTAGGCCAGCACGTCGAAGCGATACCGGTCCATGGGCACGGGGCCGCTCGGGCCGAAGATGGCCTGCGTCTCGAAGGCCCCGTTCTGCACCGTGACCCGGGTGATGTCCAGGGTCTCGTTCGTGGCGATGCGCACCACGGAGATCTGCAGGCGGGCGCTGTCGGGCAGGTCCGCGGTGCCGCGGACGAGCAGGGCCCCGCCGGTGATCCGCTGCGGCGCGAACGAGGTGAGGATGGGCGCCCCGCGGGAGAGCCCGGTCGTGTCGGACAGCTCCTCGAAGCTGAGCTGGCTCTCCCCGCTCCGGCGGCCGCCGCATCCCGGGGCGGCGACCAGCAGGAGCACGGCAGGCAGGAGGCGGACCAGCCTGCGGGCCGAGGCAGCCGATCCGGGGGCGCCGAGGTGCGCGCGCATGAGGCGCAAACTAGCGAAGCCGAGGCGCGAGGGGAAGCCCATTCGCTCGAGCCCGCTTGGCCCCGCCAGGCCGGCCCCGGGGCGCGGGGGAGACGGAGGTCGCATTGACTCGACCTCCCCGCCGACCGTACTTTCAAGGTCTTGACGCGGGCACATGCGGGCTATCCCGGCGACCCGGGCACGCAACCGGGTCCCGTGTGGGTAGGCCTCGAGCCCGGCCCTTCTCGAGGGGGTGCCGGCGTCGATCCCGACCGGGTCTACAACGACGTGTTCGCACGCGATGAGCCATGAGAGGAGGCCATGCGATGTCGAAACGATGGGGTGTGGTGGCTGGCGCGCTGCTGCTGTTGTGCGCCGCCCCCGTGGCGGCCTTCGCGGTCGCCGAGAGCATGGTGACCTTGACGCTGGGAAGCGGGACCCCGAACGGATCGTTCGCCGAGATCGCCAGCTCCGGGGCCATGGCCGGGCTGAACGTCGGATACCGCGCCATCCGCCGGCTCGAAGTGGGCGCGACCATCGGCTACTTCAGCTACGCCAGCGTGCGCAACGGGCAGCAGTTCAGCTACATCGAGCCGTCCACCGGGAACCTGACGACGATCACGATGAGCGAGCACTTCTCCGTCACGGAGCTGGGTGTCTACGGCCGGCTCTACCAGTTCGAGCGCGGTCGGCTGGGCGCCTACCTGCAGGCGGGCGCGGGCGCCTACAACGTGCGCTTCGGCCAGGACGTCTCGGCCTCCACGGGCGCCACCCTCGTGGGCGGGAACGAGCAGCAGAACAAGTTCGGCTTCAGCGGGGGCATGGGCGCGCGCTTCCGCGTCTCGGGCGGCACGTACCTCGGGCTGGAAGCGGTCTATCACCAGATCCTCGGCAAGGGCCGGGACGCGCTCGGCTCCGAGCGGAACACGCCGGTCAGCTTCACCAGCATCGGCGCGACGCTGGGCTTCGGGCCCAGCACGAAATGAGGGGGCGACCAGTGAACGCGCAGCGGATGAGGTGGGCGACGATCCTGATCGCGGCGGCGCTGGCCGCCGCCGCGGTGGCGCCGGCCTTCGCGGCGGGCTCCACCGACACGACGCCGAGCCTCCTGAAGCGGGGCAGCCAGTGGATGTCCGGCCGGGTGGGTTACGCGAAGGCCACGGGCGACTACGTGGCCGATGGCATGATGGGCGTCGGCTTCGGCTATCGCCGCTTCGTGCTGAACAACTGGTCGGTGGGCGGGTTCATGCAGTACGACGTGCTCGGCCGCTACGACCGCGCCAGCGACATCGCCGTGCCCATCACGCTCGAGGTGGTGCGGCACACCCACTGGGGCAAGTCGTTCTATCCCTACCTGGGCCTCGGCGCCGGCGCCTACTATCGCAAGTACTCCCGCACCGGCGCGGACCTCAGCGGCTTCACTCCGGGCCGCTACCTGACCTTCGGGGCGCACACCCCCGTCCAGGGCCGAGGGATGCTGGGGCTCGACGTGCGCATGGCCTCGGTGGACAAGCCCAACTGGAACCCGACCTTCGCCGGGCCCGATCCCGGCCGGCTCGACCTGGACGACTGGCTGGCCGAGCTGCAGCGCGAGCAGACGCCGGGCAATCTCTACACGGCGTTCATGTACGACGACAACCTGTCCAAGTCGCAGACGATCTGGAGCGTCAAGATCGATTACACGATCGTCTACTAGGACGACGCGACCTCACGCGGGGGCGCGGCCTTCCGGTCGCGCCCCGTCGTGCTGACGGGCAGCGCGTCGGCGCGGCGACGCGGACGAGCGGATTTGGGACGGATGGCGCTCCGGCGGGCGCCGCCCGCCGCGCCTTGCGGCCGGCATGCCGCGTGCTCGCTCCCCGTCCGGGTCCGGGACCGTGCGGCGAACGGCGTGGGGAGGGCCTCCGAGGTCCCGTGCCCCCGGACCCGCCGCCGGCTCGACCGCCCGGCGCGCGTGCGCCGGCGATCGCGCCGGGCAGGGACGCCCGCTTCCTCGCCGGGAGCTACTTCTCCGTCTCGCTCCCGCCCCGGCCGGACCCCAGCGTCTCGGCGGCCACCACCAGGGTCACCGCCAGCACGATCACGGCCAGGAACGACAGGCGCCGCGGCAGCGAGGCCAGGAGAACCGCGGCCAATCCCGACATCGCGCACAGGCCCCAGAGCACGAGCAGCGCGTGGCGCGGCCCGAGGCCCAGCCCGAGGAGGCGGTGGTGGATGTGCTGCGTGTCCGCGCGGAAGACCGGCTGTCCGCTGCGCAGCCGGCGGAGGAAGGCCCGTGCGCCGTCCGCGATGGGCACGCCCATGGCGACCAGCGGCAGGAGCAGGGTCATGGCCGCGGTCTCCTTGCGGTTCTCGAGCAGCGAGACCGCGGCCAGCGTGAGCCCCAGGAAGTGGCTGCCCGTGTCGCCCATGAACACGCGCGCCGGCGGGAAGTTCCAGCGCAGGAAGCCGAGCGTGGAGCCGATGAGCAGGGAGGAGAAGAACATCACGTAGAAGTCGGCGTGCAGCCGGCCCACCCACCAGAGGGTGGCCGAGGCGATGAGCACGACGCCCGAGGCCAGGCCGTCCAGCCCGTCGATCAGGTTGATGGCGTTCACCACGATCAGCACCCACAGCACGGCGAGGGGCCCGCTGAGGAAGCCGGACTCGAACGCCGGGCCGAAGGGGTTCGTGATGAGCGGCACGCCGTAGCCGAAGTGGACCAGCACGAGCGCGGCGCAGGCCTGGACGGCGAGCTTGGTCCACGGGTTCGTGCCGCGCAGGTCGTCCACGATGCCGAGCGCCAGCAGGGGGATCGCGGCGAGCGTCAGCCCGAGCAGCGGGCGCACGTCCAGATCGCGCGCGGGCCCGGGCACGGCGCGGGCGAGCCAGGCGATGCCCAGCACGGCCAGCACGAAGGCGATGCCGCCCAGCGTGGGCGTGGGCTCGTGGTGGATGCGCCGCGGGCTCGGGCGATCCAGCGCCCCCGCTCGCCGCGCCAGCACCATCACGAGCGGCGTCGCGAGCAGCGCCACGACGAAGGCCCCGAGCGCGAGCCGCAGCGAGTAAGGCATCAGCCCCGCCTCAGGGCGTTGGCCGCCAGCATGAGGGCGGCGCGCAGCAGGATCAGAGCGTCGGCCGGCAGCGAGAGGAGCGGGCTGGTGGGGTGGTGGCGATGGAAGTAGTGGATCATGCCCAGGTGCCGGCTCCAGATGACGCGGGACGCCACCTTCGTGCGGCTGGCGCCGATGTGGTGCACCACGACGGCGGCGGGCTCGTAGCTGACGGCCCAGCCCGCGTTCGTCATGCGCCGGCACCAGTCCACGTCTTCGTTGAACATGAAGTAGGCCTCGTCCATGCCGCCGACCTGCTCGACGGCCGCACGGCGCGCCAGCAGGCACGCGCCCGAGATCCAGTCCACCTCGCGCGCGGAAGCGTGGTCCCAGTCGCTGAGCAGGTAGCGGCGCGAGAACCGGTTCCGCGGGAAGAGCCGCGTCCACAGCGAATAGCGATTGAAGAGGAACGTCAAGGGGCCGGGGAACGAGCGGGCGGAGTACTCGAGCGAGCCGTCCGGATTCAGGATCCGGGGCCCGGCCAGGCCCGAGCGAGGCCGCCCTCCCATGTGGTCCAGCAGGGCCCGCAGCGCGCCCGGCCGGACCTCGCAGTCGGGGTTCATCACCAGCGCGAACGGGGCTCGGGTGACCGCGAGACCCTGGTTCACCGCCCGGGCGTAGCCGGCGTTCTCGCGGTTGGCGATGACCCGCACCGCCGGCAGCTCCGCGGCCAGCGCCTCGACCGTGCCGTCGCCGGAGTCGTTGTCCACCACCACGATCTCGAGGGTCAGCCCCGCGCGCTCGGCGTCGGCCATGAGGCCCCGCAGACAGGCGAGCAGCGGCTCGCGCGACCGGTAGCTGACGAGGACGACGCCGAGGTCCATGCGGGAAGGGTGCGCCTCCAAGGGGACGCGGGACACGCCTGGCGCGCCGGGTGCGCGACGACGGGCCAGTCTAGCACAGGGGCTCGAACGGCCGAGGCGGCGGGCGCAGAGGAAGTGCCGGGTGGGCGGGCGCGCGAAGCGTGATAGGGTGGCCGTGGTCATGCGCGCGCTTCGCCTCGTCCGGCTCGCGGCGATCGCCCTCGCGCTCGGGGGCTGCGCCGCGCTTCACCATCCGCGCCGGCCCCCCGCGCCCGCGCCGCCGGTGACGATCGAGTCGCGGCCCACGCCGCCGCCGCCCGAGTCCACGGCCGTGCGCCGCGCGCGACGGGCGCGGCTCCTCACGCCGCGCGCCGCGAGCGCTCTCCGGGCGCAGGCCCTGCGGGACACGTTGGCCGCGGGCGCCCGGCTGCGGCGCTGCGCCGGGCGCGGCCTGCTCCCCGATCGGCAGAACACCTGGGACGCGGCCACGGGGCTGCTCGCCCAGGCGCACGCGGCGCTGCTCCGCGGCGACGCGGCGGGCGCGCGCACGTTCGCCCGGGAGGCCCGGCAGCTCGCGGCCGATCTCGACTGCCCGTAGGGAGGGGGCGCTACTCGCCCTCGGCCGGCGGCGAAGGCGAGAGCGGGCGGCCGAGCGCGCGCTCGAGCCAGGCGCGAATGCGGCGCACGTGCGAGCCTTCCCAGTACCACTTGCCGCAGCCCGGGCAGTAGTGGAGCAGGGGCGCGCGGCGCAGCACGGGGCCCGGCACCTCGCCGTGCGCCTCGAAGGCCTGGCGGGGCTCGAGCGCGGTGTTGCACTCGCCGCAGCGGCTGAAGGGCGGCCCCGCGGGGGCGTAGGTCGCGGCGAGCTTGCGCACCGCGCCGGCCTCGTCGCCGCGCACGACCCCGACCGCGCTCACGTCGGCCCAGCGTCGCGGCCGCCGCGCGCTGAGCGTGAGCACGACGCGTCCCAGCCTGCGGCCCGCGGCCAGCACCTCCTCGAGCCGGGCTCCCTCGAGCGTGAGGACGTCGTAGCCGAGGAAGCGCAGCCGGCGAGCGAGGTAGTCGAGCGACGAATCGGTGACGAAGCGAGCGGCGCTCACGCTCCGACCGTAGCCGGGTCCGGCCGGCGGTCGCAAGGGCGAGCGCCCGGGCGAGCCGGCCGGACGCGCCCGGCGGCCCTGCGGGCGCCGTCGCAATCCCCGGCCTGCCAGCCGGTTCGCTCGCCGCGGTTGACGCACGAGCCCGGCGTGGGCACTCTCCATGCGTCATGGACCCTTCCCTGCCACGGGCGCAGGGGCCAGCGGCCGCCGTGCAGCGGATGCCCACTCTCGGGCGGCGGCAGTTCCTGATCGCCGCGGGCGGCGCGACCGCTTACCTCGCGCTCCGTCCCGTGGCGCCGTGGGCTCGTGCGCTGCGCCGCCCGTCGGTCGCCCTCCAGCCGTGGTCGCTTCCCGCCGAGGCTCCCGCCGGCGGGCTCGACCTGGCGCGGACCCTGGTCGGCGCGGCCGTGCTCGCCCCCAGCGACTGGAACAGCCAGCCCTGGCGCTTCGAGATCGACAACGACACGATCCGCCTGCTCGCCGACGCCGGGCGAGCGCTGCCGGTGACCGACCCCGACCGCCGCGGCATGATGATCTCGCTGGGGGCCGCGCTGGAGAACCTCCTCGTCGCGGCGCGCGCCTACGGCCTGCAGCCCGTCGTGCGCTACCGGCCCGAGGACGGCGCCCGCGGCGCGGTCGCCCAGGTGAGCTGGACGCCGGGCGGCCCGCGCCGTGACCGTGAGCTGTTCGGCGCGCTGACCCGGCGCCACACGAACCGCCGCAACTACGACGGGCGGGCGCTGCTGCCCGTGGCGCGCGCCCAGCTCAGCGCCCAGGTGGCGGACGGCTCGCGCCTCTACTGGGTCGACGATCGCGACGGGCTGCACGACCTCGCCGACCTGGCGCACGACGCCGTGCGCGCGCTGGTCTCGGACCGCCGCTGCCAGGCGGAGCAGCGCGGCTGGCTGCGCATGAGCGACAAGGAGGCGGCCCGCCGCGGCGACGGCGTGCCGGTGGAGGCGCTGGGCATGACCGGCCCCGCGAATTGGTTCGCCGGGCGGTACTTCGACGCGCGGAGCTGGTTCCTCCGCTTCGGCGCGGGCAGCCTGGCGAAGCGCGCCCGCGAGGGCGTGCGCTCCGCGGGGGCCGCGGCGCTGCTCACCGCGTCGGGCCGGGACGAAACCGCCTGGCTGATGGCCGGGCAGGCCTACGAGCGCCTCGTGCTCAAGGCCACGCAGCTCGGGCTGGCGCACCAGCCGATCAACGCGCCCATCGAGGTCGAGCGCCACCGCGCGCCGCTCCTGCGGCTCTTCGGGGCCGCGGGCGAGGTGCCGCTCATGCTCGTGCGCTTCGGCCGCGACCGGCGCGTGCCGCCCACGCCCCGGCGCGCCGTCTCGGTCGTCGCCAGCTTCCGGAACTCCTAGCGTCCCCGCGCCTCGCGGGGAGCCACGGGGACCGCGCGCCCTCGGCGCCGGCTGCGCGCGCCGCCGCCCTCACTCGCCGAGCGCGCTCGCCCGATGGGCCGCGGCGGCGGCGTCCTGCTCGGCGTGCGGCTTCTCGCGCAGGAAGATCGTGAGCGGGATGAGCACCAGCATGGCGAAGCCGGTGATCATGAAGACCTTCTCGAACGCGATCATGGAGCTCTGCGCGCTCACCATCCCGTCCAGGGCCTTGAGCGCCGAGGCCCGCGCCGTGGTCGGGTCCAGGCCGTGGGCCATCATCCCCCGCGTCATCGTCTGGAGCCTCTGCAGGACGTCGAGGCGGTGCGGATCCACGTAGGGAAGCATGGCGTCGCGCGCCCGGGTCGTGTACTGCTCGAGGAGCTGCCCGTAGATGGCCAGCCCCACGGAGCCGCCGAGCTGGCGCACGAGCGAGTTGAGCCCGCCGCCGTCCGTGAGCTCCGTCCGGTTGATGTGGCTGAGCGCCACGGTGGTGAGCGGCACGAACAGGAGCGAGAAGCCGATTCCCTGCAGCAGCAGCACGCGGATGATGCCCACGTCGCTCGTCTGCAGCGTGAAGCGGCCCATGTCGAGCGAGCCGAAGGCCACGCAGATCACCCCCAGCGCGATCATCAGCCGCGGCGAGACCCGGCCGTAGAGGCGTCCCACGATCGGCGTGGCCACCATCATCACCAGGGCGCGCGGCATGAGGGCCACGCCGGACTTGAGCGCGGTGAAGCCCAGCAGCTCCTGCATGTAGACCGGGAGCAGGAACATGTTCGACATCAGGTTCGCGAACATGATCGCGCCGATGAAGGTGCCGGCGGCGAAGGTCGCGTTGCGGAAGAGCCGCAGGTTCACCGCGGGTGCCGGCGTCCGCAGCTCCTGCACGACGAAGCCGACGATGCACACGACCGCCAGGACGATCCCCGCGGTCACGAGCTTGGAGTCGAACCAGTCGAGGCGGTTCCCCTCCTGCAGCACGTACTGCAGCGAGGCGAGGCCGACGCTCATGAGGGCGATGCCCTGCCAGTCCAGGTTCTTCCGCATCCGCTCCGCCTGGGCGCGGTTCGCGGCGCGGATGTCCTCGGGCTCGTGCACGAAGGCGTTCGTCGCGAGGATGCCCGTGATGCCGACCGGCAGGTTGATGTAGAAGATCCAGGGCCAGGACCAGTTGTCCACGATCCAGCCCCCGAGCGAGGGCCCGATCGCCGGGCCGACCACGATCACCATGCCCACGATGGCCAGCGCCATGCCCTGCTCCTTGGCGGGGAAGGTCTGGCGCAGGATGGCGATCTGGCTGGGCTGGAGCGCGCCGGCGCCGAAGCCCTGCAGGGCGCGCGCGGCGACGAGCTGCGGCAGCGTGTGGGCCAGGCCGCAGAGCGCCGAGCCCACGAGGAAGAGGCCGAGGCAGAAGAGGTAGACGCGCTTCTGCCCGAGGAACCTGCCGAGGAACGCCGTCAGGGGCATGACGATGACCTGGGCGATGGCGAAGGCGGTGGCCACCGCGGTCATCTGGTCGATCGAGGCGCCCATCGTGCCGCGGATGTCGGGCAGCGCGACGTTCACGATGGACACGTCGATCGTGGCCATCATGGCGCCGAAGCTGACCGAGAAGGCCACCAGCCACTTGTTGTCGGGGCGCCGGAGGCCCAGCGCGCCGGCACCGGCGCGGGCCAGGCCGTTAAGAGTCGAGGTCGTGGCTGCCTCCGCGTCTCACGTGACGTTCACTCTCCGCTGAGGGTCATCTCTGAGATGAGCAGGGTCGGACTGGCGATGCTGCCCAGGAACTCGAGGTCGCTTCCCAGCGCCGCGACGCGGGCGAGCATGTCCAGGGAGTTCGAGGCCACCGTCACGCCCTCGACCGGATACGCCTTGACCCCGCGCTCCACCCAGAAGCCCTGAGCCTGGTAGGAGTAGTCGCCCGTGGTGGGATTGAAGCCGTAGGAGCCCTGGTCGTCCATGTAGAAGCCGTGGTCCACCTTGGCCAGGATCGCCTCGGGGCTCTCCGTCCCGGCCTCGAGGTAGAAGTTGTGCGCGCCGATGTCCGGCGTCGAGGCGTAGCTGCGCACGGCGCTGCCCGTGGAGCGCGTCCCCGCGCGCCGCGCGTGGTAGTGATCGTAGAGGATGGCGGCGAAGCGCCCGTGGTCGACGAGGACGTTCCGCTGCGTCGGCATGCCCTCGCCGTCGAAGGGCTCGCTCCCCACCGCGCGCGGCAGGGTGCCGTCGTCCACCAGCGTCACCAGGCTCGAGGCGATCGTCTGCCCCAGCCGGTCCGTGAGCCACGAGGTGCGCTTGAGATGGGCCTGGCCGCTGAAGGCCTCGAACATCTCGCCGATCCAGGCCGCCGCGATCTCGGGAGCGAGGACGACCGGCACGCGCGCGGTCGGCACCCGGCGGGCCCCGAGCCGGGCGACGGCGCGGCGCGCGGCCTCGCGGGCGATGGCCTCCACGTCCGCGAGCTGGTCGAGCCGGCACTTCACCATGCCGTACCAGCCCGTCTGCTGCTTGCCGCCTCCCTCGTCCGCGAGGGGCATGACGCTCGCGCTCACGGTGGTCGCCGAGGAGGCGCGCGTGACCCCGTTCGAGTTCACGATGGCGGCGTGCCCGTCGCGGGTGGCGAGCGTGGCGCCGTCCGTGCGCTGGATGCGCGGATCGTAGCCGACGGCCGCGCGCTCCAGCGTCAGGGCCATCTCGATCTTCCGCTCGGCCGGGAGGGCGAGGATCGCGGGATCCACGAGGGAGAGGTCGGGGCGGGGGTCCTCGCCGGCCTCGGCGGGGGTGGGGAAGGCGTTCGCCTCGTCGCTCGTCGAGAAGCGCGCCAGCGCCACGGCGTGGCGCGCCAGGTCGTCGAGCGACTCGGGGGCCAGATCGGTCGTCGAGACGAAGCCCTGCGCCCCGCCGACGAGCACGCGCAGGCCGAGCCCGTGGGTCGCGCTCTGCTTCAGGCTCTCGATCGCCCCCGCGTTCACCCGCACGGTGAACGCCCGCAGGCTCTCGAGGCAGGCCTCGGCGTGAGCGGCCCCCGCGCGGCGCGCGCGTCCGACCGCCTCCTCGCCGAGCGCCAGGAGCCGGGCGGGGCCGAACGGCTCGCCGCGGGCGGCGGGCGCGCTCACGTGCGCGTGCCTCCCACGGTCATCGCGGTGAAGCGCACCGTGGGCTGGCCCACGCCCACGGCCTTCCACTGCCCGTCCTTGCCGCAGGAGCCCGTGCTGCCCTCGATCGCCAGATCGTCGCCGACGCCGTCGATCTTGAGCATGGCGTCGTTGCCGTTGCCGGTGAGCGTGGCGTTGCGCACCGGGGCGACGAGCCGCCCGCCCTCGATGCGCCAGGCTTCCGTCACCTGGAACGAGAAGTTCCCGTCGGCCGGGTTCACCGAGCCGCCGCCCAGGTTCTTGCAGTAGAGCCCGCGGGGCACGGAGGCGACGAGATCGGCCGGCGCGTGCTGGCCCGCCGCGATGAAGGTGTTGCTCATGCGGCACAGGGGGAAGTCACGGAACGAGGCGCGCCGGCCGTTGCCGGTCGGCCTCTGCCCGGTGAGGCGCGCGTTCAGCAGATCCCACAGGTAGCCCACGAGCACTCCGTCCTCGACGAGCACGGTGCGCTGCGCGGGCGTGCCCTCGTCGTCCACCCGGTAGGAGCCGCGCGAGTGCGGCACCGTGCCGCTGTCCACGATGGTCACGCCGCGGGCCGCGACGAGCTGGCCCTGCTGCGTGGCGCGGATCGACGACTGCTTGCGGATGACGTCGCCCTCCATGCCGTGCCCGAAGCACTCGTGCACGAGCACGCCGCCCCAGCCCGGGCCGACGACCACCGGGTACGTGCCGGCCTCGGGCTCCTCGGCGCGGAGCTGGAGCACGGCCAGCGCGGCGGCCTCGCGCGCGATCTGCTCGGGCGGGCGCTGGCGCTCGAAGTAGGAGGCCTCGACGCTGCCGCCGCCGGTGGCGTAGCCCTGCTGGCGCACGTCGCCCTCGGTCGCGAAGGCCGTCACCGTGAGGCGCGCCAGGTACTGCCGCTCCTCGGCCCACAGGCCGTCGCTGTTCGCCACGACGAAGCGCTTGGCGGAGTCGGCGAGCCCGGCCGAGACCTCGTGGACCCGCGCGTCGTGCGCGCGCGCCGCCTCGTCGGCGCGGCGCAGCAGCTCCACCTTGCGGGTCTCGTCGAGCGCCAGGGCGAAGGGCTCGCGGAGGACGAAGGGCGGAGGCGCGTCCACCACGGCGAAGGCCCGCGGCGGGCCGCCCGGCGGGCCCTCGCGGGCGATGCGGGCGGCCACGCGCGCGGCCTCGCGCAGGTCCTCGGGGTCGAAGCCGTCGGCGTAGGCGTAGCCCGTCTGCTCGCCGCGGATGGCCCGCACGCCCACGCCCTGGAGCAGGGAGTACTGCGAGGAGCGGATGCGCTTCTCCTCGAGGCTGAAGGCGGTGACGACGGCCCGCTCCGCGTAGATCTCGCCGAACTCGGCGCCCTGCGCGCGCGAGAGAGCCAGCAGCTCGGCGGCGAGGTCGCGGGGCACGAGGTCGGAGGGCTCGGATTCCATCGCGGGCATGTGGCCTTTTCGCGTCGGTGCGGGGTCGGTTCGCGGCTACGGGCTTCGGCGGCGCCGCGCAGTCTAGGGGGAGGCGACGGGGCCGCGCAACGCGGCGCGAGCGCGCGGCGCGCGCCGGGGAGGCACCTGCGGGCGAGCCCGCGCGCAGCCTCCGGATCGAGGCCGGGCTCCTCGCTCGCCGCTCCTGGCCGGCGCTCGCGAGCGCCTCGGCGAGGCGCCGCTCCTCGGGGCGGAGCCTCCGCGCCCCGGCGCCCACGACGAGGAGCGTGCCCCCGAGCGCATGCGGCGCGCCGGACGGGCGCGGCCGAGGCCCACGGCGAGCTGCGCGTCGGGAGGGAGAGCCGCACCCGGCGATGCGAACCCGGGCACTCAGGCCTGGCCGACTCCCTGCCTCCGCCGCTCCGCCATCCGCCGAGTGACGTGGGGAGGGCGGCGAGCGGAGCCGAGGGCGCGTGCAGGGCGAGGCGCCGCCGCCGCGTGGCGGACGAGGCGACGGAGGCCGACAGCCCGCGGACTTCACGAAGATATTGCTAACCATCCGGTCAGCAATTGCTCTATAAGGGAGTTTCCGACCTTGCGGTCAGTAAGGCTGGGCGTCCAGGCCTGGTCCGAGAGTCGCTCGGGCCCGGCCGGCGCCTCGTCCCGTGGAGGTTCTCGTGAGTTCCGTGGCCCCCGAGCGTCTCGCGTCCGGCACGCCCCGCTGGCACAGGCGGAAGGAAGCCCGGCCAGGGGAGATCCTGGCGGCGGCGCTCGAGCAGTTCGTGGAGCACGGCTACGCCGCGACCAAGCTGGAGGACGTGGCGCGCCGGGCCGGCGTCACCAAGGGCACCATGTACCTCTACTTCCCGAGCAAGGAGGCGCTCTTCAAGGCTTCGGTCAACGCCTCCCTGGTCGCCGACATCGCCCGCGGCGAGCGGCTGATGGACGAGCATCGGGGCAGCGCCCGCGACCTGCTGGTCAAGGTCATCACGACCTGGCACGATGCGATCACGCACACGCCGGCCGCGGGGATTCCGAAGCTCATGGTGGCCGAGGCCGCCAACTTCCCCGAGTTGGGCCGCTTCTACTACCAGGAGGTCGTGCAGCGCGGCCACCGGCTCATCGGGCGCGTCATCCGCCAGGGCATCGCGCGCGGCGAGTTCCGCCCGCTGGACGTCGAGCGGGCGGTGCGCCTGGCGATCGCGCCCCTCCTGCTGGGCATGGTCTTGCAGCACTCGCTCTACGCCTGCACCGGCGAGCCGGCGCAGGCGCGGGAGATGCTGGGGCTGCATCTCGAACTCTTCTTGCGCGGCATCGAGAGGGTGCCGGCCGCGGAGGTCCCGAATGCGTAGCGTCGTCGTCGCCGTCCTGCTGGCGGGAGCGTTGATACCGGCTGCCTCGAGCGCCGCGCCGGCGCCGCCGGACGCGGCGGCCTCCGCGCCGCTCTCGCTCGCCGACGCCGTGGCGCAGGCCGCGCGCGCGACCCCGAGCGTGCAGGTGGCCGGCCTCAAGACGCGCGAGGCCCAGGCCCGCAAGGGGCAGGCCCGCTCGGCGCTGCTCCCCTCGGTGTCGGGCTCGGCGTTCGACCTGCAGCGCACCTTCAACTTCAACACGCTGGGCATCGCCTTCCCGGCGATCCCGGGCTTCCCGACCTTCCCCACGATCATCGGTCCCGTGTACCAGTTCGACGCGCGCGTCCGGGCCGCGCAGACGCTCTTCGACGCGGCGAGCTGGGTGCGGCTCCGCTCGGCGAACCTGGGCGTGGGCGTGAGCCGCGCCGAGCAGGAGGGCGCGGGGGAGCAGGCCGCGCAAGTCGCGGCCCTCGCCTACGTGCGGGCCTCGCGGGCGGCGGCGCAGGTGCTGGCGCGGCAGGCCGACCTCGACCTGGCGCAGCAGCTCACCTCGCTGGCCGAGGATCAGCTCAAGGCGGGCACGGCGGCGGAGATCGACGTGATCCGCGCGCGCACGCAGGAGGCGGCGGCGCGCGGGGGGCTGCTCGTGGCGCGGAACCAGGCCGATCGCGCGGCCATCGATCTGGCCCGGGCCCTGGGCGCCGACCCGGGGGCGCGCTTCCTCCTGAGCGACACCCTGGCCACCTCGCTGGGGGCCTCGCAGGCGCCGCTCGAGACGGACGCCGCCGTGAGCCTGGCCCTGGAGCGGCGGCCCGAGCTGGCCGCCGAGCGCACGCGGCTCGCCCGGGCGCGCGCCGACCGCCTGGCCATCCAGGCCGAGAGGCTGCCGCGCCTCGACGTGAGCGGCGACTGGGGTCCCAGCGGCGTGCACGCCGGCGACGCGATCCCCACGCGCGACGTGCAGGTGGCGCTCTCGCTGCCGATCTTCGACGGTCTGCGCCGCGAGGACCGGCTCGCCGAGCAGCGGGCGGTGGCGCGCGAGTCCGAGGTGCGGACGCGGGACCTCGAGCAGCAGATCGTCGCCGACGTGCAGGGAGCCGCGCTCGACGTCTCCTCGGGGCTCGAGCAGGAGCGCGTCGCCGTGGAGCGGCTCGGGCTCGCGCAGGAGGAGCTGGACCAGGCCCGCGAGCGCTTCGTCAGCGGCGTGGCCGGCAACATCGAGGTGATCAACGCGCAGTCCAATCTGATCCGCGCGCGGGACGCCGTCATCGACGCGCGCACGGCCGTGGCCGGCGCCCGCATCGCCCTGGCGCGCGCCGCGGGCGTGGCCCGCACGGTGAGGTGAGCGTGGCCCGTCCCGCCCAGGACCCGAGCATGGCCCCGCCCCGCGACGCCGCGCCGGCCGGCGCGACGCGGACCGGGCAGGCCGATCCCATGGAGGAGAGCATGTCCGCGAGTCCCGAGCGCCCGGCGCTCGAGCCCAGATCCGCCGGTCCCGTCGAATCCCCCTCCGCCCGCCCCGCGGGAGCGCTGCAGCGGCGCGTCGTCCTGGGGCTGGTCGCCGTGGTCGTGCTCGTGGGCGCGGGGCTGCTCGTCCGCCAGTGGCTGTGGTCGCGCACCCATGTCAGCGACGACAACGCCGAAGTCGAGGGGCACATCATTCCCGTGCTCCCGCGGGTGGGCGGCTTCGTGGCCACGGTCGAGGTCGAGGACAACCAGCGCGTGCAGGCGGGCCAGACGCTGGTGCGCATCGACGATCGCGACCTGCGGGCCCGACTCGACCAGGCCGAGGGCGATCTGGAGACGGCCATCGCCATGGCGGGCGCCCGGGGGCAGACCGGGCAGGCCGCCGCGCAGCTCCGGGCCGCGCGGGCCACGGCCGAGCAGGCGCGGGCCAACGCCCAGCGGGCGGTGAGCGATCGGGACCGCTACCGGACGCTGGCCGCCCGCGCCATCGTCAGCCGCCAGCAGCTCGACGCCGCCGAGACGGCGGCGACGGCCGCCGAGGCGCAGTACGAGGCCGCCTTGGAGCAGGTGGTCGCGGCGACGGCCGGGGTGCGCGGCGCGCAGAGCCGCGTCGAGGCGGCCAAGGCGGCGCGCGACCAGGCGGCGCTCCAGCTCTCCTACGCGCTGATCACCGCGCCGGAGACGGGGGTGGTGACGCGCAAGTCGGTCGAGGTGGGGCAGTACGTGCAGGCCGGGCAGCCGCTCATGAGCGTGGTGCCCCTGCACGACGTCTGGGTGGTCGCGAACCTGAAGGAGACCGCGGTGCGCGACGTGCTCCCGGGCGACAAGGTCGAGATCACGGTGGACTCGTATCCCGGGAAGAGGTACCGCGGGCACGTCGAGAGCCTGAGCCCGGCCACCGGCGCCAAGTTCTCGCTCCTCCCGCCCGACAACGCGACCGGCAACTTCACCAAGGTGGTGCAGCGCATTCCCGTGCGCGTCCTGCTCGACGAGCCCAACGACCTCGTTCGCCCGTTGCGCCCGGGCATGAGCGTGCGGGTCACGATCACGACGAGGAGGTAGTCGCCGGCGCCGCCCCGCGCCGCGGCCGGGCGCTCGCTCAGCCGCGGGGGCGGCGGGCGGCGAGGAGCGCGAGGACGGCGACCATCAGCCCGAGGCCCAGGTAGGTCAGAGGATCGCCGCGCTGCAGCCCGTAGGTGAACGTGGTCCACAGTCGTCCGGGGCCGGGGATCGACAGCGGGATCATGCGCGCAGGATGCCCGGCGCGGACGCCGGGTGCAACCGAGGCGCGCGCACGTTCACGGGGTTCCGCGCGACGTGCTACGGTGCGGACGGCGGAGGAGGAACCACCTTGCGCGACATGCACGAGCCCGCTCGCGGCCCCGAGGCGCCGAACGCCGCCCCGGGGGACGGCTGTCTCGAGATCCTCTCCGAGCGCCTGCGCGCGAGCCCCGGGGTCGTGGCCATCGAGGCCAACTTCCGGGAGAGCACCCTGCTCGTCCGCTACGAGCCCGAGCGGATCACCCCCGAGCGCCTGAACGCCATGGCCGACGAGGTGGGGGCGCTCTTCGCCCGCCGGGTGACGAGCTGCGAGCACCATCCCACGCCGGGCGCCTGCGAGGAGTGCGGCCTGCGGATCGGCCACGTGCCCGACGCCGAGCAGGACCTCTACCACGTGACCGCGGAGCACGAGCGGGTCGGCCTGGCGCGCCGCGACGCCCCCGCGGGCAGCGCGGAGGTGGTCCGCCCCTTCTCCACCCGCAAGCCCTGGGGCGCGACGCTCTCTCCGGCGGAGGAGGAGGAGCGCGCCCGCGGCCGGGCGACGCTCGTGCTCACCGCCCTCTCGCTCGCGGGGCTGGTGGCGGGCGTGATCCTGGACCACGTCGGGGCGGGCGGGAGCGCGACGCGCGCTCTCTCCGCGGCGCGCCGCGCCGCCTACTTCGCCTCGGCGCTCGCCGGCGGCTGGTTCGCCCTGCGCTCCAGCGCACGGGCACTCGCGCGGCTCCGCTTCGACGTGAACCTGCTCATGGTGCTCGCCGCCGTGGGCGCGGCGTTCATCGGCTACGTGCGCGAGGCCGCCGTGCTGATGTTCCTCTTCTCGCTGAGCAACACGCTCGAGGTCTACACCATGGGGCGGACGCGGCGCGCGCTGCGCTCCCTGCTCGAGCTGCGCCCGGCGCGGGCGCGCGTCGTCCGCCAGGGGCGCGAGATCGAGGTGGCGGCGGCGGACGTGCTCGTCGGCGAGCACGTGGTCGTGCGCCCCGGCGAGGCCGTGCCCCTGGACGGCGTGGTCGTCGCCGGCGCGTCGCTCGTGGACCAGAGCCGCCTCACCGGCGAGTCGGTGCCCGTGGCCCGGGCGACGGGCGACCGCGTGTTCGCCGGCACGCTCAACCAGGAGGGGGCCATCGAGGCGCGCGCCACCCGGGCGGCGGGCAACTCGACCCTGGCGCGGGTGGTGGCGCTCGTGAAGGAGGCCCAGGAGCAGAAGTCCCGCACCGAGGCGGCGGCCGAGTGGGTGGGGCGCTACTACACGCTGGCGGTGATGATCGGCGCGGCCCTGCTGCTGCTCGTGCCGCTCGCCCAGCACCGGCCGTTCGCCGGGGCCCTCTACCGCGCCATGACCCTGCTCGTCGTCGCCTCGCCGTGTGCGCTGGTGATCGCCACGCCGGCCACCATCCTCTCGGCCATCGCCGCCGCCGCGCGGAACGGCGTGCTCTTCAAGGGCGGGCGCCACCTCGAGGCGCTGGGGCGCGTGCGGGCCGTGGCCTTCGACAAGACGGGCACGCTCACCCAGGGGCGCTTCGAGGTCACCGACGTCGAAGCGCTGGACGGCGCCGCCCCCCAGGACGTGCTGCGCTGGGCGGCGGGCGCCGAGGCGCGCTCGCCGCATCCGCTGGCCCGGGCGGTGGTGCGGGCGGCCGAGGCGCGTGGCCTCGACTTCACGCCCACCTCGCGGCTCGTCTCGCACCTGGGCAAGGGGCTGGTGGCCGAGACCGGTGGGGACGCGGTCGAGGTGGGCACCCCCGAGCTGTTCGCCGCCCTCGGCGTGGCGGCGCCGGGCCCCGCTCTCGAGCGGCTGGAGCAGCTCAACGAGGCGGGCCGCACCGCCATGCTGGTGCGGCGCGGGCGGCTGTGGGGGGTGATCGCCGCGGCGGACGAGGTGCGCCCGGCGGCGCCCGCGGTGGTGGCCGCGCTGCGGCGGCAGGGCGTGACCTCGGTGATCCTGCTCTCGGGCGACTCCCCTCGCACGGTCGAGGCGATCGCGCGCCGGACGCAGGTGGACCGGCATCACGGCGGGCTGCTGCCCGAGGACAAGGTGCGCGCGCTCGGCGATCTGGAGAGCGAGCACGGAGCCGTGGCCATGGTGGGCGACGGGGTGAACGACGCCCCCGCGCTGGCGCGGGCCACGGTGGGGATCGCCATGGGGGGCATGGGCAGCGACGCCGCCCTGGAGAGCGCGGACGTCGTGCTGATGGGGGACGACCTCTCGGCTCTGCCCTACGCGCTGGGGCTCGCCCGCCACGCGCGGCGCGTGGTGATCCAGAACATCGCCATCGCTTCGGCCATGATGGTCGCCCTGGTGGGCCTGGTGTTCTTCGGGCACCACCTGCCCTTCGCTCTGCCGGCCTGGATGCTCTCCGACCGGGGAAACCTGGGTCTGCCCTTCGCCGTGAGCGGGCACGAGGGGAGCACCGTGCTCGTGATCCTGAACGGCTTGCGGCTGCTGGGGGAGAGGCGGGGGACGTAGGGCGGTCGGGGGCGCACCGGCGCTCGGGGCGTCGGTATGCGCTCGGCGCGCCTCTGGCCCGGACTAGTCCAGCTTCGTCACCACCACGTTGGCGTAGCGGACCGTGCACTCGCCCCGCCCCCCCGTGTAGGCGACCAGGGCGATGCGGCCGTGGCCCCCGGGGCCCAGCGGGTCCCGGCGGTCGAGCAAGCGCTCGCCGTCCACCAGGACCACGTAGCGGCTGCCCCGCGCCTCCACGCGCAGGTGGTGCCAGGCGCGGTCGGCGTTGGGCGCCTTCGCCCGCCCGAGGGGCACTTCCTGGCGGTACAGCATGAGGTCCTGGTAGCTGCCGCCGCGCAGGTCCACGCCCACCCCGCTCCCGTCGCGCACGCGCACGACCACGCCCTTGTCCACGCCGCGGAGCTGGCAGAGATCCAGATCGAGGGCGTAGTCCTGCCAGTCCTCGGAGCCCGCGTAGAGGAACGAGCGCTTCTGCTTCTCGTCGGGCAGCCGCGCGCAGAGCACGCCGTCCTCCACGGTCCACACGCCGGCACGGTCGGGCTGCCAGGCCTCGAGCGAGCGGAACTGGTCCGCGAAGAGCACGGCGTCCGAGGCGGGCGCGGCCCGTCGGGGAGGCGGCGGCAGGCCGGCGGCGGGCTCGTCGGCGTGCGCCGGGACCAGCGCGAGCACGGCCGGGAGGAACGCGGCCCAGGCGAGGCGCTGCATTCGGGTGAGCATGCGATAAGCATGACGCAGCGCGCCGCGCTCGCCAAGCGCCCGGGGTGTCGGTTCGCGGCCGAGCCCGGCGTCCCGCCGTGCTCCTCTGTTCGAGCATCCGGGGCCGATGGGGCAGCGAACCGACTGAGTTCCCTCGACATGGACGCCGCCGCCGGGCGGGGCCTCCCGATCCCGCCGCGACGGCCCGATCGCCGGCCCCCGGACGGGAACGTCGCTATTCTCGCGTCGTCGTGACCAGCCCTCGGACCGCCTGACGCAGCTTGGCGTGCGCGTCGAAGGCGCGGACGAAGTCCGACTCGCGCCGGCCGCCCTTGGCGCGGATGACGGCGAGGAGCGCGCCCTTCTCGGCCGCGCTCCAGCGCTCGATCCCGGGCAGCGCGACCACGAGCGGCGCCCAGCGCGCGAAGGCCGTGCGCTCGTCCGCGGCCCAGCCGCGCTCCGGCCCCCGGCCGAGCCGTTGCACCGCCTCGCGCTCGCACGCGAGCGCGCCCCGCTCGCGCTCGGCGCCGAAGCGCCTCGCCAGGAGGCGCGTGACCGCGAGGCCCGCCCGCGCCAGCGGCAGCAGGCCCAGCACGTCGGCCCGGCGCGCGCCCAGATGGAAGTAGACGTTGTGCTCGGCGAGCCGCGCCAGCGTGGCTCGGCTCGAGCGGTGGGCGGGCCGGCGCCGCAGGCGCGCCAGCTCCCGGCGCATGAGCGCGCGCGCCCCGGGGTCGCGCGGGAGGAAGCCCAGCTTCTGGTAGAACCACCAGGCGCCCGAGGCGAGCCCCTCCTCGTTCCCGGCGCCGCCCAGCTGATAGGGGTAGACCGTGAAGGCGTCGGCCCCGAACAGGTGGCGGGTCATGGCGAGGACGCGGGCGTAGACGGGCGCGGCCTCGGCGTCCCGGAAGGTCTCGAAGACGTTGTAGGCGATCTCCGCCGAGCCGAACAGCGCGCTCGTGAGGACGTAGCCCGTGGGCACGCCGTTCCGCAGGGTGAGGTAGCCGTAGACCGCCTCGAGCAGCAGCCGCCGCTCGGGCGCCGCGCCGATGCAGGCGAACTGCAGGCCCTCGCCGAAGTCCACGAGCCGCACGTCGCGTGGGTCGCCGTAGGTGAACACGTCGAGATCGCGGCTGCGGGTGACCATGGCTTCCAGGGCGAGATCGATGAAGCGGCGGCCGAGCGCCGGCGAGAGCGCGCGCACGGAGAGCGGCGCCCGCCGCGCCTCGTGCGCCAGGTCGGGGCGCCCGCGCTCCAGCGGCCCCGTCTGCCAGCGGACGCGCGCGCCCAGCGCCTTGGCCCGCGTGCGCGACGGCGCGTCGGGACCCGGCGCGACGACCACGGGCAGGTCGAGCCGGTCGTGCAGCTTCTCGCGGAGGAAGGGATCGGCGCGCAGCGCGGCGAGCCGACCGATGACGAAGGCCGCGTCGCTCGTGCCCGGGCCCTTCAGGAGGCGCACCCAGCCGCGCGGGCCGTAGTCGTACTCCTCGAGCCCCGGGCTCTCGGCGAAGTGGGCCAGGACCGGCAGGAGGTCCTCCAGCTCCTCCGCCCGCGCGAACGTCGGCCAGTCGATCGCGAGCTTGGCGGGCCAGCGGCGCGCGAGCCACTGCGCCGTGGCCGAGAAGAAGGGATAGCGGATGGTGGTGCCGGCGATCCCGGTATCCGCCAGGCGCGCGCGGAAGCGGCGCAGGTCCGGCCGGAGGTGGAAGCGCGCCAGCATTCGCTCGACGAGGGCGAGGAGCGCCGGATCGTCGGGGTAGGCGCGCAGGAAGCAGAGCGCCTCGTGCAGGCGCAGCACCTCGCGCGGCCGGGCCAGGCGCGCGCGGGCCAGCGCCAGGAGCAGGGCGCGCTTCTCCGCCGCAGGCCCGGCGCCGAATTCCAGGCGCAGGCGCTCGAGGCGGCTCAGGGCCGCCCGCGGGGTCAAAGCCGCCCCTCCGGCGCGCGCGCGGCACGGCAGGGCGAGGTGGCTCGATGCATGGGGCCTCCGGGGCGCAGGCTTCGCCGGGAGACAGTAGCGAAGCCGCCGCCCCGCGTCACGGCCGCCGGCCGCGCGCCGGAACAGGCGTCCGCGCCCCCTCGTGAATCCAGCACCCGAGGCGCCGATCCGGCGCCGGGCGCGGAGGCCCGCCCGCTCCGGACTCCTGCGGTGATCCCGGGTCGCGGCGCCCGGGCTCCGGCTAGCTGCCGCCGGCGCTCGTGGGCTTGACCACCACGCGGACGGCCACCTGGTCGCCGCCTTCCTCGCGATAGTAGACGGTGACGCGGGCGTCCTTCTGCAGCTCGCCCACCGTGCGCATGTCGGCACGCCGGACGAACACCATCGCGCGGGGCTTCTTGCCGCCCTTCTCGACGGTGAGGCTGCTCTTGTCCAGCGCGGTCACGACGCCGGTGAACTGTCGGGTCGTCTGCTTCGCCTTGGCGACGGCGCTCGGGGGCGCCGCCGAGGACTTCCGCGCCGCGTGCGCGGGGAGCGCCAGCGCGAGCGCGGCGACCAGGGCGGTCGCCATGCAGAGGGCGAAGACCCTCCGGCCCTGCTTCATCCTCCTCACCTCCCTCCCTCGCCCCGGGGCCGGGCGCGCGCAGCAATACGTCGCCGGGGTCGGTCCGGTCAAGGGTTTCCTTGCGCGGGCTGCGGCCGGCCACGCCGTTGACGCGGGCGCACACGACGTGGAGGGCCGGGGGGCGCGCGCCGGAGCGGCCCGTTTCCACCCGCTCGTGCGTCAGCCGCCGGTCGCGCGCGACCACGACGGCGACAGGGGCGCTACCTCGGCGGGCGGCGGATCCCGAGCTTCTTCATCTTCGACTCGAGCGTCGTGGGCTTCAGGCCGAGGCGCGCGGCCGCGCCGCGAGGGCCGCTCACCCGCCAGCCGCTGCGCTCGAGCGCGCGCAGGATACCCTGGCGCTGCACCTCGGCGAAGCTGGGCAGAGGAGCCTCGTCGCCCGCGTCCGTGTGGATCATGGCCCCGCTGCCGGCGGTCGCGATCAGGGCTTTCCCGGAGGCCGAGGGGGCGGGAGACTCCACCGCCCGCGCGCGAGCCTGCAGGCGGGCCGCCTTCGCCGCGTAACGATTCCGCTCGCGGGCGATCGCCCGGTAGGCGCTCGCGTTGCCGAGCGCCTCGGCGCCCAGCCGGGCCGCGGCGGCGAGCGAGCGCAGGTGCGCCAGCGGCAGCTCGTCCCGCGAGAAGACGGCGAGCACGCCGAGGCAGCGCACGCCGTGCTCGAGGGGCAGGGCGGCGAAGCTCCGCACGCCATGCCGAGCCAGCCACGCGGGTTCGGCGACACCCAGGCCGGGGAGATCGGCCCGGGCGATCAGCGCCTCGTGGCTGACGGGCACCCGGCCCACGCTGCGGGCGCCGATGGGGAAGCGGCGGAACGGCCCGTCCACGCGGGTCGTGAGTCCCGCGCTCGCGACCAGGTGCAGGCAGGCCGCGCGGCTCGCGCACTCGGACGCGAGCGGGCACTCGGGGCAGAGGTCCCCGGGGCCGGTGAGCCAGACGCGGGCGAGAGCGGCATCGCACGCCAGCAGGCTGGCCTCGACGAGAGCCGCCAGGGTCGGCTCGAGCATGGGTGGCAGGAGCGGCGGCGGTGCCGCCTTCGCGTCGGGCATGGGCATCGGCCTCTTGGCCTTGGACTCTACGCCACGCGATTTCGCAGGTCACGAAATATCGTGAAGTGGCCCCCTCGCCCTGAGCCCTTCAGTCGGGCCGAGCCGCGGTCGAAAACCAGGGCATGGACCTCTTCGTCGCGGACGAGGGGGAGGCTGTCCCCGAGCACTTCCTCGCCCTGCTCTACGGGCTATCGGCCCTGGTCCTGGGCGCCGCCGTCTGGTCGGCCATGGCGGTGCTCTTCGGACCGTGGTCCCTGCTGGCCGCCCCGGGGCTGGGCTGGCTGATCGGCTGGGCGAGCCGGCACGGCGGCCGGCGCGCCGATTCCTGCGTCCGCGCCACGGCCTGGCTCCTCGCGCTGGCCGGCACCCTGGCCTCGCTCTTCCTGAGCTGCGCCTTCTCCGTCACGCAGACCTCGCCGGACGCGGGGTTCCAGCTTCGCGGCGTGGCGCTCGAGTACGCGCATCTCTTCGCGGAGCCGCCCTGGCTCGGCTCGCTCACGATCTTCGCCGCGCTGGCCGGCGCGTGGCGAGCGCGGCGCGAAGGCCCGCGCCGGCGGCCGCGCCCCCGGCCCGCGATCGCG
>JAWOLC010000156.1:0-8826 GCA_033853925.1 Candidatus Eiseniibacteriota bacterium
CAGGGTCTCGCGCTCGACCGTGGCCGCCACGTCCAGGATGCGCGCGTGCTTGGCGGCGGGCACGTCCAGCGACGTCCCGCCGACCAGGTTGCAGGCGAAGTGCTTGCGGCTGCCGGTCAGGAACTCGGCCAGCCACATGAGCGGCTCGCGCAGCTTCCACGACTGCATGAAGACGTAGTCGAAGCCGACGATGTGGCCGGCGATGCCCAGCCACAGCAGGTGGCTCTGCACCCGCTCCAGCTCCAGGATCAGGGTGCGGATCAGCCGCGCGCGCCAGGGCACGTCCAGGCCCGCCGCCTCCTCGACGGCCTGGCAGTAGGACGCCGAGTGCACGCAGCCGCAGATGCCGCAGATCCGCTCGGCCAGGAAGACGACCTGGTTGTAGCCGAGCACGCTGTCGCCCAGCTTCTCGATCGCCCGGTGGTTGAAGAAGCCGCGGTAGTCGGCGCCGACCACGTTCTCGCCGTCCACGAACAGCCGCCACTGCGAGGGCTCCTCGAGCACCGGGAAGAACGGGCCCAGCGGCAGCTCGGTGCTGCCCGGCGGCGGCGGCTTCGGCTCGAAGCGGGCCGTCGGGTCCTCGGGGGGCTTGAAGTCGTAGGGAAAGTCCTTGCGCAGCGGGTGCAGGTTCGCCGGGAAGCCGTCGGGCAGCACCAGGCGCCGCGGATCCGGGTGCCCTTCGGCGACGATGCCGAACAGGTCGCGCATCTCCTGCTCGGCCCAGGCCGCGCCGCGAACGAGCGGGGTGAGGCTCGGCAGGCTGGGCGCCACCGCCGGCAGAGGCACGCGCACGGCGCAGCGCAGGTGGGCAGCGTCGAGGGCGAAGACGTGCAGCACCTCGAAGCCCGGCCCCGAGGCGGGAAGGTGTTCCCCGGCGGGAGCCGGTCCCGAGGCTTGCAGGCGGCGATCCACGCCGATGCTGATCACGTAGCGCGCGCCCAGCCCCTCGTAGAGCGCGCGGGCCGCCTCGAGCGTGACTGCGCGCTCGACCGTGAGGTAGAGCCGGCCGGGAACGGGCTCCGCGGCGCCCGCCAGGCGCGGGCCGAGGCTCGAGCGCAGGGCGCCCACGATCTCCGCGGTGCCCGCTGTCGTCGTGCTCTCGCTCATGCCCGGGCTCCTCTCAAGGCGCGATCCCGCGGCGGCGCAGGATCAGGAACAGGACGAGGGCGAGCGCGCCCGCGAGCTGCCAGGCGATGTAGGCGTGTGGCAGCCCGGTGTGCGTGCGCCGCAGGGCCCGGCTCGTGCGCCGCCCGGCCTCGGCGAGCGGGCGGTAGAGCAGCCGGTCCAGGTCGAAGGCGGCCGGCAGCCCGGCCACCCAGGCGGGGCGGTGCCAGGCCGGCAGGCGCAGCCGCGGGTAGGCGCGCTCCAGCTCGGGCCGCACCGTCGAGTAGAAGCCGAGCGGCTGGCCGCGCGGCGCCGCGCCCCCGAGGCCACCCAGCCAGACGGCGCCGCGCCGCGGCTCGGCCCGCGTCCCGAGGGCCAGGCGCGCCAGAGCCGCCACCCCCAGCCCGAGGAGGACGAGGAGCAGGGGAGCGAAGGCGCCGCTCGGCGGCCGCAGGGCGCCCGCTCCCCACACCCCGGCGAGCCCGCTCGCCGCCAGGAACGGGCAGCCCGCGAACGCGGCGAGCAGCGCTCGCAGCCAGAGCCCTGGCACGGCGCTCAGCGCCAGCACCGCGCCCGCGAGGAAGAGCTGCGCCGCGCGCATCGCGCCGGGCACCTCGAGGTCTCCCGCCCGCATCTCGCGGCCGGCGAAGCCGGCGATGAAGAACTTGAGGGCGTAGAGGATCGAGAGGAGGCTCGCCAGCAGCACGCCGAGCCCGGCCACCGCCACGAAGGGCGTGCCCGAGACGATCGTGGACTGCATGAGCAGCCATTTGCTGACGAAGGCGGTGAGCGGGGGGAAGCCGGCGATCGCCAGCGAGGCGAGGAGCGCGGCCCAACCGGTCACGGGCATCGCCTGGAAGAGCCCGCCCAGATCCTCGAGCCGGCGGCTCCCGGTGCGGTACTGCAGCGAGCCGGCCGTGAGAAAGAGCAGCGACTTGACGAACGCATCCCCGGTCACGTGGAAGGCGGCCCCCAGCAGGGCGAGGCCGGCGAGGCCCGGATGCACGGGGGCGAGCACGAGGGCGGCGCCCGTACCCGCGGCGACGAGCCCGCTCTGGGCGATCGAGGAGTAGGCGAGCAGCACCTTGGCGTCCAGCGCGGCCGTGGCGGCCATGCCCCCGAGGAGCCCCGAGAGCACCCCGAAGCCGAGCAGCCCGTAGCCCCAGCCGGCCGCGGCGCCCGGCGCGACCGCCGCCAGGTTCCAGACGAAGAGGCGCAGGAAGCCGTAGAGGCCGAGCTTCACCATCACGCCGGAGAGCACGGCCGAGACCGGGGCGGGCGCGGCGGGGTGCGCGTCGGGGAGCCAGTCGCCGAAGGGCCACAGGCCGCCCTTCGTGGCGAAGGCGACGAAGCAGAGCCCCAGCACCAGATGGAGCAGCCCGGGCCGGAGGACCGCCAGGTCGCGCATCGCCCCCGGCAGCGCGTCGTAGGAGAAGCTCCCGGCCCGGGCGCCCAGGATCACGATCCCCAACAGCAGGCAGCCCGTGCCCACGTGCGTCATGACGAAGTACTTGAACGCCGCGCACAGGGTCTGCCGGTCGCTGGCCTCGTAGGCCACGAGGACGTAGGAGGCGAGGGTCATCACCTCCCAGCAGACGAGGAAGAGGACCAGGTCCCAGGCCGCCACCGCGCCCAGCATGCCCAGGAGGAAGAGGGCGAAGAGCGGCCAGTACCGCCAGCGGCTCTCGCCCCGGTAGCGCTCCTGCCCGAGGTAGGCCGGCGAGTACACGAGCGCCGCGCCACCCACGGCCAGGATCAACACCGCGAAGAGGGCCGAGAGCCCGTCGAGCCGCCAGGCCCCGAGGAGGCTCCACAGCCACGCGCCGCTCATCGTCCGCTCCCGAAGAGGGCGAGGAGGGATGCGGGGGCCGCGGCCACGCCGTGGGCCAGGGGCAAGCCCGCGGCGGTGACCGCGAGACAGAGCACGGCCAGGAAGACCAGGGCCACGGCCATGGCGCGCGGCAGGGGCGCCATGGACTGCGCCGCCGGGGAGGGCGGGCCGAGGAAGACCTTCTGTCCGATCCACAGGAACCAGGCGAAGGCCACGACGCTCTCGGCCACGAGGAGCGCGGCGACGCCCACGCCCCAGCCGCCGAGCTGGGCGGCGCCGCTCACGATCAGGAGCTTGCTCCAGAAGCCGGCGAAGGGCGGGACGCCCGTGACCGTGAGCGCTCCCACCAGGAAGGTCACGGCCGTCACCGGGGAGCGGCGGAGCACGCCCGAGAGATCGGCGATCCGGCGGGTGCCGGCGGCGAAGCTCAGGGTGCCCACGGAGAGGAAGAGCAGGCCCTTGCCCGCGCCGTGCGCGAGGATGTGAAGGGCCGCGCCCTGCACGGCGCGCCCCGAGCCCGCCACGCCCAGGGCCGCGCCCAGCATCACGTACGCCAGGTGGCTGATCGTCGAGAGCGCGAGCAGGCGCTTGAGGTCGTCCTGGAAGAAGAACTGCGCGACGGAGACGACGAGCGTGAGGGCCGCCATGAGGCCGATGAGGAGGCCGATCCCGCCCGGCACGGCGCCCGTGGGAGCGGCGGCGGTGACCACGCGCAGCACCAGGTACACGCCCGCGTTCACCATGGAGGCGGCGTGCAGGTAGGCGCTCACCGGGCTCGGCGCGGCCATCGCGTCGGGCAGCCAGGTGTGGAACGGGACCTGCGCGGACTTGGCCCAGGCGCCGAGCAGGAGGAGGCCGAGGAGGAGCGGGCCCGCGACCGCGCGGAGCGCGTCCGGCAGCAGGGCGAAGGCGTCGAAGCCCACCGAGCGGGTCAGGGCGAGCAACGCGAGCGTCGCGCCCAGCAGGCAGAGGCCGCCGCTGGCGGTCATCAGGAAAGCCTTGCGCGCCGCGGCCAGGGCGCCGTGCTCGCGGTCGTAGAAGCCGATCAGCGCCCAGGAGCACAGGGTCGTCGCCTCCCAGAAGAGGAAGAGCTGGAGGAGCGTCGCCGAGGTGACGAGACCCGCCATCGCGCCCACGAAGGCCAGCAGCCAGAAGTGGTAGCGGCGGCGGTCCTCGGGCACGGGCTGCTCCCGGTTCGCCGGTCCGACGTACCGGGTGGAGTAGAGCACGCAGGCGAAGCCGAGCAGGACCACACCCAGCAGCACGATGCTCGACAGGGGATCGAGCAGGAAGCCGAAGAGCGGCACGGGCCGCCCCGCCAGGCGGTCCACGACCGGCAGCCCTCCGAGGGGCACGGCGAGCCCGCCCAGGCCGCCGAGCGCCACCATCGCCCCGGCGACCAGCGCGGTGAGGGCGGTGACGGCCACGGCGATCGCGTCTCCCGCGCGGCCCCTGCGCCACCCGGCGAGGAGCGCCCCCAGCAGCGGCAGGCCGACGAGCGAGGCGAAGCCGGCCAGGGCCCACTCACGCATGCGCGACCTCCATGGCCAGCAGCGGGGCGAGCGTGCGCGCCAGGCGCCGCCCCGAGGCCAGGACCTCGGGGCTCATGGCCTGCCCGGGCACGAGAGCCGCGGGCTGCACCCCCACGAGCCAGCACTCCGCGCCCTCGGCCTCGAGCAGGGAGGCCAGCAGTCGCAGGGAGGCGTCGTGCGTGCCGGCGCCGCGCCTCTCGAGGTCGCGCACCCGCGCGAGGCACCAGGCGCCCGGGGCGCCGCCGTGGTCCGCGGCGTCCACGAAGAGCACGACCTGGGGAGCGTGGGCGAGGATCGTGCCCAGGTAGTTCTCGGGCACGGTGCCCGCGTCGAGGGCGCCGTCGGCGAGGCGCCTGGCCAGACGCCCGGCCACCAGCGGGCCCACGCCGTCGTCGCCGCGCATCTCGTTGCCCACGCCCACGACGAGCGTGCGCCGGCCCAGGACCAGCGCCGCGATCGACTCCGCCGGCTCGCTCATCGCTCCCTCACCACGGCGCCTCGATGCGCTCGAGCGCCGTCAGCTCGTCGTAGCGAAAGACCGGGCCGTCCACGCAGACGTACCGGTCCACGACCACGCAGTGCCCGCACTTGCCGATGCCGCACTTCATGTGCCGCTCGAGCGTGGCGACGCAGCGCTCGGGGGCCAGACCGAGCTTGCGGGTCAGCTCGCGGCAGGCCACCTTGATCATCACCGGCGGACCGCAGAGGAAGGCGATCGCCCGCTCCGGGTCGAGGAGCAGGCGTGGGAACCAGGTGGTGAGGAAGCCCACCATGCGCGGGGGCTCGTCGCCCAGCTCCCAGCGCCCGTCGCCGCGGTCCACCGAGAGCAGCAGCTCGACGCCGTGCTGATGCCAGGCGGAGTACTGCCAGGCATAGAGCAGGTCCCGCGGCGTGCGCGCGCCGTGCAGCACGACGATGCGGCCGTAGCGCTCGCGGTGCAGCAGCAGCTCGCCGAGCAGCCCGCGCAGGGCGGGCAGCCCCATGCCGCCGGCCACGAAGAGCACGTCGCGGCCCACGCACTCGTCGAGGTCGAAGCCGTTGCCGCACGGCCCGCGCAGGCTGAGCACGTCGCCGGGCCGCGCCCGCGTGAGCAGATCGGACACGACGCCCACGGCCCGCACGGTGATGGCGAGCCCGTCGTCGGTCCCGGGAGGCGAGGAGATGCAGATCGGGATCTCGCCCGCGCCGAACACCCCGACCTCGACGAACTGCCCCGGCCTGAAGTCGAGGTCGCCGCGCTCGAGCAGGAGCGTGGCGACGAGCCGCGTCTGGCCCGAGGCGGCCACCTCCTCGCGCCGCTCGAGCACCCGGGCGAGCCGCGGGCGATAGAGGTCGCCGCTCGTCGGCAGGGGGATCTTCTCGAGCGTGGCCATGGCGCTCAGCCTCTCGCGGCGGGCTTCGCCCCGCCTCGCCCGGCGCCGATCAAGGCCGCCGTCATCTCGGAGGAAACCTGCTCGATGCCGATGCCTCCCAGGCAGACGACCGTGCAGCGGCCGCAGCCCGTGCAGCCCAGCGCGCCCATGCGGGCGTGGAACTGCCAGGAGAGCTTGTGGAAGAAGCGCGTCAGACAGCGCTCGCCGGTGGTCCAGCGCGGGTAGCCGCCGCCGGCCTGCCGCACGAAGCCGGGCAGCATGCAGCAGTCGCGCAAGCGCAGCCGCTCCCAGCAGCCGTCGCCGCCGTCGGCCCCCTCCACCGCGCCCGCCACGCGCCCGCCCGGCACCGCCGGCACGTCCGTGGCCGCCTCGTCCAGGGGGCAGGGCGGGCCCACGTCGGCGACGTTGAAGCAGTAGCAGGTCGGGCAGACGAAGGCGCAGCCCCCGCACTCGAAGCAGCGCTCGCCCACCCGCTCCCAGAAGGCGGGGGCCAGGCGCCCGGTGGAGGTCAGGCGCGAGCCGGCCATGGTCTGCACGCGATTCGCCGAGAAATGGTCGAACCCCTCGACCACCTGGCGGACCCGTTCCTCCTTCTCGCGCACCGCCGCCGGCTCCGCGGCCGGCAGCGCCGCGGCGAAGCGCTCGGCCAGCCGCTCTCCCTTCTCGCTGCCGATCTCGACGAGCCAGCCCTCCTCGAGCGCGGTGAGCTGCCAGTCGTAGCCCTGCTCGAGGGCGGGGCCGCCCTGGCAGCAGACGCACATGCAGGTCGGGCCGGGCGCGAGGCAGACCACGCTCAGGACGGTGAGCGCCTCGCGCCGGGCGCGGAAGGGCGTGTCCGCCAGATCCGGGCGGCCGAAGACCTGGCCGGAGAGGAAGCGGTCCAGATAGACGAAGCCCGCCACGTCGCAGGAGCGCACGCCGAAGAGGACCAACGGCTCGAGCCGCTCCTCCGCGGGGGGATCCAGCGCCGGGCGTCCGCCTTCGAGCCGATAGCCGAGGAGTCGCTGGGGGCTGGGGAGGAGCAGGTCCTTGGGCGGCACCAGGGCGTTCACGTAGTCGCGGCAGATCGCGGCCGCGCCCGGCACCCGGCGGAACAGCACCTCGCCCTCGGCGCGGACGGGGGCCACGAGCGCTCCCTCCGTGGCCAGGTGATCCAGCACGCCGTCCAGGTCGGCACGGCTCGCCCAGCGCGGCCCGCGGCTCATTGGGGCCGTTCCGCGCCCGGGCGCGACAGGCGCACCGCCCGGGGCCGGAAGACGGGGATGCGCAGGCACTCGTCGAAGGCCAGCGCCCCCAGCCTGGCTCCCACGCGCTCCCAGGCGTACATCGGGATCCACACCGTGCCCGCCACCACGCGCGGGTGCAGCCGCGCGGCCAGGGACACGGACCCGTCGGCGCTCGTGAGCGTGACGGCGCCGGCGAACTGAACGCCCAGGGCGCGCGCGTCGTCGGGGTTCAGCGTGGCGTAGCCGGGAGGAAAGTCGGCGAAGATGTTGCGGGCCTCGCGCCAGGGGGAGACGGCGCCCCGGGTGAGAGCGTGCGTGTTCCAGAAGGAGGTGGTGTCCAGCGCGGCGAGGAAGGGATAGCCGTCCGAGGGCCGGTCGGCGGAGGCGGGCTCGGAGGGCTCGGCGGCCGCGGCCAGACGAGGAGGCTCGCCCCGATCGCCGATCGCGGCCACGAGCTGCTCGAGCAGGCGCCCCTCGCTCCAGCCGCCCGGCGGGGCGGCCACCGCCTGCAGGTCGTGCACCCGGCCCGCGAAATTGACGACCCTCCCGTCCTTCTCGGCCAGCAGCGCGCCGGGCAGGGCGATGTCCGCGCGCTCCGTGGCCCGCGTGCGCAGCGCGTCGGCCACGATCACCAGCTCGGCGCGCGCGAAGGCCTCGCCGGCGAGCGCGGGGAAGAACTCGAAGGGATCGTCGGCCACGACCACCAGCGCCTTGAGCTCCCCGGCCGCGGCCCGCTGCAGCATCTCCCAGGCGGAGAGGCCATCCGCGCGGGGGCGGACGCCGGCCTCGACCATGCCGCGCTGGTTCACGTAGTCGGCGAGGAGCACGGTGCGCCGCTCGCGCGCGGCCCGCAGCAGGCGCGCGCCCTGGCCGGCGATCGCCAGCTCCGTCGTGGCCACCAGCACCTCGCCGTCGCCCGGCGGCTCGAGGGCCTCCAGCTCGTGCCCGGGCAGCGGGTGGACGTGCTCGGCGCCGAGCCGCGAGAGCTGCACGCGCCGGGCGTGGACGAAGCGCACGTCGGCGCCCCGGCGGATGGCACGGAGCACGCGCCGCCCGGCCTGCGCCTGGCGCACCGTGAGGTTCGCTGCCAGCACCCGGATGCTCCGCGCCTCCTCCAGCGCCTCGAGGCCGAGCGCGGAGACCGGCTCGTAGCCGAGCCGCTGCAGCGAGTCCACGTGCGGCGTGCCCAGGGCGTGCGCGAGGCGCAGGAGCAGCCGGCACTCCTCGACGGTGACGCGCGCCGAGCCCAGGACGCCGATGCTCCGCGCCCCGTGCCGGTCTCGGATCGCCCGCAGCCGCTCCGCCGCCTGATCGAGCGCCGTCTCGACCGGCGCCGCGCCCGCCGCCCCGTCGCGCGTTCGCACGCGCGCGGTGGTGAGACGCAGCGGCGACCAGAGCAGCTCCGCGGACCCCCAGCCGCGCAGGCAGAGCGCGCCCTGGGTCACCGGGTCGTGCGCCAGCGGGAATGCGCTCGAACCCTGGAGGAGGATGCGACAGCCCATCCCACAGTAGGGGCAGACCGTGGTCTCGATCGCGCTGGCGGCCCTGCGGGTGGAGTTCGGCATGGGGACCCGTTTGGGGCGGAGTCTAGGGCTCGCTGCGGGCACCGACAATCGGGCCGAAGGTACCGCTGACTACTCTCGCGGGCTCAGTGCCGACCCGGCGGACCCCGCCGGTCGCGCGCCTTCGCGCGCTCGTCGCGTGCGCACGGTCCGCGGCGTCGGGCGGGCCGGCGCGGCCCCGGGTCGGCGCCGCGGCGC
>JAWOLC010000157.1:0-10626 GCA_033853925.1 Candidatus Eiseniibacteriota bacterium
AGACATGGCCTGCAGGCGCATCCGCGCCGCGCGGGCCGCCCGCGACTTCCCTGCCATCTTCCCGATGGTGGCGGATGGCCGGCTGCACCTGAGCGCGGTCGTCCTCCTGGCGCCCTACCTGACCCGGAGAACGCGGCCGAGCTGCTCGGTGCCGCCGCGGGCCAGAGCAAGGCACACATCGAGCAGCTGCTGGCCGAGCGCTTTCCCCGATCGGAGCTGCTGCCGCTGGTCGTGGCCCTGCCCGGCGCCGCCCTTCCGGCCACTCCGCAACTTGCCCCGGGGCAAGTTGGGTCGGGCGTGCCTGGTGAGCTACAACATGCCCCGGGGCATGTTGCGTCGCGCGTGCCTGACGAGCTGCAACTTGCCCCGGGGCAAGTTGGGTCGCGCACCGATCTATCCGCTCCAGCGCGGATAGATCCACCCGCCCCGCGAGGGCAGGGGGGCAGTGCACGTTCCTGAGCGCGTCCGGCAAGCGTTGCGAGGCCCGGACGAGGCTCGAATTCGACCACGTGGAGCCGGTAGCCCGCGGCGGGCGGGCCACGGCCGAGAACCCGCGGCTGCGGTGCCGGGCGCACAACCAGTACGCCGCCGAGCAGCAATTCGGCTCCGGCTTCATGTCCCGCAAGCGCGAGGCGGCTCAGCAGGCGGCGCGGGAGGCGCGTGCCCAGGCCGGCGGGGAGAACGCCGCGCTCGTGACGGAGCGAGCGTGCGGGTTCGCCGTCGCGCCCGCCCGGGAGCGCGTGCGTGCCGCCGTGGTGCCGGCGCCCGCCGGAGAAGAGACGCGCGCTCGTGCCGCCGAGCAGCGAGCGCGCGAGGTCGCCGCGGCGGAGGAGGTCGTTCCCTGGCTGCGCGCCCTCGGGCTGCGCGTGGACGAGGCCCGCCGAGCGGCCGCACGGTGCGAGGGCATGGCCGAGGCACCACTCGAAGCGCGGGTGCGGCACGCACTGGCGTGCAGCGCGAGAGCCGGAAGACGGGAGGCCGCGCCTACGCCTTGATCGACAGCGGCCAGCGGTCGATGAACTGGAACATCAGCGCCGCCCCGATCATCGCGCAGTTCTTCAGGAACTGGCCCTGCTGGCTCATCGCCGCCTGCGCGTCGCTCAGGCCCCAGAAGCGGTGCATGAAGAGCGTGACGGGAACGAGGAACAGCACCAGCAGCCACGCCCCGATCCTGGGCTTGAAGCCGACGAGCAGCATGACGCCGCCGACCAGGGCGATGACCCCGCTCAGCGGGACGAAGAGCTGCGGGAGCGGCACCCCCGCGGCACGCGCGTACTGGACGGCCATCCCCGTCCAGTGGGTCGTGAGCCCGGCCTTGATGAACATGTAGACGAACAGAATCCGACCGACGAGGAACAGGTACTTCATCGGGACCTCCGGCGCCGCAAGGCGGCGCTGTCGCAGCCCGTCATCGGGCGTTCGAACCCCGAGCGGCCTCGTCGCTCCCGACCCGGAGCACGAGCCGGTTCCCCGACGGATCGCTCGTCAGGTACCCATCGTCGCAACGCTGCGTCGCGACCCCCGCGTGGCGGGCGCGAGCGAGGACCGCCTCGAGCGCGGCCTCGTCGGGCAGCAGGATCTCGAAGCGATCGAGCCCGGCCGAGCCCGCAGGCGGCGGCGGCGCGCCCGCGCTCAGCCAGGTGTTGAGGCCGAGGTGATGGTGGTAGCCCCCCGCCGAGACGAACAGGGCGGAATGGCCGAAGCTCGTCATCCGCTCGAAGCCCAGCCCGCCGACGTAGAAGCGCTCGGCCTCCTCCAGGTTCGCGACCCGCAGGTGAACGTGGCCCATGCGCGTGCCGGCGGGCAGTCCGTTCCACGGCTCGGCGCCCACGGCCTCGGCGATCAAGCCGTTCACGTCGAGGGGATCGGTCGTCATGCGCAGCTCCCCGTTCGCGAGCGACCACTCCGCCCGCGGCCGGTCGCGATAGACCTCGATGCCGTTCCCTTCCGGATCGGCCAGGTAGAGCGCCTCGCTCACGAGATGATCGGCCGCGCCCTGGAGCCCCGTCTGCGCGGCGAGGAAGTGCTTGAGGGCTCGCGCGAGGTCGCGGCGCGTGGGCACGAGCAGCGCGAAGTGATAGAGCCCCGTCGTCCGCCGCGCGCGCGGCGCGCCGGGGCTGCCGCCGAGGACGAGCAGATCGGGTCCGCCCGCGCCCAGCCAGGCCCCGCCTTCCCGCCGCTCGCGCACGCGGAGCCCGAGCTGCTGTTCGTAGAACTCGACGGCCCTGTCCAGATCGCGGACCGTGAGGTGGACGGGACCCACGGTCGTCCGGGGGTCGATCGACTCCCGCGCCGCGGTCGGACTTCCCGCTCGCCATCCCGCATGCCCAATCGTGCTCGGCATCTCGACACTCCCCGCTGGGTCGCCCGGCGGCCGCCCTTCCGTAACCGACCTGGTTACAGATGCGCCGGCCCGTCCATTCGATTCGGCCGTCCCCGGAGGCCGCGCGGATTGTCCAGCCCTCGTCAGCCGGCGGATCACGTTCCGGACCAGGCCCACGAGCACGAGAGCCCAGACGGCGAGAGCCAGCCAGGCGAAGAGGCGCGCGATCACGCCCAGGGCCGGCTCCCGGCCGGTGCGCGCGAGAGCCCGCGTGCTCGCCGCGTACATGCCGAGCGGGAAGACCATCGCCCAGTAGCCGACCTCGTAGCGGAGCGGCTGACGCCGGACCACGTGACGCCAGACGCCGAGGGCCAGGAGCACGGGGATCCAGGCCGTGGCCAGCCCCCAGACCGCGCTCGTGGCCGCCCGCAGCGGCGGGATCAGCGCCTCCGGCGCCTGCCCGGAGGCGGCCAGCTCCGTCAGGCGAGCCCCCGCGAGCGCGGTGATGGCCAGGGCGCCCATCGCGATCCAGTACGGCGGGCGGCACTCCGCCGGCTCGAGAGGCAGGAAGGCCAGGCGACGGATGACGAGAGCGATCACCGGGACGTAGAGGGCGGCGCCGAGGAGCCAGAGCGCCAGGCCCACGGGGAAGAGAGCGCTCCACTCCCATCGAGAGGCGATCAGGCAGAGGAGCACGGCGAGGGACTGCGGCGCCACGGTGGCGAGGAGCCAGCCGCCGCTCACGCGCCCCGCGAGATCGCCCTGCCGCCGGCGCGCGGCGAGGGAAGCGGCCCAGGCGGGGAAGAGCGGCAGCCAGAGCGCCGCCGCCAGCGCCAGGAGGACGGCTGCCGCGGTCGTCCACGCCGCGAGCGACTCGCACTGCGCACCGACGACGCTCGTGGCCGCCACGATCGCCAGGAAGCCGTGGCCCGTGTCCGGCCCTTCCAGCTCGGCCGCGACCCGGTCGCGCCGCACCGCCACGCGCCCCAGGAGGAGCAGGGCCAGGACGGCGTAGGCCACGACATTGAAGCCGAAGAGGAGCCGCGCGACCGCGTGCAGCCCCGCCTCGTCGGCCGCGAGCGAGACGATGCCCGTCGCCATCACCAGTGCGAAGTCGCCGGCCCGCGACGGCCCGATCCCCCCGAGCGACCGAGCCCCGGCCCGCCCCACCGACGTCCCCTCCCCCGGCCTGCCACGGCCCGCGGCCCATCGCTTCAGATGCGGCCGGCGGCCCGCATGGGCGCCGCCGGCGAGGTTCGCCTGACCCGGAGCCATACGGTACGATGCCACGCAGCCGCGAATTCGGCGCCCTTCTCGGGCGCCGCCACGAGCAGTCGCTCTTCGGCTCCCGGTGCGAGGGCCAGTGGGCTTCCTCCCGAGGGGCCGATCCCGGCTCGGGAGGACGTTCCGCATGCGCAGCCTTCTCGCCGCCCTCGTCGTCGCGCTCACCCTGGCTCTCTCCCTGCCCGCGCTCCGCGCCGCGGCCGACCCGCATCCCCCCGTGCCCCTGGACGCCGCGGAGCTGCGGGTCGCGCTCCGCCGCCTGCAGGTGACGGGAAGCGTGCTCTACGTCGGCGCGCATCCCGACGACGACAACACCACGCTCCTCGCCTACCTCACGCACGGCCGCCTCCTGCGCGCCGCCTATCTCTCGCTCACGCGCGGCGACGGCGGGCAGAACATCCTCGGCCCCGAGCAGGGCGAGGCGCTGGGTGTGCTGCGCACGCAGGAGCTGCTGGCCTCGCGGCGCCTGGACGGCGCCGAGCAGTACTTCACGCGCGCGCTCGACTACGGCTTCTCGAAGAGCCCCGACGAGGCCCTCTCGATCTGGGGCCACGACCGCATCCTCGCCGACGTGGTCTGGGTGATCCGCCGCTACCGCCCGGACGTCGTCGTCAGCCGCTTCGCCACCGACGGCAGCGGCGGCCACGGCCATCACACGGCCTCGGCGATCCTCGCGGGCGAGGCGTTCCGTGCCGCCGCCGACTCCACGCGCTTCCCCGAGCAGCTCGCGTACGTGACGCCGTGGCAGGCGAAGCGACTGGTGTGGAACAGCTTCTCCTTCGGGCCGCCGGGCCGCGAGCCGCCGCCGGGGCGGCGCGTCACGCTGGAGGCCGACGCCTACGATCCGGCCCTCGGCCTCTCCTACGGCGAGGTCGGCGGGCGCGCGCGCAGCTTGAACCGCAGCCAGGGCGCGGGCACGCGCGAGCGCCGCGGGCCGGTGAGCGAGTCCTTCCTGCACGTGGACGGCGAGCCCGCCAGCGGGGACCTCATGGACGGCGTCGCCACCGACTGGGCGCGCGTGCCGGGCGGCGCCGCGCTCGCGGCGCTGTTGCGCGAGGCGGAGCGTCAATTCGACCCCGCTCGGCCCTTCGGCATCCTCCCGATCCTCGCCCGCGCGCACGCGGCGATGCGGGCGCTGCCGCGGGATCCGTTGGTGGTCGAGAAGCAGGGGGAGCTGGAAGAGGTGATGCGCTCGTGCGCGGGCCTGTGGCTCGAGGCGCTCGCCGCCACCCCCACGGTCACGCCCGGCGACTCGCTGCCCGTGACGATCACGGCCATCAACCGCTCGGCAGCCCCGCTGGCGCTGACCGGCCTCGTCGCGCCCTTCGCCGCGCGAGCCTACTACGCGGCGAGCGCCGCCTCCGCCCCACCGGGCCCCCCGGGCGGCGCGCCTCCGCCGCTCGTGGCGGATCCGTCGGCTCCGGCCGAGAGCGCGAGGCGGCCGCTCGCGGACGACCAGGCCGTGGCCGCCGTGGCGACGATCGCGCTGCCGGCGGACCTGCCCTTCACCCAGCCGTACTGGCTGCGCGAGCGGCCGCTCAAGGGCTCCTTCGTGGTGGACGACCCGCGGCGGATCGGCGACGCCGAGAACGCTCCCGAGGTCGTCGTCCGCGCGACGGTGGACTTCGCCGGCGAGCCCGTCACCTACGAGGTGCCGGTCGTCTACCGCTGGACCGACCGCGTCTACGGCGATCGCTACCGGGATCTGGAGGTGCTCCCGCCCGTGACCTGCCAGCTCGACCAGGGCGTCTACCTGTTCGCGCGGCCGCGCTCCAGCCAGGGGCGCGCGGCGGCTCCGCTCACGCGCGAGGTGCGACTGGCCGTGCAGAGCACGGGCGCCCCGGTCGCGGGCGCGGCGCGGCTGCTGCTGCCGGCCGGCTGGAGCGCCACGCCCGCGCAGGTGCCCGTCCGGCTCGGCGCCGGCGCCGAGCAGATCGTGGGCTTCCGCGTGACGGCCGGCGGCGACGCCGAGGCGGAGACCCTGCGCGCCGCGGTCGAAGTGGGCGGGCGGGCGTACGCGAGCGGGCTCCTGCGCATCGACTATCCGCACGTGCCGATCCAGACGATGCTGCCGCCCTGCGAGTCGCACCTCGTGCACGTGGACCTGGCGCGGAGCGGCGAGCAGATCGCCTACCTGATGGGGCCCGGCGACGAGGTGCCCGAGGCGCTGCGCCAGATGGGGTTCCGCGTCACCCTGCTCGACGACGACGAGGTCGAGAACGCGGACCTGTCGCGCTACTCCTGCATCGTCGCCGGCGTGCGCGCCTACAACACGCGCCCGCGGCTGCGGGTGCTCGAGCCCCGCCTCCTCGACTGGGTGAAGAACGGCGGGCGGCTGGTCGTGCAGTACTGCACGCCCGAGGCGGCGCTGAACGACCGGCTCGGCCCCTGGCCCTTCACCATCTCGCGCGATCGGGTGGCGGTGGAGGAGGCGGAGATGCGGTTCCTGAAACCCGCGCACCCGCTGCTCAACGTGCCCAACAAGATCACGGCGCGCGACTTCGACGGCTGGGTGCAGGAGCGCGGGCTCTCGTACGCGGGGCCGTGGGACCCGCGCTACGACACCGTGCTCTCGGCGAACGACCCCGGCGAGCCGCCGCGCGACGGCGGGCTGCTCTACACGAAGTACGGCAAGGGCGTCTTCATCTACACGGGGCTCGCTTTCTTCCGCCAGCTCCCCGCGGGCGTGCCCGGCGCGTGGCGGCTGTTCGCGAACCTGGTGAGCGCGGGCCGCTGACCCGCCCGATGACGCCGTCGGCTCGGTCGCTCCCCGCCGCGACGTGTCCTCGCGGATACGACGCGCTCGCCACTTCCCGGCCGCTTCGTCCTCGGGCTCCGCGGCCCGCCTGGCCGCGCGCGAGAACTCCGGCGTGACCGCGCTCGATTGGACGGTCCTCTTCGGCACGCTGGCGCTGTTCGTCGCCTACGGCACCTGGCGCGGGCGGGGCACGCGCGACCTCACCGGCTACCTGCTCGCCAACCGCGGCCTGCGCGCCTACGCCGTGCTGCTCTCGGTCATGGCCACGCAGGCCAGCGCGATCACCTTCCTCTCCACGCCCGGCCAGGGCTTCGCGGACGGCCTGCGCTTCGTGCAGTTCTACTTCGGCCTGCCCTTCGCCATGGTGGTGCTCTGCCTCACCGCCGTGCCGGCCTACCAGCGGCTGAAGGTCTTCACCGCCTACGAGTACCTGGAGCATCGCTTCGACCGCCGCACCCGGCTGCTCGCCGCGGGGCTCTTCCTCGTGCAGCGCGGCCTCGCGGTGGGGCTCACGATCTACGCGCCGGCCCTGGTGCTGTCGGTGCTGCTCGGCTGGGATCTGCGCTGGACCTGCGCGCTGCTCGGCGGGCTGGCGGTGATCTACACGACCTCGGGCGGCAGCAAGGCCGTGAGCCATGCGCACGTCCTGCAGTTCCTCGTCGTCCTCGGCGCCATGGCCCTGGCCTTCGCGCTGATCCTGCGCGCGCTTCCCGCCGGCGTGGGGCTCGCCGACGCCACCGCCCTCGCCGCCCGGCTGGGGCGCGTGAACCCCGTGCAGACGCGCTTCGACCTCGACGACCGCTACAACCTGTGGTCCGGGCTGATCGGCGGGTTCTTCCTCCAGCTCTCCTACTTCGGCACGGACCAGTCGCAGGTGGGTCGCTACCTCGGCGGCCAGTCGGTGCGCGACAGCCGGCTCGGCCTGCTGTGGAACGGCCTGCTCAAGATCCCCATGCAGTTCGGCATCCTCTTCCTGGGCGTTCTGCTCACCGTCTACTACCTGTTCGCCCCGGCGCCGCTCTTCTTCAACCCGCTCGTGGCCGGGCGGCTGGCCGGCGGGGCCCACGCCGCGGAATGGCGGGCGCTCGAGGCGAGCCATCGCGCGATCGAGGACCGCGCCCGCGACGCGGCGCGGGCCCTCGTCGCCGCGCGCCACGCGGGCGACCGAAGGGGGCACACGGCGGCCGAGGCGGCGCTGGCCGCCGCGGAGGGCGAGGCCCGGGCCGTGCGGGCCGAGACCGCGCGGCTCATCGCGCGCGCCGACCCGGGCGCCCAGACCAGCGACACGAACTACGTGTTCCTGGTCTTCGTGCTGGCCGTGCTCCCCGCGGGCGTCGTCGGGCTCGTGCTGGCCGCGATCTTCGCCGCTTCGATGAACTCCACGGCCTCGGAGCTGAACGCGCTCGCCTCCACCTCGACGGTGGACGTGCTGCGACACCTGCGCCCGCCCGCCGGCCGCGAGGTGCTGGCCTCGCGGCTCCTGACCCTGGGCTGGACCGCCTTCGCCGTGGCCTTCGCCGAGTACGTGAGCCGCCTGGGCTCGCTCATCGAGGCGGTGAACATCCTGGGCTCGCTCTTCTACGGCACCATCCTGGGCATCTTCCTCACCGCGTTCTACCTGAAGCGCGTCGGCGGCCGCGCCGTCTTCGTGGCGGCGATCGTCGCCGAGGCCTGCGTGATCGCCTGCTTCCGCCTCACGCGCATCTCGTTCCTCTGGTACAACGTGGTGGGCTGCGCCGTGGTGATGCTCGTCGGGCTGGCACTGAGCCTGGCCTGGCCGCGCCCGCGCCCCGGCGCGGAGGCGTAGTCGGGCGGCGAATTCGCCCGGGCGTTCGGCACGGCGCCCGGCGCCCCGCCGGGCACCGCCCTTGCTCCACCCACGTGGCCCCCGCGACCCGCGGGTGCGGCCGAACTCGCAATCGAGAGTGCCATCCTCGATTGGCATTCACGGAGGACCCATGAAGAAGGTCGTCGTCTGTCTCGCCGCGCTGTTCTTCTGCACGGTGGCCGCGCAGAATGCAGTGGCGCAGTCGAACCTGGGACTCAAGGCCATGGGCGGCACGGTGGGCCTCGTCAGCCCGGAGAGCGGTGACGCGACCGCGGGCTTCGGCGCCTTCGCCGACCTGGGCACGCTGGCGCCGCAGGTCCGGCTCACGACCCATCTCGACTACTGGTCGCATTCGGAGGACGCGTTCGGCGGCGCCTCGGCGTCGGTGAGCGACCTCGCGCTGAGCGCGAGGGGCACCTACCTGTTCTCCGTGGCCTCGCCCCGGATCCAGCCGTACGCGGGCGTCGGGCTGGGGCTCCACTTCCTGAGCGCCAAGGTCGAGGTGCCCGGATTCCTGGCGGTGGAAAGCTCCGACACCAAGCTCGGGCTCGAGCTGGGCGGCGGCTTCGAGGCGCCCATGGGGCCCAAGACCGCGTTCCTCGGCGAGCTGTGGTACGGAGTCGTGAGCGACTTCAACCAGCTGGCGCTGCGGGTCGGGCTGTCGTACAAGGTCGGACCGTAGACGCGGCACGAAGCGCGAGGGCCCGCCGAGCGGCGGGCCCTTCGCGTTTCCCGCGGCCGGCGAGCGCGCGCCGACTTCCTGTTGTCCCCTCACCGTCCTCGGGTGGATAATACGGGCCGGCGGGATCTCGTGGGCGACATCGAGGTCACCCCGCCCCGCCGGCCTCGTGCTGGGAGGCTGTCGAATGGCCGCTGCGCCGCCCGCTTCGGCGGGACCGCGTCCACTCCCGGGCGTCCATCCCGTCCGGTCCGGTCCTCTCGTCGAACCTGGGGCCGCTCCCGAGCGCACGCCGGACGCGCTCCGGCGCAGGCCTGTGCCGCTCCCTCCAGCCAATGATCCCGGACACCCACGCGCGCCAGCGGCCGCCACATGTCCCCGTGGACGTGCCGCCGGGCGACGACGTGATCTTTCGCCACGCATCTTCCCCGAGGAGGCTGCCACCATGGGAATTCGCGCGCATCGACTGCTCATGACGATCCTGCTCCTGGCCTTGCCCGCTGCCGCGCTGGCGACCCAATACCCGCCCGGTCCCGGCGGCGCTTGCCCGGACTCGCTCACCATCGTCAACATCCAGAACCCCGCGGCGCCCTGCCACCCGGCCATCGGCGACAGCATCTACGGCGTGGGCGGCATCTGCACGGCCTTCGACACCAAGACCAGCGGCGTCGGCTTCTACATGCAGATCACGGGCGGCGGCCCCTACACCGGTATCGACTGCTTCACCGCGAACGAGATCCCGCCGTTCACCTACGGCGACAGCGTCGTCGTCGAGGGCGGCCAGTACACCAAGTACTCCGGCGATCCCGAGCTGACCTCCCTCAGCGGCTCGTGGGGCCACATGGTCGTCCGCTACGTCTCCTCGGGCCATCCCCTGCCCCCCTTCCATGACGGCACCGTCCAGGAGTTCAACTCCTCGGTGAGCAACACGGCGGCCGACCAGTGGGCGGGGTGCCTCGTGCGGGTCGCGAGCACGCAGCTGCGCGTGGCGCGGCTGCAGCTCAATGGCAGCAACTGGTACGTCGTGGACAACGTCATCTGCCCGCCTTCCTCGGTGGGCCCCTGTGACTCGATGTACGTGGACGGCACGACCCTTCCGAACCCGACCTTCGGGCAGCCCCCGCTGGGATCGATCTTCTGCGGCATCCAGGGCATCTACGGCCTCAGCACCAGTTACGGTCCCCGGATTCGCATTCGCGGCGAGTGGGACGTGTGCGCGGGCTCGGGCGTGCCGCCCAACGCGGTGGACGCCTACTCGGTCCACGCCGACACGATCCGGGTGGTCTTCGACCGCACGGTCACCGAGGCCAGCGCCGAGAACACCGCGAACTACTCGCTCTCCTCGGGCGGGTTCGTGTACGCGGCGAACCTGGAGGCCAACGGCAGCTGCGTGGATCTCTACGTCAACAACTTCCTGAACCCCGGCGACGGCGAGTCGGTGACGGTGAGCAACGTGGCCTCGGCCTCGACGCTGACGCCCATGCCGAATCCGCAGACCCGGGACTTCTACAACGGCGTGATCCCGCTCATGACGATCCGGGCTCCGCTTCCGGAGTCCCTGCTGGCGGTGCCCTGCCAGGATCGCTCCAAGTTCTCGGGCGCGGGCTCGGCGGTGGGCGGCCGGCTCACCTTCCGCGGGACCTGCGTCGGCGTGCTCCCGGGCAGCCTGGCCTACTTCGAGGATCCTTCGCGGGCGATGCGCAGCGCCATCACCGGCTACGGCATCGGCAGCCCGGTCGTGGGGCACTCGTACC